>NZ_JARVSP010000014.1:0-108427 GCF_030209115.1 Pseudomonas sp. FR229a | reverse complement strand
GAGCCTGCTCGCGATAGCGTCGTGTCAGTCAAATGATCTTGTTTTGACCCACCGCTATCGCGAGCAGGCTCACTCCTACAGGTGACCGCGTTCTGTCTGGAGGAATGCGATCAAAACTGTGGGAGCGAGCCTGCTCGCGAATGCGGTGGGTCAGTCAATGAAGATGTTGAATGTGAAGCCGCCTTCGCGAGCAGGCTCGCTCCCACAGGTTGGTTGAGATGTAGCTGAAGGAATGCGATCAAAAACTGTAGGAGTGAGCCTGCTCGCGATAGCGTCGTGTCAGTCAAATGATCTTGTTTTGACACACCGCTATCGCGAGCAGGCTCACTCCTACAGGTGACCGCGTTCTGTCTGGAGGAATGCGATCAAAATCTGTGGGAGCGAGCCTGCTCGCGAATGCGCTGGGTCAGGCAATGAAGTTGTGGAATGTGACGCCGCCTTCGCGAGCAGGCTCGCTCCCACAGGTTTATGTGGTGATCTGGAAAGGCATGAAAATCCCGCCCTCCGATTTTCATTAATCACGACAGCACATACTCACCAGCGACACACCTTGTCTCTCCACGAAAATTACTTTCATGCGGTTTGAAATCTCTATCTCGAAATGATTTATGAGTTTCACAACCCATTCGAACGTGACCCTTTCGAGGAGTACCGCATGACGCCTTCCTTCGGCTATTGGCTGCTCGTATACGCCGCCGTGGCCATCATTGCGCTGATCGTGTTGATCGCCCGTTACCGGCTCAATCCGTTCATTGTCATCACTCTGATTTCCCTGGGCCTGGCGCTGGTGGCCGGGATGCCGCCGTCGGCGGTGGTCGGTGCGTATGAGGCGGGTGTCGGCAAGACGTTGGGGCATATTGCGCTGGTGGTGGCGTTGGGAACGATGCTCGGCAAGATGATGGCCGAGTCCGGTGGCGCCGAGCAGATGGCGCGGACGCTGATCGAGCGATTCGGCGAGAAGAACGCGCATTGGGCGATGGTCTGCATCGCGTTTCTGGTCGGCTTGCCGCTGTTCTTCGAAGTCGGTTTCGTCTTGCTGGTGCCAATCGCCTTCACCGTGGCGCGGCGGGTTGGCGTGTCGATTCTGATGGTCGGTCTGCCGATGGTTGCCGGGCTCTCGGTGGTGCATGCGCTGGTGCCACCGCACCCGGCGGCGATGCTCGCGGTGCAGGCGTACCAGGCCTCTGTCGGGCAAACCTTGCTGTACGCCATCGCGATCGGCATTCCCACCGCGATCATCGCCGGCCCGCTATACGCCAAGTTCATCGTGCCGCGCATTCAATTGCCGGCGGACAATCCCCTGGAAAAGCAATTTCTCGAGCGCGAACCGCGCGACAAACTGCCGGGTTTCGGCATCACCATGGCGACCATTCTGCTGCCGGTGGTGCTGATGCTGATCGGAGGCTGGGCCAACCTGATTTCCACTCCCGGCAGCGCGTTCAACCAGTTCCTGTTGTTCATCGGCAATTCGGTGATCGCGTTGTTGCTGGCGACTTTGCTGAGCTTCTGGACGCTGGGCATTGCTCAGGGTTTCAACCGCGAATCGATCCTCAAGTTCACCAACGAATGCCTCGCGCCCACCGCCAGCATCACCTTGCTGGTCGGCGCTGGCGGTGGCTTGAACCGGATTCTGGTGGATGCCGGCGTCACCGATCAGATCGTCGGCCTCGCTCACGAATTTCACCTGTCGCCGCTGATCATGGGCTGGCTGTTCGCAGCACTGATGCGCGTTGCCACCGGTTCTGCAACCGTGGCGATGACCACCGCATCAGGCGTGGTCGCGCCAGTGGCCATTGGTCTGGGTTATCCACACCCTGAACTGTTGGTGCTGGCGACCGGCGCTGGCTCGGTTATCTTTTCCCACGTCAACGACGGCGGCTTCTGGTTGATCAAGGAATACTTCAACATGACGGTCGCACAGACGTTCAAGACCTGGACCGTGCTCGAGACGTTGATCTCGCTGGTCGCTTTCGGTCTGACCGTCGGCCTTTCCTACCTGCTGTAACCGGAGCCTGCCGCCCATGGACATCCTCTACCAGATCCGCGCCCGCCAGGATTCCTTCAGCGCCGGCGAGGGCCGCATCGCTCGGCTGATGCTCGACGATGTCGGCTTTGCCGCGAGCGCCAGCCTCGAAGACCTCGCGCAACGCGCCGAAGTCAGCACCGCTACGCTGTCGCGTTTTGCCCGCACGGTTGGCTGCCGCGACCTGCGCGACCTGCGCCTGCAACTGGCCCAGGCCAGCGGCGTGGGCAGCCGTTTTCTCGACCCGGCGGGCACGCCTGAGCAGTCGGCGTTCTACGGGCAAATCGTCGGCGATATCGAAACCACGCTGCGTCAGCATCTGGCCGGTTTCGACGAATCGCGTTTTGCCGATGCGGTGAAATTGCTCAGCCAGGCGCGGATGATTCATGCGTTCGGCATGGGCGGTTGCTCGACCCTGTGCAGCGATGAATTGCAGGTGCGCCTGGTGCGCCTCGGTTACCCGATCGCCGTGTGTCATGACGCGGTAATGATGCGCGTCACCGCCGCCAGCCTCAATGCCGAGCAAGTGCTGATCGTCTGCTCGCTGACCGGCATTACCCCGGAGCTTTTGGAAACGGTCGAACTGGCGCGCAACTACGGCGCGCGCATTCTCGCCATCACTCGCGGCGATTCACCACTGGCGGAACTGGCCGATGTCGTCCTGCCGCTGCAAGGCGCGGAAACCTCGTTCATCTACAAACCCACGGCGGCGCGCTACGGCATGCTGCTGGCCATCGACGTGCTCGCCACCGAGCTGGCGCTGGCCAGCCCTGAAGACAATCAAGAACGTCTGCGGCGAATCAAACTCGCCCTCGACGAATACCGTGGCGGCGACGATCACCTGCCGCTGGGAGACTGACATGCAGTACGACACCCTGATCCGCAACGCGTTGGTTATCGACGGCAGCAACACGCCCGGCTATAAGGCCGACGTGGCGATTCTCAATGGTCGCATCGAGCGCATCGGCGATCTGCCTGAAGCCCGCGCCACCGAAGTAATCGACGCCGCCGGCCGGGTGCTGGCGCCGGGTTTCATCGACGTGCACACCCACGACGACACCGTGGTCATCCGCCAACCCGAAATGCTGCCCAAGCTCAGCCAAGGCGTGACCACGGTGATCGTTGGCAACTGCGGCATCAGCGCTTCGCCAGTCACCTTGAAGGGCAATCCGCCGGACCCGATGAACCTGCTCGGCACTGCCGCAGCGTTTGTTTATCCACGTTTCAGCGACTACCGCGCCGCCGTCGAAGCGGCCAACCCCACGCTGAATGTCGCCGCGCTGGTCGGCCACACGGCGCTGCGCAGCAATCACCTCGACGACTTGTTGCGCACCGCGACTCCCGCCGAAATCAGTGCGATGCGCGAGCAGTTGCGCGACAGCCTCGAGGCCGGCGCGTTGGGCTTATCCACAGGCCTGGCCTACGCCAGCGCCTTCAACGCGTCCACCGATGAGGTCATGCAACTGACCGAAGAACTGACGGCGTTCGGCGCGGTGTACACCACCCATTTGCGCAGCGAATTCGCCCCGGTGTTGGAGGCGATGGACGAGGCGTTCCAGATCGGCCGCCACGCGCAATCACCGGTGATCATTTCCCATCTCAAATGCGCCGGCGTCGGTAACTGGGGGCGCAGTCCGCAATTGCTCGCAGCTTTGGAAGAGGCAGCGAAAACCCATCCGGTCGGCTGCGACTGCTACCCGTACGCGGCGAGTTCCTCGACTCTGGATTTGAAACAGGTCACCGACGCCCATCGCATCACCATCACCTGGTCGACACCGCACCCGGAAGTCAGCGGGCGCGACCTGATCGACATTGCTGGCGAATGGAAACTGTCGCTGGAAGAAACCGCGAAACGTCTGCAACCGGCCGGCGCGGTGTACTACGGCATGGATGAGGCGGATGTACGAAGAATCCTCGCCCATCCGCTGTCGATGGTCGGATCTGACGGACTGCCGGAAGACCCGTTCCCGCATCCGCGCCTGTGGGGCGCTTTCCCACGGGTGCTCGGCCATTTCAGTCGCGATGTCGGCCTGTTTCCGCTGCACACCGCCGTGCACAAGATGACCGGTTTGTCGGCGGCGCGTTTTGGCTTGCAAGAAAGGGGCGAGATTCGTGAAGGACACTGGGCCGATCTGGTGTTGTTCGATCCGCACACCGTGCGCGATGTGGCCGATTTCAACGATCCGCAGCGCGCGGCGCAGGGGATTGACGGGGTGTGGGTCAACGGCGTTTTGAGTTATCGCGACGGCCGGGCAAATGGGAGCAGGGCAGGGCGGTTTCTGGCTCGCGAAGGTGATCTGCGCGAAGGGTTTCGTTGAGTCGAATGACGCCAAAAGATCGCAGCCTTCGGCAGCTCCTACAGAGATCGCATTCCAATGCAGGAGCTGCCGAAGGCTGCGATCTTTTGATCTGTGTCTCATAGTGGCACTGTGCAATTAAAGAAAGCCATCAACAGGCCGATTTGCTGACATCCTCCCCGTCTACACTGTGGGGCCAATCAGTCAGGGAGCACCCCATGAGCTTCGGCAAAACCACCCCGATCCTGCGGATCTTCGATGAGGCCAAGGCTGTAGAGTTTTACGTCGATTTTCTCGGTTTCAAGATCGACTGGCAGCATCGCTTCGAAGCGAATTTTCCGCTGTATCTGCAGGTGTCGCGCGGTGAGTGTGTGCTGCATTTGTCCGAGCATCACGGCGATGCGTGCCCAGGTTCCGCGCTGCGTATCGAGACCGATGAGCTGGAGGCGTTTCAGCAGCAGTTGATGGCCAAGGACTATACGTTTTCCCATCCGCAGATTCAGGCGATGCCGTGGGGCAGTCAGGACATGACCATCGCTGATCCGTTTGGTAATCGGTTGGTGTTTACCAATGCGATCAGTCTTTGATCTGCATGCCTGAGATCAAAAGCCCCTCACCCTAGCCCTCTCCCGGAGGGAGAGGGGACCGATTGGGGGATGCTCGGGAGTTACGCCGACCTGAATGTGCTGTGCTGAATCCATAATCGACTCGGTCTTTCAGGTCGACGGACAGCGCAAGACAACTCGGTCGGCCCCCTCTCCCTCTGGGAGAGGGCTGGGGTGAGGGCAACCCCTGACACCCCATAAAACCCGCCCGCAACGCATCCCCAAAAATCCTCAATCAGTCGGCACCAACCGATCCAGCACCCGATTCACTGCCATCTCCGCGACCATCACAATCTGCGCAATGCCCTGCAACGTCTTGCGTTGCGCTCCGTTCACCAGCCCCGCCTGATCGTTGAGCATCACCGTCGCCGACCCCAGGGTTTCGCAGGCATCGGCCAGCAGCGATTCGTTGTCGGCGTCGGGATTGGCCATGTACAGCGTGTTGGATTTGTAGGGCGGGGCCATGAATTCAGCGCTGGATGGGCCGAGGTAATGATCGAGGGCGCGGTCGGCGGCTTCGTGGAATTTCTTGGACTCGGGGGATTCGTAGGGGGACGTCGGGTCGGTGGTCGGCGGGTTTGGGGTTACTTTGAACATATCCAGATCCTCATTTTGGCTGGCCACCGCTTCCCTACTAAAGGAAGTGGAGGCAGCTGTGCGCAGGTTAGTAGACCGGGGATCTGGGAAACCGGCGCGCCCGAGAGCGCCCTGCGCACAGCCACCATGAAGTTCAGGCGAGACCTGACTGTCTGATGAACGATGCACCCCAAATACTCCGGGCTACTAAACCCGATCACTGATGGGCAGTGACGCAATCACAGTAGCGATGAGGTCTGGGGCGCACAAGCCGGCGGATTCTGGCGCAGGCGTAGGCAGCGGCGCAAGGAATTGTGGGTGGTTTCGCGGAATACCGGGTTGATTTAAACAGTTGCGGCAAAGCTTGTTTAAGCGGTGTAGCGGCTGGCCTCATCGCGAGCAGGCTCACTCCTACAGTTGATCTTCGGTGTACGCGGATTTTGCATACACCAGAAATCCCTTTAGGAGTGAGCCTGCTCGCGATAGGGCCGGCACATTCACCGCCGATTCCGCAGCCGAAACTCCCCCGGCGGTATCCCGCGCCAGCTCTTGAACGTGCGATGAAACGAGCGCGGTTCGGTGAAGCCCAGATACTGCGCAATGTCCTGAATCGGCAACGTGCTGTTGAGCAAATAGTGCTCCGCCAACTCCTGACGCAGATCATCGAGAATCTGCTGATACGACGTCCCGGCCTGCTGCAACTGCCTCTGCAATGTGCGCACCGAGACGCTGAGCTGTTCCGCCACTTGCTCCTTGCGCGGCAGACCTTCCTTGAGCAAACCGCGCAGGATGTTCTTCACCTGCTGCGCCAGCGACGCCTCTTCCAGCGTCGCCAGCAACCCCATCGCATGTTCTTCCAGCGTTCGCAGCAATTGCGCATCGGCCTGACGCAGCGGCAGCTGCAAATACGCCAGCGGCACCACCAGCGCCGAATACGCCTGATCGAAAAGCACCGGGCAACCGAAAAACGCCTCGTACTCGGCCTGCGTCACCGCATCCGGCCGCGCATGCTCCAGCCATACGCAGGCCGGCGACAGCTGCGTGTCGGCGATCCAGCGCGCGTAGTGCAGCCACGAACCGAGCACGTTTTCCACCAGATGCCGACGAATCCGTGGCCGCTCGTAGCGGCAGGTCCAGATCAGATGCACGTGCTCGCCCTGCACCTCGGCGCGGCTGACGCCCATGTCGCCGACGAGTTTTTCGAACGGCATGATCCGGCTCATCGCATCGCCCAGCGTCGCGCAATTCATGGTGATGTAACCGAGTACGCTCCACGAATTGGGCAGGACGAAATTTGCCGCGTGCAGCCCGAACAAGCCATCGCCCGAGTGCTCGCAGAAATAGTCCAGCAAGCGCTCGTGAATCTCACCCGGCAGGCGCAAGGTGTTGTCGCTCAACTGCTGCGCCTGCAACCCGGCCGCCGCCAACGCAGGCTCGATGGCCATGCCCAACTGTTCGGCGTGGCGCAGGTATTTGAGCAGCGGCGGAACGGAAGTGAAGCCGAGCGATGGCATGGTCGCGGTCCTTTGATCGACGGCGCGTGAGCGAATGAATGCCGCAAGGTAAGTGGATTGCCCGACGAAAGTAAATGCCCGGACGTTTGGCGCCATTCGCTACAGGATCTGGCCGGATGCGACCGTGACAGATTGCCAGCGCTGACTAGTATGCAAGCTTGATCTGACGGCAAAAAAAGGACACACGCATGCGACGCTGGAACGGCTGGGGAGAGGCAGGCACGGTGGTGGAACTGCCGGCTCAGGGCGCGACGTTTCTCCACGAACGCCTAGGCGCTGGCCGCGCTTTGCCCGATGCGACATTGGCAGCGGCGTTGGCGCAAGTGCCGACCTCGCGCCTGGTGCCGCATCGCTTGTACAGCGTCGACACTCACGACCGTCTGCTGCACGCGCGCGGCCAGAGCCTGGCGGACTGGCTGGCGTTGCGCGAAGGTGCGCTGGGCACGTATCCCGATGCCGTGGCATTTCCGGAAACCGCCGAGCAGATCCGCCAATTGCTGGCGCTCGCCCATGATCAGGATCTGTGCCTGATTCCCTATGGCGGCGGCACTTCAGTGGCCGGACACATCAATCCGCCGACATCCGCGCGCCCGGTGCTGACGGTGTCGCTGGTGCGGATGAATCGCCTGACCGACCTCGACCAACAGAGCCTGCTGGCGACATTCGGCCCCGGTGCCAGCGGGCCGCAAGTGGAAAGCCAATTGCGCGCGCGTGGCTACACGCTGGGGCATTTTCCGCAGTCGTGGGAGCTGTCGACGCTGGGCGGTTGGGTGGCCAGTCGTTCCAGCGGCCAGCAGTCGTTGCGCTACGGGCGGATCGAGCAATTGTTCGCCGGCGGCACCCTGGAAACGTTCGCCGGGCCTCTGCAGATTCCGACGTTCCCGGCGTCGGCGGCAGGTCCCGATCTGCGTGAAATGGTCCTCGGATGCGAAGGCCGTTTCGGGATCATTTCCGAGGTCAAGGTGCGGGTCAGTGCGTTGCCGGCGGACGAACGTTTCTACGGTGTGTTCCTGCCCGACTGGCCGCAGGCGCTGCAAGCGATCCGCCAACTGGCGCAGGCGCGCGTGCCGCTGTCGATGCTGCGCCTGTCGAACGCGGTGGAAACCGAAACGCAACTGGCGCTGGCCGGTCATCCGCAGCAGATCGCCTGGCTGGAAAAGTACCTCAAGCTGCGCGGTGCCGGCGACGGCAAATGCCTGCTGACTTTCGGCGTCACCGGCAATCGCCAGCAAAACGCACTGTCGCTGAAACACGCGCGCCGGCATCTGAAAGCCTTCGGCGGCGTGTTCACCGGCACCCTGCTGGGCAAGAAGTGGGCGCAGAACCGCTTCCGCTTTCCTTACCTGCGCGAGAACCTGTGGAACGCCGGTTACGTGGTCGACACCCTCGAAACGGCCACCGACTGGAGCAACGTCGACCACTTGCTCAGCCTCATCGAAAACAGCCTGCGCGACGCCTTGGCCGCCGAGGGCGAACGCGTGCATGTGTTCACTCACCTGTCCCACGTTTATGGCGAAGGCTCGAGCATCTACACCACCTACGTATTTCGCCCGGCGGCGGACTATGCCGCGACGCTGGCGCGCTGGCGGGCGCTCAAACACGCGGCCAGCCAGACCATCGTCGACCACCACGGCACCATCAGTCATCAGCATGGCGTCGGCAAGGATCACGCGCCCTATCTGCTACGGGAAAAAGGCCCGCTGGCGATGCAGACGTTGCAGGCGCTGAGCAAACATTTCGACCCGGAAGGGCGCCTCAATCCCGGCACTCTGTTGCCAGAGTGGCGGCCATGACGGCGAACTGGAACGCGCAATGGCGCGAGCAGATGTTGCCGACGCTGGCGGATGAAACCTGGGACCTGATCGTTATCGGCGGCGGCATCAGCGGTGCCGGAATTGTCCGCGAAGCGGCGCGCCGGGGCTGGCGCTGTCTGCTGCTGGAGCAGCGGGATTTTGCCTGGGGCACGTCCAGTCGATCGTCGAAAATGGTCCACGGCGGTTTGCGTTACATCGCCAAGGGCCAGTGGCGCCTGACCCGCGATTCCGTGCGCGAGCGCCAGCGCTTGCTTGACGAAGCGCCGGGGCTGGTCGAGCCGATGAGTTTCATGATGCCGCACTATCGCGGCGGCTTTCCCGGGCCGCGCGTCATGGGCGGCTTGCTCTCGGTGTACGACGCGCTGGCGGGGCGGCGCAACCATGGTTTTCATGACGCGCTGCAACTGCGTTTTCTCGCGCCGGGGGTGAAGGAAAACGGTTTGCTCGGCGGCAGCTGTTTTGTCGATGCACTGACCGATGACGCGCGGCTGGTGATGCGCGTACTGCGCGAGGCCCGGGCCGATGGCGCGGTGACAATCAATGCTGTGCGGGTCACGCAACTGCTGCGTGAAGACGGGCGGGTGTGTGGGGTTCGGGTTGAGGATTGCGAGGGCGGCACGACGCTGCAACTGCGCTCCGCTGTGTTGGCCGTGGCCACGGGTGCATGGGCTGAGCGCTTGCGTCCCGCTGAAGCTGTGAAGCAATTGCGACCGTTGCGCGGTAGTCATCTGTTACTGCCGGGCTGGCGCTTGCCGGTGGCCCAGGCGTTCACTTTTCTGCATCAGCGCGATCGGCGTCCGGTGTTTGTTTTTCCCTGGGAAGGCGCGACGGTGGTCGGCACCACGGACCTCGATCACCGCGAAGACCTAGACCACAGCGCGCGCATTTCCAGCGACGAACTCGACTACCTGCTCGCCGCGTGCCAGCAGCAATTTCCCGGCGCCGAAATAGGCGTCGACGATGTGCTGTCGACCTGGTCAGGCGTGCGTCCAGTGGTCGGAAGCGCGGCGGGTGCGCATCAAGACAAACCATCTAACGAAACCCGCGAACATGTGCTGTGGCAGGAGCCCGGTTGCGTGACGTTGGCCGGCGGCAAACTGACCACATTTCGCCCGCAAGCGATCGAAGTGCTCAAGGCTTGTGCGGCGATGCTTGGGCGTCCTTTTGTCGACGACGGTGCGCCGGTGTTCGCCGCTGTGCCGCCGCTGACGATTGCGGGACTGAGCGGCAATCAATGGCGACGCTTGGCCGGGCGTCACGGTCGAGACCTGCCGAGGCTGGCGCAATTGCTTGGCGAACTCGGTCTGGAAACGGTTGGCGCCACCGACACGTTGTGGGCAGAGCTGGCGTTTGCCTGCCAGGCGGAAATGATTCTGCACCTGGATGATTTGCTGCTGCGCCGCACCCGTTTGGGCCTGTTGCTGCCGCGCGGTGGCGAGGATTATTTGCCGGCGATCCGCACGCCCTGCCAGCCACGATTGGCTTGGAACGATGAGCGCTGGCAAGCGGAAATCCAGCGCTATCGTTTGCTGTGGCTGCGCGATCACGGCTTGCCGGAGATCACGCCATGAAATACCTATTGGCCATCGACAACGGCACCCAGAGCGTGCGTGCGTTGCTCTTCGATCTGCAGGGCAATCTGCTCGGCAAAGGCAAAGTCGACTTGCAAGCGTACTACTCGACGCAACCCGGTTGGGCCGAGCAGGACCCGGAATATTACTGGGCGAAACTCGGCGAGGCCTGTCAGCAACTCTGGCAGCAGACCGGCATCGACCGTGCGCAGATTGCCGGCGTGTCCCTGACCACTCAGCGCGGCACCGTGATCAATGTCGACGCCGAGGGCAAACCGCTGCGCCCGGCAATTGTCTGGCTCGATCAACGTCAGACTGAAGTCGAGGGCGGCATCAAAGGGCCGTGGGGCTGGCTGTTCAAACTGGTCGGCGCCCAAGCGACGGTGGATTATTTTCGCGCCCAGGCCGAGGCCAACTGGATCGCCCGGCATCAACCCGAGGTGTGGGCGTCGACCGACAAGTATTTACTGCTTTCAGGCTTCCTCACCCATCGCTTGTGCGGGCGCTTCGTTGATTCCGTGGGCTGCTGCGTCGGCTATCTGCCCTTCGACTTCAAACGGCTGAAATGGGCGGCCCCGCGTGACTGGAAATGGCAGGCGCTGGCGGTGCGCCCCGAGCAGTTGCCGACCCTGCACAAACCCGGCGAAACCCTCGGCTACATCACAGCCGAAGCCGCTCGCCACACGGGCATTCCCGAAGGCCTACCGCTGATTGCCGCTGGCGCGGACAAGGCCTGCGAAGTGATCGGCTCCGGCGTGGTCGATGCGAGCACCGTGTGCCTGTCCTACGGCACCACCGCGACCATCACCAGCACGCGCTCACGCTACCTGGAAATCGTCCCGCTGATCCCGCCGTATCCCTCGGCCGTGCCCGATCAGTACAACTGTGAAGTGATGATCTATCGCGGCTACTGGATGGTCAGCTGGTTCAAGAACCAGTTCGGCCTGCGCGAGATGCAACAGGCGAAAGCGCAAGGGATCGAACCGGAGCAACTCTTCGACGCCCTGGTCGACGAAGTGCCACCGGGCTCGATGGGCCTGATGCTGCAACCCTACTGGTCACCGGGCATCCGCGAGCCGGGCGTGGAAGCCAAGGGCGCGATGATCGGCTTCGGCGACGTGCACACCCGCGCGCACATCTACCGCGCGATTCTCGAAGGACTGGCCTACGCGCTACGCCAAGGCATGGAGAACATCGAGCGACGCTCAAAGGTCTCGATCAAACGCCTGCGCGTCGCCGGCGGCGGCTCACAAAGCGACGCCGCCATGCAACTGACCGCCAACATCTTCGGCCTGCCGGCCGAGCGCCCGCATGTGTATGAAGCGTCCGGGTTGGGGGCGGCGATTTGTTGTGCGGTGGGGTTGGGATTGCACAGGGATTTTTCCACGGCCATTGCGGCGATGACTCGGGTTGGCGCGGTCTTTAACCCACAACCCGAGGCGCAGAAGATCTACCAGCAACTGTACAAAGACGTCTACCTGCGCATGTACCGGCAGCTCAAACCGCTGTACCAAAGCATCCGCAAAATCACCGGGTATCCCGCGTAAAAAGCACACCACAAATCCCCTGTAGGAGTGAGCCTGCTCGCGATAGCGGTGTTTCAGTCAGCCTGCCTTTTACTGACACACCGCTATCGCGAGCAGGCTCACTCCTACAAGGGCATCCCGGTGTATTTGAGATGGCACTGCCGTTCGGCGGGCCTCACTTCAATCAGACCTGAATATGCTAGCCTGCAATCAATGATTTCATTGATTGCAGGAGGGCGACATGGCTAGCATCACTATTCGAAACCTTGACGAGACGCTCAAGGAGCAGCTGCGCATTACCGCTGCACACAATGGACATTCCATGGAAGAAGAAGCTCGGCTGATTCTGGGCCGAGCGCTCACCAAGGTTGATCGTGCCGGAGGGCTCGGCAGTCGGATTCACCAGCGTTTCAGCGCCGAGGGCGGAGTCGACCTCGAGCTGCCTGCGCGTGCAGAGAAACCGGTCGGTGTGGACTTCTCTGAATGATAGTGCTCGATACCAACGTTCTATCCGAATTCATGCGCATCGAACCCGAGGCTCAAGTGCTGGCCTGGGTGGATGCGCAACCGGCCATGGACCTGGCCATCAGCGCGATCACTGTGGCGGAGATACTGCACGGCATCGCTCGATTACCTTCCGGCAAGCGCAAACAAAAACTCCAGGCCCACGCGTTGGCAATGTTCGAAGAGGATTTTGCCGGGCGGATTTTGCCATTCGATGCGCACGCGGCCGTCGAGTACGCGACGCTGGTCGCCGATGCAGAGGCGGAGGGGCGGGGGATTGCAATGGCCGATGCGCAAATCGCAGCGATCTGCCGAGGCCACGGAGCTGCGATTGCTACACGTAATGTTCGGGATTTCGAGTTTTCCGGGATTGAAGTGATCAATCCGTGGCAGGTCTGAAAATCTGCTCTGTCATTTAAACCGCATTCGCGAGCAGGCTCGCTCCCACAAGGGATCTGCGGTGTGCTCAGAATCCAGCGTGGCACGCAAATCCAAAATGTGGGAGCGAGCCTGCTCGCGAATGCGGAGTGTCAGGCAACGGTGATTTGATTGATCCACCGCAATCGCGAGCAGGCTCACTCCTACACGGTTTCCGAGGTGTTCACAGATTTTGTGTTCGACCTGGGACCTGTAGGAGTGAGCCTGCTCGCGATTCGGTTTCAGCTACAGCGCAAAACCAAAATCAAACGCGGAAGTGGCTGACCATCTGCTGCAACTGACCACCCAACCGCGCCAGTTCAACACTCGACGCTGCCGTCTCATCACTCGCTGCGGCGGTCTGTTCGGACACGTCGCGGACGTTGATGATGCTGCGGCTGATCTCTTCAGCCACTGCACTTTGCTGTTCAGCCGCCGCAGCGATCTGCTGGTTCATCGACTGGATGTTCGACACCGTGCGGGTGATGTTTTCCAGCGAGGCGCCGGCCTTGCGCGTCAGGGCGACGCTGCTGTCGGTCAGCGCGCGGCTGTTGTTCATCACTGCAGAAACCTGCTGGGTACCGTTCTGCAGACCGGCGACCAGACCTTCGATTTCCTCGGTTGATTTCTGTGTGCGCTGAGCCAGACCACGCACCTCATCGGCGACCACGGCAAAACCGCGCCCGGCTTCACCGGCACGCGCGGCTTCGATCGCGGCGTTGAGCGCGAGCAGGTTGGTCTGTTCGGCGACAGCCTTGATCACGTCCATGACGCTGCCGATCTTGTCGCTTTCCTGCTGCAACACGCTCATCGCTTCGGTCGAACGCACCACTTCGCTGGCCAGACGCTCGATCTGCGCGATGGCCTCATTCACCACCTTGTCGCCTTCACGAGCTTCGCCGTCCGCAGCGGCAGCGGCTTGCGACGCTTCTTCGGCATTGCGCGCAACTTCCTGCACGGTGGCAGTCATTTCGTGCATGGCAGTGGCGACCTGATCGGTCTCGACTTTCTGGCTGTTCACACCAGCACTGGTCTGTTCAGTCACCGCCGAGAGTTCTTCGGCGGCGCTGGCAATCTGCGTGACGCCGTCGCGGATGCCACTGATCAAGTCGCGCAGGGTCACGCCCATGCGCGCGATGCCTTGCTGCAACACGCCGAGCTCGTCGCGGCGGGTGACGGTGACGTTCTGGGTCAGGTCGCCGCTGGCGATGCGCTCGACCACGGCCAGGGTTTCCTGCAACGGACGGGTGATCTGACGGGTGATGATCACCGCCGCAATCACGCCAACCAACAGCGCCAGCAACGTGCTGATCAACTGGAAGGTGCGCGCCTGGGCGCTTTCAGCGTCACGACGATCAAGTTGAATCTGGTACAGCTGCTCGCTCAGGGCGACGATGGTGGTGCCCTGATCGGTCATTTCCTTCCGCGCCTGCACGGCATCGGTGTTGGCGTTCTTGTACGCCATCAACGCGCTGCGATAGCTGGTCAGCGCGGTTTCCAATTGGCGCAGGGCATCCTGCTGAGTCGCGGCAAATTGCGCGTTCAACGGTTTGAGGCTGGCGATGGCCGCATCGATCTGGCCGACGGCTTTCTGCTCGGTCTCGGCGTTGCTGGTCGCGGTGTAACCACGCACTTCATAACGCGCGAGGATGAACGCTTCCTTGGCAGCGGTGACAGCCTGGAACTGCTCGAAACGCTGATCGCTCAACTCCATCTGCTGCACGCGCTGGCTGATCGATTCGATCAGGTTGTACGCGGTCTGAGCGTTGACGCTCATGGTGTCGCGCGCACTGTTACCGGTGCGATAGGCGTTGCGCATTTTGTTCAGCGAGGTCTGGTATTCAGCGATGGTCGCGGCCTGCTGCTTGAGCAGCGCGACGTTCTCCGGGCTCTTGAATTTGCTGATCAGCGCCTGCTGCTGCGCAGCGAAACTTTCCAGAGTGGTCTGCACATTCTGCGCGGCGGTTTCGTCGCCGTTGGTCAGCATGTATTGCAGGCGCACCACGCGCAGTTTGGTCAGGCCAGCGTTGAGCTGGGTGATGTCGCTCATCCAGTTGCTGCGGTCGATCAGGCTACCAAGGCTGGTCCAGCCGGTCAGCGCCAGAATGCAGGTCAGGGCCAGCACCAGGCCGAAGCCCAGGCCGAGTTTCATGTTCACGCTGATGTTACCGAACCAGCTATTCATGCAAATCCTCCAGAAACGTTGGGTTTCTTGGTCGTCAGTTAAGCTGGAAGATTGTTGTTCTTTTGAGCCAGCAGGGGTGTTAGCAGGTCTGTATCGGCCGCAAACCCGAGAGCTGAAAGGATTTTTGTCTGACAGGTTTCGCGCAACTCAACCGAGGCGCCGCGACCACCGCTGATCCGACGCCTCGAACCCCGGATTGACCAGCGCCGTCAGCACATGATCCTGCCAACGCCCGGCAATGTTCAGATACGCCTTCGCATAGCCCTCACGCTCAAAACCCAAACGCTCAAGCAAACGCGCACTGCGCTCATTGCCCGGAATGTAATTGGCCATGATCCGATGCAGATTCTGCACATCGAACATATAACCAATCCCCGCCTCCAGCCCCTCCTGCATCAAACCCTGCCCCTGATGCGCCTCATTGATGTGATAACCCAAATAACACGCCTGAAACGCCCCACGAATGATCCCGCTGAAATTGCACGCACCGATCATCTGCTGATTGTCTGGCGACAGCAGAGCGAAATGCATCGCCAGGCCTGCGTCGAAGGCGCTGGCCTGGATCTCGAGGCGACGGCGGATATTGGCGGTGGAGAAGTAGTCGGTAGTGCGGATGGGCGACCAGCGCGCCAGGTGACGCTGGTTGCGCTGGTAGAAAGCGCTTTCGAGCTCGGCCTGATCGGGGGAGAGGATCGCCAGCGTCAGGCGCGAGCAGGGCAGGGATAACAGCGGCATCGAGCGCTCCTTGGCGAGGGATCTGCAGGCAGAGTCGCGCAATATGGTGGGGAGCGGCAAGGTGCGGGGAAATGATGGGCGAAAAAAAGCCCGCTAGGAGCGCGGGCGAACCGTAGTTTCTTGAATGAGCAGGGGGATTTTATCGGTTTGCGGGGCGGGGTGCGGTGAAGAAAAATTCATGTCGAAACAGGCGCATCAATTTTTCGCCATGCTTTCTGACGGGCCGCTACCCATAAACCGCTAACGGCTTCAATGCCCTCAAAACCAAGCGATGATTTTCAGAACATCTTTGCTCACAAAATCGCGCATGGCGGAATTTTGATACTAGACGTCGAGTTGGCGGGAGCGACGAAAGACTGGCGGCGATTATTGTTTTCGCACAAATGCAGGAAACAAAAATCATGCTGCCGTTGATTGAAAGAACAGACAGTCACGTTCATTTTTTTACTTCGCAAGACCTGCGCCGAGTGTCCACTGCGCTGCCTTATGCATTACCTGAGCCGCACTCGCTGACAGCCTATCTAGATAACCTGATGGCTGCCGGTATTGCTCCGACGCTGATCAATAACGTCCATCTCAGTATTCTGCCGGACTCGAAAAACGTATTTGCCTCGTTTGACGAACTCAAGAATCTTCAGGCAGTCGACCCTCAGCGCTACGGCGGCGTGAGATTGGTGGGGACGATCAAGGCAGACCCGGCTTACGCCACGAAAGAACGGCTCTCGCACCCACAGGTGATTGGCGCCCGCATCGTTTTGCACGATGCACGGCCGGAAAGCGTTTCTCCCACCCAGTTCAGCGATGAGCAATGGCTGGCGTTTTATCAATGCCTGCAACCGCATCAACATCTGCACATTTACGCGAAAGAAGCCGAGACGAATTTGCGCGTACTGCGCCAGATCCCTTGCGATGTGCGGGTCGTCATCGATCACCTTGGCACTTGCCACCCCGAGCGGGGCATCACCGAGCCTGCCTGGATCGCGCTGCTTGCCGAAGCCAGCGTACGCGGCAACGTGTGCTTCAAGGGGCCCGGCTATCGAACCAGCAGCCGTCCCGAAGAAACCGCTCGTTTCGTGACGCAAATCGTCCGCGCAGTCGGCGCAGACAAGATCCTGCTGGAAGCCACCGATGCCCCTCATGTCGGAACAGACAACGAGGGGATGAAGTATTCCGAGCGGTTCAATCTGGAAAAGGCGTTCAACTTTGTTGATGCCGTTGCCCTGCATGTTTCCCGAGTAACCGAAATTCCTGTTGGCCAACTTCTGCGAGGAGCGTCTGGCCAGTTGGCAAGTTGATCTACGCCCACACCTCTCACTTCGAGATCACTCAGAAATGACGAACATTACAACAAGAGACATCACCTTCAGCGTCAACTACGGCGATGAAACACTCAGCCTCAAAGGCACGGTATTTCAGCCGGAACAACGCGATGCTGCGTCGCAAAAACTGCCACCGGTAATTTTCAACTCCGGCTTCACCGGCGGAGTCACGATGTACGGCCAACTGTTCGGTCGCGCCCTGGCGGCCCTTGGTTATCGGGTCATGACGTACGACGTGGCAGGCTTCTTTTCCAACAAGCACATCCGTAACACCATCGAGTCCGGCGATAAAGTCATCACCAACGTCATACTCGAAGACCAGAAAGATGAAGTGTTGGGGGCCGTTGCGTGGGCGCGGGAAAATTTCGGTGAGATGCCGGTAGTCGCATCGTGGGCGATGGGCTCGGTGGCAAGCCTTGGAGCGGTGGCTGAACTCGCCGCGGCCGGCGCCGAACAGATCCGCTTCTGGGTGCCGATGAGCTATACCAACATCCGCAAACTGCAGGCCTTGCGCGCAGATCCGGCGGCAGCGGATGCGGCCATCGCGCAACTCGCCGATGACGCGCCGATCCCGCCGTTCGACACCGGCACCGATGAGACCCGACTCGGTTACTACCCACTGGATCCTGAAACCCAGGCCTATGTCGACCAACAACTGGGTGGCTACACCGAAGCCGGCGGCGCGGATCGTTGGCCGGGCTGCACCCACGTGACGGCGAAATCCTACAAGTCCTACGTGCAATATGACCCGGAGCAAGCCATCGAAGGCGCAAAAGGCTTCCCGCCCGCGCTGATCATCCATGGCGCCGATAACACTCTGCACATGCCGTCGGAGTCCGTGCGTCTGCATCAAAACTATCCGGGCGATGCCGGCCCGCACGCGTTGATCATTTCGAAGATGCAGCATGGTCAGCAGAATCAGGCCGACCACCCGGTGTTCAAATCGATGATCCAGAGCATCGACGAAGCCATCCGCGCGCGGGCCTGATCCGCTCGCCATTCTCCTGCGAGACCTCGGATATCGAGGTCTCGCAGCGATTCCCCAGCCTCGCGGGGCTTGTCCTGTCTGGCTGAATGCGTGCCCAGCCCCTAACATGCGGGTCGAAAGCCGTTCGCTCGAACGGCTGGCCCCATGAAAGGATCTGGCGATGACAGCCCCCATCGATTCAGCGACGTCTGTGAATAACTGTACGACCAAGCGAATCGGGCTGCTCATTCTCCCGCAGTTCTCCATGATGGCGCTGGCGGGTGCCAGTGAGCCGCTGCGTGCGGCCAATCGGCTGTCCGGCAAACCGCTTTATGAGTGGACTCTGCTGACTGAAACGGGCGGACCGGTCAGCTCCAGCAGCGGCATCGAAATCCACACTGTGCCGGTTGATCAGGCGCCGGAACTGGATCGCGTGTTCGTTCTGGCGAGCCTGGACATCGAGCATCAGAAACCACCGAAAATCCTGCGTTTCCTCCAGCGTGCCGCCTCGCGCGGGATTACCGTAGGAGCGCTGAGCACCGGCACTTTCATCCTCGCCCGTGCCGGTTTACTGGAGGGCAAGCGCTGTACCTTGCACTGGGAATCCATCGGTCAGTTCTCCGAAGAATTCCCGACGATCGAAGTCACCCGAGAGCTCTACGTCAACCATGACAACCGCTGGACCTGTGCCGGAGGTACGGCGGCGATTGACCTGATGCTGGCGCAGATCGCGCTCGATTTCGGTAATCAGCTCGCGGCGAGTGTCGCCGAGCAATTTCTGCACGCCCGGATACGTGCGCCGGAAGAGCATCAGCGAATGTCGATCCAGTGGCGGTTCGGCATCCACGATCGCCGGCTGACCGCCGCCATCGCGTTCATGGAAAACAATCTGGAGAACATCGTTGGCATCGAAGAAATTGCCGACCGCTGCAATCTCTCCCATCGGCAACTCGAACGTCTGTGGCATCAGCACTTTGGCATGACGCCGAAGAAGTTCTATCTGGAGCTGCGGTTGAACGAAGCACGGCGGTTGCTGCGTGAAAGTACCCAGCCCATTGCGTCGATTGCCTACAGCTGCGGGTTCGTTTCGGCATCCCATCTGGGTGCTGCATACCGTCGTGTCTGGGGCTGTACGCCCGGAGAAGAGCGGCGGAAATTTGATGATGCTCACTCCTGATTCCTTTACACGGAACATTCACCATAAAACCTCCGGACCACTCACTCCGCAAAATCCCATAGCTAGCTAATGACTTGGCCCGCCAAGCGAAGAACTCCGGCGAGCCTGTTCATTTGACGACCGCGCCTACAGCGATCTGCCATCACTGCAAAGCGTTGCACTTCATGCGAGCTGGTTGCGTCACGTCGATTTTTTGATAGAAATCGTCGAACTCCAAGCTCAGAGTGCTTGCACCGGCGCGGTACTGTTTCGTCCAGACACGGCGTTCACTCCAGATGCGCGACCGATAAAAACAACAATGACGTACAGAAGGCACAACCCTCATGGAAACCTTGAGTTTCATTCTGGAAAACGCTGGGCTGATCGGTCTGCTACTCGGCCAGCACCTGTTCATCGTGGCGGTAGCGGTGGGGCTGGCAATTCTGACCGGCGTGCCCGTGGGGATCTTCATCTCCCAGCACCCCAGAACACGCCGTTGGGTCCTTGCCTTCGCCGCGGTTCTGATGACCATTCCCTCCGCCGCGCTGTTCGGGCTGATGATTCCGGCGCTCTCGCAGATCGGCTACGGCATCGGCGTGGTGCCGGCGGTCATTGCGCTGTTTCTCTACTCCCAGTTGCCGATCATCCGCAACACCACCACGGCGATCGCCAACATCGACCCCGCCTTGCGTGAAGCCGCCATCGGCATGGGTATGTCGACCGGGCAACGACTGCGCAAGGTTGAGCTGCCGATTGCGGTGCCGCTGATCATGGCCGGCGTGAGGATGGCCACCGTCATCAACATCGGCATCGCAGCCATCGCCGCTTACATTGGCGCCGGCGGCCTCGGCAGCCTGATCATTCGCGGCATCGCGCAATCGGATACTCGACAGCTTCTGGCCGGTGCGATCGTCATCAGCGTCATCGCCATCGCCGCCGATTATGCGCTGTACGGCTTGCAGCGCCTGCTGACGCCCAACGGCTTGAACAAGAACAAACTGGCCACCGGCCGAATGAAGGAAGCGACGACGTGATCCAGATCGAGAACCTGAACAAGCAATTCGGCGCTGTCACGGCGGTAGAAGATGTCTCATTCAATGTCGAAGAGGGACAGATCTGCGTACTGCTCGGGCCGTCCGGCTGTGGCAAAACCACGACGCTGAAAATGATCAACCGACTGATCATGCCGACGTCCGGCACGATCAAAATCAATGGTCGCGACACCTCCGAACTGGACAGCGTCACCCTCAAACGCTCCATCGGCTATGTGATCCAGCAAGTCGGCCTGTTCCCGAATATGACCGTCGAGGAAAACATCTGCGTCGTGCCCAATCTGTTGGGCTGGGACAAGAGCAAAAGCCGTAAACGCGCCGCCGAGTTGCTGGAAGTGGTCGCGCTGGATCCGGCGAAGTTTCTCAAGCGCTATCCCTGTGAGCTGTCCGGTGGGCAACAGCAGCGCATCGGCGTAGCGCGGGCGCTGGCTGCGGATCCGCCGGTGATGCTGATGGACGAGCCCTTCGGCGCCATCGACCCGATCAACCGCGAAGTGATCCAGGACGAGTTCATGCGCATCCAGCGCCTCGTCAACAAGACCGTGTTGTTCGTCAGCCACGACATCGACGAAGCGGTGAAGATGGCCGACTGCGTAGCCCTGTTCCACAACGGCAAAATCCAGCAGTTCGGCAGCTCGGATGATCTGCTGGCCCGGCCCAATAGCGACTTCGTGGCGAACTTCATGGGCGGTGATCGGATCATGAAACGCTTGCGCCTGCTGCGCGCGGCGGACGTCGTCAGCAAGATCGCGCCGCGCGAACACATGCAGATCGTCGGCAGCAACAGCGGCATCGCGGCGGACTCGCACCTCATCGTCAAACCGGGCGATGACCTGCGCCAGGTGCTCTCCCAACTGCTCGGTCGCGGCCAGGACTGGGCGCTTTGCAACGACAGCGACGGGCGCTTTGTCGGCTATGTGCACCAGGCTGACATCCTCGCGCGACTGGTTGAAAACATCACTCCGGCGGTGCACTGACCATGGCCGACTTACTCAACCGATTTTGGCAGGGACTGCAGTTCTACTGGGGTGACATCAGCTACCTGACCGTCCAGCACTTGCAGATCGTCGCCGTCAGCGGCGTGTTGGCTATCGCCATTGCGCTTCCGTTGGGTGTGTGGATGAGCCGCCCGGCGAACCAGCGTTATGCCATGGCCAGCATGCAGGTGCTGAACGTAGGGCAGGCAATTCCCAAGCTCGCACTGTTGGCCTTGGCCATGAGCTTGATCGGCGTTGGCAGCGGCGCGGCCATCATCGGCTTGTTTGTCGCGACCTTGCTCCCCGTCGCGGTCAACACCTACGAAGGCTTGCGCGCGGTGCCGCAGCACTTGGTCGAAGCAGCCGAAGCCATGGGCATGACACCACGGGAAACGCTGTGGAAAGTCGAAATTCCCAATGCATTGAACGTGATATTCGCCGGCATCCGCACCGCACTGGCGATCAACGTCGGCACCGCACCGCTGGCCTTCCTGGTCGGCGGCGGCGGACTGGGCGAGTTGATCTTCACCGGAATCGACCTGAACGACTTCGGCATGATGCTCGCCGGCGCCGTATCGACCGCGCTCCTGGCAATCGCCGTTGATCTGGGCTGCGGCTTGATTCAAACCGTTGCAGTCTCCCGAGGCTTGCGCATGACCGGACGCCAATGAATCCGAACACCCTTCACCTAAATCAATAACATGAGGTGCACGATGATTTATCGAATCCTGGCCAGTCTGATCTTCAGCCTTAGTCTCGTTGCCGGTGTTGTCGGCAACGCTACTGCCGATACCAAAATTGTCGTCGGCGGCAAGAAATTTACCGAACAACAATTGGTCGCCGAAATGACCACACAACTGCTGCGCGCCAACGGCTACAAGGTCGATAAACGCGCGGACCTGGGTTCATCGGTACTCCGCGCTGCACAAGAGAACGGCCAGGTCGATGTGTATTGGGAATACACCGGCACCTCCCTGATTACTTACAACAAAGTCACCGAAAAACTCAGCGCAGAGGAAACCTACAAAAAGATCAGCGAACTCGATGCGCAAAAGGGCATCACCTGGCTCAACCCTTCCAAAGCCAACAACACCTACGCACTAGCGATGCGCAAAGTCGACGCCGAAAAGGATGGCGTCGTCTCGATCAGCGATCTGGCAAAAAACATCGAAGCGGGCGAATCGTACAAGTTTGCGTCGAATGCCGAGTTCTTCTCACGTCCTGATGGACTGCGTCCTCTTCAGGAGGAGTACGGGTTTGAATTCGAGCGGAAGAATATTGTGCGGATGGATGGTGGGTTGACGTATCAGGCGCTTAGGGATGGTCAGGTTGATTTGGCGTTGGTGCTGTCGACGGATGGGCGGATTCCGGCTTTTGGGTTTGTGGTGTTGAAGGATGATAAGGGGTTCTTTCCTGGTTATGCGTTGACGCCGGTTGTTCGGACAGAGGTGCTTGAGGCGAATCCGAAGATTGGGGAGTTGCTGAATGCGCTTTCTTCCAAGCTGGATGACGGGACGATTGCGGGGCTGAATTCGCGGGTTGATGTGGGGCGGGAGGCTATTGAGGGGGTGGCTAAAGCGTTTCTGCAACAAAGCGGTTTGCTTTAGTTGGCGGCGGTGGCGGGAAGCTATGATCTCGCTATAGGTTGTCCGGGACGGATCTAGCCAAACTGTGAATATCAAAGTGGATTCCGCCCGGCCAGTGATACCAGCTAGACGAGCTCATGTGCCCACTTATAGCTGCTGTACAAGAAAGGCCGACTGTCCTCCTTTTTGGTCTCCACAACCCTCAAGCGCACCTTCGTGCCTACCGGATAGCCCCGGATTTCTCTAGAACACTCTATCTTCATGTTCTGGGCAAAAGACTCTCCGCTGGCTGGTCGAACACCATTCTTGCGGCGGGCTGGGTCATAGAAAACTTCCGCGATGATTGAGACGTACTCTTCTGGATCGTGCCTCAGCTCCCAAGTCATAGCCGCTCCGTGAACCATTGGGTTGTTGAAGTTTGAGTGAGGATCAGCCAATCCACGCTGTCAAAACCTCAAATATGATTCGGATTGGAGCCTGACGTCGTGCGGAGCAAGTCCTTGGGCTTGCGGCTTTGAATTTTCACGTCTGAAAGGCATCTGACTTGAGCTGCCCTAGGCATTCCATCGCAATTTGTGTAGTCAAAACTTTCCCGGCCACGGGCTGGGAATACCTTTCGAAATGGATCTGTATGAGGCGCTGCGGAGCTCAATGGCCCTAAACTCCCCCGTATTTACTGGATTCTAGGCACAAAAATAGACGTCCGTGAACGTCTTTAGAGCCGGGGTAATCTGAAATGATTAGCTATCTTGTTGAAATATATGTGAAAAATTCGGTTTGATATTTGATTGGAATACATTTTGGAATGCCCAGTGACTGGATTTGAGCTCAGGGGGCCGTGGCGCTCCTTGTGGCTGATCTCGTGGTCTCTGCCGGTGGAGCTGTATTCAAACATCGGCGAGGTATAAGCCAGACTCAGCCTCCATCCTCACCAGGTTCTCAATGATTTGAGCGCGTTTGACGCCACGCGTCTCAGCTAGCGCATCAAGCTGAGCGATCACTGCTTTCGAGAGCATGACGTTGACCTGCTTCTTGTCTGCGGCGCGTTCGTCGAACTGCTTACGGCTCCATCGCTTCTTGATCTCTCGAATCATCGCCGCCCGTTCGTAACGGCCTATATCAGCCTGGTCGAAGAACATCAGCAGCTCTTGGTGGTTGCTGATTGGCGCTTGCCTGGATAGCGGGGACAGATGCTTCTTCTCAAGCCATTCCCAGGCGCAAACACAGCGCCTTTCGCTCTCCTTTTTATCGGCAAACCACTCGAACTCGATGTCCTTCGACTTGTGCCTACGCCAGTCACGGTGAAGGTCATCGATCTGGGATGCCTTCTCAGCAATATCGACATCCCAAAGGTCGACCATGGCGATGAGGCGATCCCTGCCAGTGAGGTGGACTAGGTCGCGATGCAGGCGCAGGTTAGTCATCTGTTCGATCTCGCGGATCAGCCACCGGTGCTGCCGTTCATTCTCTTCGATCCAGTCCAGCTTTTCGTTTGGAAGTAGGAATAGGTCCTTCTGTCTAGGTATGCGGGACTGGAAGAACCTCTGGCTCCTCAGGGCCCTGGCTATCTCGTCACGCATGGTGAGGCCGTTGCAGGTTCTGAGATCAAGCCTGGCCTCTTTGTAGTAATAGAGGAACAGCCACAACCAGATGTCGTGGCGATGGTTTTGATGAGGCTCTTGGAGTAGCTCGCTCAGCCTGTCCGCATCCTTATTGCGTGTGCGATTGTTGATTTCCATGTCATCTCATCCGGATCTAGGGGCGGCTATGGGGGCAAAATCTAGATAATTCTACATTGATTCTATGGTGTTCTAGATAGATTCTTGTTGATTTATATAAGTATTCTACAGCGATTCTAGAATAATATTGTCTAGTTATCACCAGATTTCATTGGGGTTTGTTGAGGTTATTGCAGGCTACAGAGTCTTTTTTAGCTTTCCCTTGTGCAATAGGAGAGCTCAGGACGGGACGCCGCTACAGGAAGCATGGCTTTGCTAGCCACGCTCAGGCGGGCGAAAGTGCATCTGGGGGAAACTAATCTGATGTACAAACTCAAGCCGGATGTTCTGCTGGGCGTGGCGTGAGTCCGGGCGGTTTCTGAGTGAGGTCGGGTAGTCACAAGGTGGGCTAGGGTCTGAGTCAGCGCTCGGGACCAGAGCGCTGTACGTATGTACGTACACAGCTTGAAGGTGCACCGTAGGAGCGCCTGCGGAGCCTGCGGATCAGTTCTTCAATGTTTTTTTACCGGCTCTGCCAATCCTCTGAACGATTACGAGGAGCCCCGTTCATGAGGATCATCCGTCTGAAAGAAGTCATAGACTCGACAGGCCTTGCCCGGTCGACCATCTACAAATACATCGCGGAAGGCACCTTCCCGAAACCGGTGTCACTGGGCGACCGCTGCGTCGGCTGGGTCGACAGCGAAGTGCATGACTGGATCCTGGCAAGGATCGAGGAGCGGGACTTGGCTGACGGGATTGCGTTGCGCCCGACCAAGCACCTAAGCGTGGCTAGCTAAAATGACCATCTGCGCCATGACCGGCTAAGGCTGGTCATGGCATTTATGCCGCTGGAAAGCCCAGCGCTCTCAGCTAACTCTCCCAGGAGGAAACTCGGTGAATCTCTCGGCAGGCTCGGCAATGTTGCACCCCATTGCTTGGCCAGCCTGGGATGGCCGCTGGGGCTTGGATCGGGATCTAGTTATATAGCTCTACGCTATCAATTTATAACAACACAATAGCCTGAGCTCTAATGGCAACACGGGCTCTATTACCCGGCCTATGGGTTGGGTCATCAGTTAAAAAATACAAAACACGTACCTGGTATGCGACCCCCCAATCAGGTACACAACCATGACCAAGCGAAACACCAGCACCGTTCGATCTCAATCCGATACCGCTATCCGGATTGAGCGCCTCATAAACTCCATTCAGCATACAGATAGCCAAGCCTTCCGAATCACATACTCAAAGCATGGTGATGAGCAGGTCAGTGAAGCTAGGCTGTCAAAATACTTTGATGGGATCGTGCAGATGGTCGCGCTGTTCGATTGTGATGCGGAGTACCAGCACAGCTGGCAATTAAGCCTTTTTCAGGAAGCCTGCCAGGCCATTGGGGTTGAGCGCAGTCCCTTTGGCATTACCTGCTTGAACGAGAGTGAAACGCGCTATCTGAGCATCAGCGAGGCGCTGAACGAGCTGACCAAGAGCATCCGAACTCTCCTCACCCAAAAGAGATTCAAACGTAGGGAACACGACCATCGCTACCAGGCGATTCAGCAAGAGATCGAGATCGGCCGCTACGTTGATGCCGTGCTTGATCGCTATGCCCGTACCTGCGTGGTCAGGATTGATCTGTATTACCGAACTGAGGCCCAAGCTAGGTTGCGTGTGGAGCACGTATTCGACGACCTGAACCGGTTGATTGCTGAGCGTGAACGTAACCTGATTTTCGATCATGAAACCGGCTACATCTGCAGTGTTGAACAAGGCGAGGATCGTGGGTATCACATTCATGCTGCTTTCTTCTTCAACGGCGCTGAAGTGAGTGCCGACATCTACAGGGCACAGCGGATCGGAGAGCTGTGGCAGCGCATCACCCGTGGTCAGGGCTGCTTCAACAACTGCAACCTCGAAAAAGATAAACATCAAGACAGGCTGGGGATTGGCCTGATCCACAGGCGTGACCTGAGCGCGCGGGGTAACGTGCATTACGCCATGCGTTACCTGGTCAAGAATGATCAACATTTGCGGCTCAAGCCAGTAGGCGCTCGTTGCTTGCGTAAGGGGCTGGTAAGGAAGGTTTCCGGCATGACTAATCGGTCCATTCCCGGGCGAGCGTAACTCCTCAGGTAGGTTGAGGTTGATGGCTCAAGTTCGCGCTGGTGATCCGAAGGGTTGCCAGCGCGCAAGGTGCTAGCATGGTGCCTGTGGAGCCCTGGTCGACCGATGGTTTAAGCTCTGCTGCTGACGTGAGGCCAGACAGCAGCTTAAAAGGTAGCGGTTGATGATTGAGTGCGCCTCTCCCAGTGGTATGAGCATTGGCTATTTAGGTGTCTTGTGAGAAAAACGAGGCGAGGCTGTCGCAAGGCGGTAATAGCATTTGCTTGGTGTCTAGGCAAAATGGCAGTACCCACAAGCGCAGGCCAGGTGACTTGGGAAGGCCAAATATTGCCAAGGGCTGGCTGAAGGTTTCTGTCTTTGGATAGATCAGGATCACATCGCCGTCTCCGTCGAGATAGTTCTGGCCGTACGCTTGCAATTGGTAGAAGTCGCTTTGATCTAGTCCGTACTTTTCCTTGCTATTGGCTTTCTTTGCGTCGATCAGCTTCCACTTGGTGTCGAGTACCAAGCGGTTGGTTTTGGCTGCCTGTACCAGTAGGTCAGGCTTGAGTTGAAACCAGTCCTGCTCCTTATGCCGGACAAGCCTTAGGCTGCGTGTTTGAAGGCGCAGGTCGAAGCCTGAGTTGAGTTGTCGGGCAAGGTGTTTGGCGACAAAGGCTTCAAAGACCGCCTCCATCGGGAAGAGCAGTGACGGTGCGTGATTTTGTCCCGTGCCAGTGAGCGGTGACTCGTCTTGAAGAATCAGGCGCGCCCAGGCCAATGCTGCATCGTAATGCGCCATGCCGCGATCTGGCCGTACTCGCGCAAAATCCGTATTGCTTTGGTCAGATGTAGGTACGTCAGCGAACACGAAACACAGCTCCCGTGCCAGTTGCTGGTTTGCCTGTGAGGCAGTCCATGTCAATGCGCGTCTGAGGGCTGCGTGCAGTAGGCGGTTTTCCGGTCGGTTGAGGGAAAACTCATCGAACTCGGTATAGAACCGGTCACGGCGGCATAGGTTGAGGCGTAGGTGTTGTGCCATGTTTAGCTTGCCGCGTAGCGCAAACAGGTTGTCTTGTTGCGCAAGGTAATCGCTGCGTAGGCCGCGCTTTACGGTGTGATCCACTGCTCGCAGGAACTCGCCGATAAACACCTCCAAAAGAGGCATGCGGCGGGCGAGCAATTGGGCGCTGCTGGTCTGAATGTGGCGGAAGCAGCCTAAGCAACGCAGCATCTCGATTAGTAGATGCCGTGCATCGTCTGCGCCATTCGCTTTGCCTAACTTGGGCAGCACTTCAATCTGGAAACCGTTGGGGCAGCGTATGACTCCAACAAAGCTTTTCACCTGAATGGCCTTTCGGCCGTGCCTTTGGGTAAGGCGCAGCCAGGCCGCTTCACCTGCTTCGGTGCTGCGTAATGCTTGGGCCTCCAGCCAGGCAAAAACTTCGGCAGAGACCTTGCGCAGCCCGAGTATATCGGGCGAGTTGGATGGGAAAGCCGCCAGAGTGTCGAACTCAAAGATCGTTATGCCCGCCATTTCGTTACCTGTCAGGTTGAGGCTGAGTAAATGCCTAGATAGGCGGCAGGCTCGCTATATGCCGAGGGCTGCGCTTGGTAACGACGCTTGGTGGCGTAGCTGTCAAGACCATGATCGTTGCCGAAAAGGGTGCTTAGATCCTGCTCGTGCGAATCGCTTTCCGTAATGAATTGGGCCGCTTCAGGTTTCTGGTTGTCGCCAAGCGCTAGCCGAATCTTGCGCCAATCCTCGAAGAAGTATTCTTCCAGCAAAGGGATGATGCGGTTCTTGAATATTTCGGCCAGTTTATTGAATCGGGCAGCCTCGTCGGTTACGTCGATCAGTGGAGTGAAATACGCGTGGCCGATGCAGTGGTCTCGGTCGTACAACGCCTCAATACGTTCATTAATGCGCTCCAGCATCAAGCGCACGTCGATGTCGCCGGCGTCGGTGGGAACTAAAAGTCCAGCCAGGGGGGCACTGTGGGGTTCGCTAGGCTCTTTCTCTGCACGGGTGTCGGGCAGCAGTGGTACGAAGTCGAATCGGCGACGAAGAGCTGTATCTAGTAATGCCAGCGAGCGATCAGCTGTGTTCATTGTGCCGATGATGTCCACGTTGGCGGGAACTGAAAATGGTTTTCCGGAGTATGCAAGGATGACCTCAGCCAGAGGTGGAGTACCATCAAGTTGGTCGCGCTTATCGGCTTCAATCAGCATGATCAGCTCACCAAATATCTTGCTGATATTGCCTCGGTTGATCTCATCAATGACCATCGCAAAACGCTTGTCTGGTGTGTTACGTGCCCGGCGGCAGAGCTCCTTGAAGGCTCCGTCCTTGATTATGTAGGCCACCTGACTTGCTTCGGCATCGTCTTCTTTGGCTTCGTCGGCCAAAACTGGCCGCAAGCCCTCAACAAATTCTTCATAGCCGTAGGATTGGTGGAAGGTAATGAAGCTGTAGCGCTGAACGGAGTCGCTAGCCTCTGGCCCTTGATTGAGCTTATCGACAAGTGCAAATAGATCCGAGCACGCCTCTTGCCAATCGCCCGCAAACTGCCACACCGAGTTCGCTGACTTTTCAAAAATGGCTGATCCAAGTCGGAGCCTCGTGTTGACAGTTGTCGACTCAATGATGGTGTGGTGTTGAAGGGTGCCCCAGAGGGTCTGCTTTATGCCGCTGGTGCGCCCTTTAGCATCTGCGATGGCTTGAATGAATGGATGTCCAGCCAGTTCGGGTACTTTGGCTTTGCCTCCCAGGTCATATAGTGCGGCGGCAGCACCTTCCCACCAGGTCAGAGCAGCAATCTTTTCAGCAATAATCTGGCTGCGCCATTCCTCTTTGCTGATCGAGGTTACCTGCTCCTGATAGTCGCGCTTTAGCAACTGCATCAGTGTGTAGGTTTTTCCAGTGCCAGGCGGCCCGTAGTAAATGCGGTTGGAGCAGATTGCGACGGGTTTGCTGGCCACATGCTGTACCTGAGAAATTGGAGGCAATGACTGAGTTGCGGAGGGGCTGATAACATCTTCGATGGGGTCACCAGCCAATGCTGCCAATTCGGCTAAATCTGTGCCGAAGAACGGCTTGAGCAAAGTGCTCTCGAACTCCGGCAGGTCGTGAGCAGGCACTTGCTTGAAGGTCGAGCGGTAGTTGGGCGTCCAGCCTTTCTGGCCGCCTTGGTAGCCACCGAGCTTGATGCTCCGCTTCAATACTCTATAGCGGCGCTGAAGCCAGCCTTCACCCTTGGCGCAGGGGGCCGGATCAGAGATGAACTGGCCGACCAGAGGAAGACTTTCATTACCGTGGCACAAGTAGAATAGGCTGCCGATTGGCGCTTCCTGGAAACTCTCGCCCTGACCCTTAGCGGTATCACTGTGCATCACGCCTAATTCTTCCAGTAGGTACTGCTTGCGTTCTTTGGGGGAAAAGTCGTTTAGCCCGTGTGATAGCTTCCAGATTGCCAGATTCTTCTGACTCCATGCCTCCCATACCTGGCGCCCGAACTCCAGGATCCCAATGCCTTCAGGACGTTTGGCTAGTGTCATTTCCTGCAGCGAGGCCATGTTCTGGCTGGCGGTGCCGCCAACGAACATCGCCAGTGGCGCCCGTTTGAAAATGTCCACGATCATGGGCGCCTGCCGATTTTGGTAGTGAAAAGCGATCTTCCACTTGAAGGCCTCACCTAAATGCTCGAAGGCCTCAATGGCGTCCAGATCCCCCTTGGCGGCCCAGACCGATACCTGCGCTACGAAGCCGCGGACTTTTTCGAAGGCGGCTTCCGCCGATGTGCCCAGCGATGAGTACCAGCCGTGCGTTGTCGAGTAAGACAGTTTTACGTCGGAGCTCTTGTCTTCGATGTCTTTGCGCGAGTACACGCCGAATTTGAACGACGAACCGCCCCAGATACTGCCAAGTTCGTCGAGCCGCGATTCAATCCAGAAGGTGAAGCTGTCCTTCGAACCAGCTTGGCTGTACTCGTCCAGCGTCATAGTGGACAGTCTGGAGGCGGGCCAGACCGTTAGGAACTCATCCCACAGGGCGTATTCCTTTGGGATGCTACTCATCGTGTTCTCGCCTTACGTGTACGACTGCGAATGATCAAGTCATCGCTCGAGCCTTTTCGCGCGACCGAAAAGAAGCTGAAATTGGTAAATAGCCACATGTTGCTATCCCTCCCTGGTGGTGAGTCGAGGAGCGTGTTGCTCGAAGATTGCTCTAGGCTATTACGAATCAAAAAGATCTGTAAATGATGCTTTAATGATTTTTAATTGCGGCTGTTGTGATCGCAATTTATGCTGTTCTCGCTTTCGCCACGACTAGCCCAATCATGACCACTGAAGCTCTATCGCAGCTAACACAAGCCCAACGCGACCGCTTGGCCTATCTGGAGTTACGTCTGCGATTCGTTGGGAAGATTGGTCGGCACGACTTGATTGAGCGTTTCGGTATTCAAACGGCTGCCGCCACTCGCGATCTTGCTACTTATCGTGAGCTGGCAGGCAACAACCTGGCGTATGACCGCAGCAGCAAAATCTACACGCCGACCAACGAGTTTCGGCCGATCTTCACCTTCTCTGCTGACCGGGTACTGGCCTGGTTGGCAGAGGGGTTTGGGGATGGCGAGCCGGCAAACAGTGCACCGGGGATCTCCTGCGTGACGTCTGGGCGGCTTACCCAGCTTGATATGGACACGCTGGGTATGGTGACGCGCGCTATCTATCATCGCTGCCCTCTGCGAGTAGAGTACTACTCCCTGGCTAGCGGCAAGACCCAGAGAGAAATTGTTCCATTTGCCCTTATTGATACGGGTCTGCGTTGGCATGTGCGTGGCTACGACCGCAAGCGCGGTGCATTTCGGGACTTTGTGATCACCCGCATCAGGCGACCAAAACTGCTGATGGAGTATCCTGTCGCTGAACACGAGCGTCCGGAGCAGGATGTCCAGTGGAGTCGGATCCTGGAGGTCGATCTGGTGCCTCACCCGGATCAACCGCATCCGGACATCACCGAGATGGACTACGGCATGAACGGCGGGGTATTGCGTCTACGTCTGCGCGGCGCCACCGCCGGTTATGTACTGCGAAAATGGAGCGTCGACTGCTCGCCGGATCATCGGCTGAGTGATCCGGAATACCGGCTTTGGTTGAAAGACCCTCTATTGCTCTATGGGGTTGAAACGGCGTTGCTGGCTCCAGGTTACCGTGCTAGGTGAGCAAGTAATTACACACAAACAGTGATAAATCACCCTTGGCTCCGTTGCTTCTTATGGCAGGGGTAAGGTTGTTAGGTTCTCTTAGCCTGCCATTGCAGGACGGCCTCAATTTAAAAGGGTTATTTTTCCAATGATCTACAGCCCGTACCAAGCCAAGTATTTTGCTCACTTCTTAACGCGTGAAGGTATCGGTGCCGACGAGTCTTTGACCCAGTCCTTGTCTTCGGCACGTGTGGACCTGAACCCACATCAAGTTGATGCGGCTATGTTTGCCTTGCGTTCGCCCTTATCCAAGGGCGTGCTGCTGGCCGATGAGGTAGGGCTTGGCAAAACCATCGAGGCGGCGTTAGTGCTCAGCCAGCGTTGGTGGGAGCAGCGCCGAAACCTGCTGTTGATTGTGCCGGCCTCTCTTCGCAAGCAATGGGCCACGGAGCTCCGTGAAAAGTTCTCACTGCCCTCGGTCATCCTTGATGCCAAACGCCTTAAAGATCTAGCGGCCAGCGGGCAAGCCAATCCGATTGGTCGTAAAGAAGGCATCATCATTGTTTCTTACGAATATGCCGCTCGTATCGCCCATCAGCTGCAAAAGGTTGCTTGGGATCTGGTCGTGTTTGATGAGGCGCACAAGCTGCGTAACGTCTTTAAGGCTGCTAACAACTCCCGAGCAGCAGTCCTGCGCGATGCCTTACAGGGGTGTCAGAAACTTTTGCTGACGGCAACGCCGTTGCAGAACAACCTGATGGAGCTCTATGGCCTCGTTACGATCATTGATGAGGCTTACTTTGGTTCTGAGCAGGCCTTTAAGGCCGAGTTCGGCGGTAAGAGCAATCTTGCCGCTATGACCTTGCTGCAGCATCGTTTGGAGCCCATCTGCAAACGCACCTTGCGCCGTCAGGTCCAAAAGGCCGGATTGATTAACTACACCAACCGCTTGCCGAAAACCTTTGACTTTACCCCCAGCAAGCTTGAGGTGGACCTGTACGAGTCAGTATCGGCGTACCTGCAAAACCCAGACACCCTTGCCCTGGGTAGAAATGGCCGTCACCTGGTGACCTTGTCCCTGCGTAAGATCCTGGGTTCATCCTCATTTGCCATTGCCAAAACCTTGGACAAGATGGTCAACCGCCTGCAAGCCAAGCTAATCGTTGATGACGATACCCTGGATGATCTCGATGGCTTCGCTGAAGACGCAGAAGATTGGCGTGATGCAGGTTCTCTCGCCGCAACCGAAGCGGATGCTGTCGAAGACCATACGTATGATGATCTTGATGAGATTGATCCGAAAAAACTGCAGGCCGAGATCACCGAGTTGACGCATTACCGGGATATCGCCACCTCGATTAACGACAACGCCAAAGGGCGAGCGCTCTTGGAGTGCTTGCCCATCGTTATGGCTGAGATTAAAGGCAAAGGCGGTCAGCGCAAGGCTGTGGTATTTACTGAATCCGTGCGCACCCAAGCCTACTTGCGTGATCTACTCGAGCTAAACGGCTTTGCCGGTCAAACCGTAGTACTAAACGGCTCAAACACTGATAAAGACAGCTCAGTCCTCTACAAAGCCTGGCTTGCCAAAAATAAAGGCACTGAGGTCGTATCAGGCTCTAAAACTGCCGATATGAAAGCGGCCATTGTCGATGCTTTCAAACATGACCGTTCCATCCTCATTTCCACGGAGTCCGGTGCCGAGGGTATCAACCTGCAGTTCTGCTCGCTGCTGATCAACTATGACTTGCCCTGGAATCCCCAGCGGGTTGAACAGCGCATTGGCCGTTGCCACCGCTACGGGCAAAAGATCGACGTCACCGTGATCAACTTCCTCAATCGCAAGAACCAGGCGGAGGAACGCATTCACCAGCTCTTAGAGCAGAAGTTCAAGCTCTTCGAGGGCGTTTTTGGCTCATCTGATGAAGTGTTGGGTGCCATTGAGTCTGGTGTAGATATCGAACGGCGCATTCTGGAGATCGTCCAGACCTGCCGTTCGAACGACGAGGTCAATGAGGCCTTCGATCGCTTGCAAGAAGAATTCAGTGTCGAGATTGATGCGGCCAAACAGGATGCACGCAACAAAATCTTGGCTGAGATGGACGAAAAGGTGATTGAGCGGCTGATGAGCCGTAAAGAGGGTGTGCATGCCGCCCTCGGCGACTTTCGTAGGGCGCTGCTGACCCTTGCCCGCGCTGAACTGCCCGAGGCCCGTTTCCATCCAGACCATGCCGAACGCTTTGATTATCAAGGCAACACCTGGTCTACCGAGTGGCCTGAGGCCGAGGATAATGGCTGGCGGTTCTTCCGCCTAAGCGATGGAGGCCTGGCGGACCAGCTGGTTATGCGAGCGAAAGCGCGATCAACCCCCATTGCCGCGCTTGAGTTTGACTACAACGCCTACGCTGGCAATTTGGGGGACGTGGCCAGCTTGAGTGGTCAATCAGGTTGGATGCGTCTTTCACGCCTAACGCTACAAACCCCCGCCCGTACCTGGGATGAGCTGATCTGCGTAGCATTCACCGATGACGGCAGGACGCTTGACTCGAGTACCGCTGAACGCTTGCTGCATATTCCTACCCGAGAGCTTGGCGCCCCGACGGGGCAGGCTCCTGAGGTAGAATTGGTGGGTGTTACTGAGGCGCGGCAAACGGCCCTTGTCGGCCATGCCCAAGAACGTTTGGGCGAGTTTCTCAACGAAGAAGAAGATCGCCTTGATGCGTGGCGTAATGACGCCCGCGTGGCCTACGACCAGCAAATCAAAGAGCTGACTAAGCAGGCTAATGAAAAGAACAAACTCGCCCGTGCAACCGCTAATCTGGCAGCCAAGCTGGAGCTGCAGCATGAGGCAAAAGCCTTAAAGCGCCAAGTGGATGAGCTACAACATCAACTCTATACCCGCCTGCGTGAGATCGATAATGAGCGCGACGCCATGTTAGATGCCATTGCCGAACAACTTAACTTGACACCACAGGTGGATCACCTGTTTACGATTCGATGGAGCCTGATCTAATGGCCGGTAAAACCAAACTTGAACTGACATGGATTGGCAAAGATAAGCGTCCGCGCCTCGAGCCGCGCATACTGATTGAAGATCCAGAGTTTTCCTATCACGCCGAAACTCGGCGTGAGGGTGATTATTTCGACAATATGCTGATCCATGGGGATAATCTGCTGGCGCTAAAAGCGCTGGAGACAGACCCCAATGTGCGCGGCAAGGTGAAGTGCATTTACATCGACCCACCTTTCAATACTCAGCAAGCATTTCCAAATTACGACGATGGCATTGAACATTCGTTGTGGCTCTCTCTCATGAGGGAGCGGTTAGAAATTTTGCGTAACCTTCTTAGTAATGATGGCTCATTGTTCGTTCATATCGATGATAACGAACTCGCATATCTAACCGTAATTTGCGACGAAATTTTTGGACGTAGTAACCGTATTTCGATCGTCGCTTTCAAACAAGGATCCGCGACTGGTCACAAAGCTATAAATCCGGGCGTAGTTAGTACTTCAAATTTTATCCTGATTTACGCACGCCAAAAGTCATCTTGGAAACCAAATCGCCTGTTTGTAAAGCGTGCGGACGGGCGAGACACACGTTATAATAAGTTTATTGTAAATCGTCAGGATCATCACTCCCAGTGGCACTTCACCACTTTAATGAAGGCATTTTCTGAACACTGCGGTCTACCCGAAAAAGGCATTAAAAAAGCTTTAGGTGATGAATTCGAGAAATCTATTACCGATTTCGTTCATGAGAATGCAGATAGCGTCATTCAGCCGGCACGACCTGATTACAATGCAGTTAGTGCGGAGGCAAGAAAGTTAATCGATCAATCGAGAGGTCAACCCGATACTGTTCTTCTTTTAGAGAGGGGGGGGAGTCTCTCCGATATGTATTTCATTGGTGGGCAGAAAATTCTTTTCTACAGGGATAAACTCAAATTTATCGATGGTAAATGGGAGTCGGGAGAGCCATTAACTTCGATTTGGGACGACATTTTATCCAATAACTTGCATAACGAGGGCAGCGTAGAGTTTCCAAAGGGCAAAAAGCCAGAGGCCTTAATCAAGCGCTGTATTGAACTAAGCAGTGAGGTTGGAGATTTAGTTCTTGATTCATTTGGTGGGTCCGGCACGACCGGTGCTGTCGCCCACAAAATGGGTCGCCGCTGGATCATGGTTGAGCTCGGAGAGCACGCCATAACGCATGTTGTACCGCGCATGCAGAAGGTTATCGACGGCACCGATAAAGGGGGCGTGACCGAGGCTATGAACTGGAAGGGCGGTGGTGGCTATCGCTTCCTCAAGCTCGGCCCTTCGCTTTTGCAAAAAGATAATTGGGGCAATCTGGTTATCAATAAGGATTACAAGCCGGAAATGCTGGCCGAGGCCATGTGCAAGCATTTCAATTACACCTACGCGCCATCCGCCGAACATTATTGGATGCACGGCAAGGCCACTGAAAACGCCTTTATCTATGTGACTACCAACAGTTTGACCTTTGATCAGCTAAAGGCCCTGTCTGATGACGTGGGGGAAGAGCGCAGTCTGCTGGTTTGCTGCAGGGCTTATGAGGCCGCAGGCGATAACCAGATGAACCTGACCATCAAGAAAATCCCTCGTGTGGTGCTGGATCGTTGCGAGTGGGGTAAGGACGATTACTCCTTAAAAATCGCGGCCTTGCCTGTGCAAGATGAAGAGTCTGAAATAGTCGAAATCACGGCGGCTAAACCTAGAAAAAATAAGGCATCGGTAGCACAGGCTAACCTGTTCGACGGTACTGAGGAAAACTGAGATGACTGAACTAAACAAGGATCGTGTAGTTGCCCAAATTTGTCAGCGCCTCTCGTTACGTAAGCCTCAGGCAGAGGCGCTTCGGCGCCTCGATACCATCGTAGGACTCATTGATCCGAAAAAGGGCACTGATGTAGAGGCCGCTAGGGAGCAGGTACGTCAGGCATTCAGTGAGGTCACTGATGCGGACTTTGCAGATTTCGAACGCGAATTCCCATCGGTTTGTTTCTCCGTTGCCACCGGCGTCGGCAAGACCCGCTTAATGGGCGCATTCATTAGCTATTTGCACATGATGGGTAAGAGCCGGAACTTCTTCATTCTGGCACCAAACCTGACGATCTATGAAAAGTTGCTGTTCGATTTTGATCCGCGCAGCCCTAAATATGTGTTCAAGGGCATTGAAGCCTTTGCCCATAATCCGCCTTTGATCGTTAACGCTGAAAACTATGAGGAAGGTCGTGGTGTGCGCGGCGCGGATCTATTTGGCCGCGAAAGTGTGATCATCAATATCTTCAACATTTCGAAGATCAACTCCGAGGTACGAGGCGGGGCTGCTCCTCGTATCAAACGCCTGCAGGAGTACATTGGCGACAGCTATTTTTCGTACCTGTCTGAGCTTGAGGACTTGGTTCTGCTGATGGATGAAGCGCACCGTTATCGCGGTAGCGCTGGATTTAAAGCTATTGCCGAGTTGCAACCGATTATGGGCCTTGAGGTAACGGCGACGCCGAAAACTACGGGCAGTAAGCCCCAGCCATTTAAGAATGTGGTTTACCGCTACAACCTGCCTGATGCGATGGAGGACGGTTATGTGAAGGAACCTGCCATTGGTACTCGGGCGAACTTTAATCCGAAGTCAGTCGATGCCGATGCGCTGGAACGCATCATGCTTGAGGACGGAATTAACTACCACGAGCATGTCAAGGTGGCGCTGGAAACCTACGCCAAAAACTACGATAAACCGATAGTGCGACCGTTTGTGCTAGTGGTGACCAAGGACACCACGCACGCCTCCGAGGTAAAACAATTTGTGGAGTCAGACGGATTTTTCGGTGGCCGTTACAAAGGTCGTGTTATCGAGATTCACTCAAAAACTTCCGGGGAAGAGAGTGACGAGAATGCGCAGCGCTTGCTGAACATCGAAAAAAGCGGCGATACCGACATCGTTATTCACGTTAACAAACTCAAAGAAGGCTGGGACGTTACTAACCTGTTCACCATTGTTCCATTGCGTGCCTCAGCTTCCGATATTCTGACCGAGCAAACCTTGGGGCGTGGTCTGCGCTTACCTTATGGCAAACGCACGGGAGTAGCCGAAGTCGATCAGCTCACCGTGATTGCCCACGACCGCTTCAATGACCTGATTGAGTTGGCTAAAACGGAAAACGGTGTTACCAAGAAACTCAAACAAGTGTTTATTGGTGAGGACGGTGACGTTACCTCAACGAAACCTGAGGTCGTCACTACGCCAAATGTCGTGCAGCACTTGGTGCAATCCATGCTGCCGAAAGCAGCAGGTAGTGAAAAAAGCACTGCCTACCAAATTCCTGCATCCTCGAACCCTGTCGGCGTGGCAGAGATGCCAGCACCTTATATTTTGCACACTGCGCAAGAAGTGGAGGTGGCTGAGAAAACTCTTCAGATTGTGGTTCAGCAGACCGCTAAACAAGTAAGAAGCCTTGCGGACATTAATAAGCCGGAAGTGCAAGCCGCTATTGTTCAGGCCATTCAAGCGGAGCAAACACCGCAAGCTGAGATATTTCCGGTTGAAACGCTGAAAATTGAAGCAATCGTGAAGTCGATTTGCAGTCAGTTCGTCGAGCGGATTATTGCCATTCCAGCATTGACCATCACGCCGACCCAAAATGTGTCTTTTGGTTTTAAACCGTTCTCGCTGGATCTTAAGCACTGGAACCATCAACCGCTCTCGAACGAGTTATTGATTCAGGTCTTACGCACAGAGAAAACGCAGTCCATTACCGGTGATGCCCATGATGAGCAGCAAGAGTGCCTAGAAAACTATATCGTTGCCAAGCTCATGGACTTTTCAGAGATTGATTACGATTCGCACGCCGAAGTGCTTTACCAGTTGGCTGGCCAAGTGGTTGCTCACTATCAAGCCAAATACGATAGGCTCGAAGAGTTGCGTAGTGTGCTGCAAGGTCACTCTCGGCAAATGGCCGATGCCATATTTGCGGATATGAAGAAAAATATGTGGCGCGGGGAAACCAATTACCGCGTTACCGTGAGTGCTGCCTTCCAAGATTTGCGTCCACAAACATTCGAGAATGCGGGTAGCCAATATTCATTGGACTTCCGCCAAGCACCGCCAAAGTTGAACGAGATTAAGCGTTATATTTTTAGCGGTTTCAGTAAGTCCTGTTATCCACTGGCTAAGTTTGATTCAGATACGGAACGTAAACTGAGCGAAATTTTAGAAAAAGAAAACGGCGTTAAGCTGTGGATGAAACCCGGCCCCAATCAATTCAAACTGTATGACTCAGATGGCTTGCCTTATCAGCCGGATTTTGTGGTTGAAATGCAAGACCGAATTTTAATTATTGAAACCAAGCGCGCGGATGAAGTTAATGATGCGGTGGTATTGCGCAAAGCAGAAACCGCAGCGCTTTGGGCACATATCGCCACTGAGTTCCATGCGAAGAAAACTGGCGGTAAGCCGTGGTCTTATTTATTGGTGCCACATACGGACGTGGTCGGAAACTCTACGTTGGCAGGTCTTGCCGCAAAATACACCCGCCAAGCAGATACTGAGCTTTTGACTCGCTATGAGCTATCTAACGAGCTGGATGTAGCTCTGCAGATATAGTTAAGCCACACAAAAAAGGGTAGCTTCGGCTACCCTTTTTTGCTGCTCATAGATGAGCCGGATTGCGTGCTTTTCTGTAAATCCAACACGCCACAACCACGACCAGAATGAGTGGCGGAAATCGCACTATCAGAATCACCAGCAGCAACACTGCAAAGCAGCCCGCAAGGATGCCGACAAATACGATTACTGCCGCAATGGTTCGCAGTAGTTGCTTCATTTGAGCTTCCTCACAGAACACCAAGTTCTGCCATTGAATTGCAACCCTCACGCCCAACCACGATGTGGTCGAGCGTACGTACCCCCACAAGACTCAAGGCCTCCTTTAACTTTTGGGTAAGTACACGATCTGCCTCGCTGGGCTCGGGATCACCGGAAGGATGGTTGTGTACCAGGATCATCGCTGCAGCGTTGTATTGCAGCGCAATCTTCACCACCTCTCTTGGGTAAACGCTGGCACCATCCAGCGTGCCTCTGAACAGTTCGTGAAAGCCCAGCACCTTGTGTTTGCTGTCTAGCATGAGTAAGGCAAAGACCTCATGCTCGTATTTGGCGAGAAGTGTTTGCAGGTGGCTGAATACCTCTTGGGGTGAGGTCAGGGTACGCCCACGACGTAAACGCAGATTGGCCAGTTGCCTGGCCATCAGCAGAATGTCGTCTTCGGTTACAGGGGATTCAACTTCATACGCGCCAGCCGTTTCGCTGGCTTTGATTTTGTGTAATCTCATCTTCAGCTCCGTTGGCTGTTAGGCGGGGTTAGTGCTTGAGTGATTGATGCTGCGCTTCGATCTTCTCAGCCAAGCCGACCTTGTTGATGGTGACTAGGGTTGGTGTGGACGCAGGCGGTTCAGTGCTCTCAGCGGTAAAGAACTCTTCAATCAAAGCGCCTCTATCTTCTTCGCTGTCCTCGAATGCACCGTTGGCAAAGCCACGTCGCGCTGCATCATCCAGTGCGTTCTGATCGAAGCCGGTGTTTAGCCGCTGTTCATCGAGATTGTTGGCAGCCTGCAGCGCCTCAGCCATGTTCATGCCACCGCTTACAGTCAGGTCGACATAGAAAATCGGCGTACCATGGCTCTGGCGAGTCGACTTTCCGCGTAGGCGTAATTCCAGCGGCAGGCATGCCAGCCGATTGCCGGAAATTGCCTGGAAGTAATGCAGCCGAGCGGCCAGTGTGCGGATGCTGTTAAATCCAGTGGTGCGGAACACGAAGCTGCCGAGCGGATCATCATCACCGATCAGCACGTTCAGCCGACCGTAGGGTTTGCAAGCGCCACCTTTGGCCAGCGGGCAGGCATCCGGCGATGGGCAGGGCAACGACTGCATGCCGTCCTGGGTGACACGCTTGCAGGTCTCGCCATTGCCGACGCAAAGTGGCCTGCCAGACTGCCGGTCAAAGAGCGTGTAGTCAGCGCGGAAGTTCAGCTCAGGCTCGTTGAATAGCAGGCGCACCGGGATGCTGCGCAGTTTGTCCTGCTGACTTTTGCGCAGTTCCTCATTGAACGGGTGCAGTAGCCAACCGTCCCTCCCTTGTACCTGCGAAGTAATGGTGAACTGATCATCTTTCTCCGGCAGGCGTTTGCCGTTCTTCTCGATGACCTTGCCGATGGAAATTCTGCCCAATACGGGCGGGGTTATTGCCAAACCTTTGAGCATGGTGATTCTCCTGAAAATGGAAAAGGCCAGCCACGCAGAACGAACTGCATGGACTGGCCAAAGGGAGGGAGTGGTTGAAGTTGGTGAGAGTCAGCCGACCAGAAAGCGCCGCGCCCCGGTTTTTAGCAGCGGGTATTTGGCCTGCAGATGGGGCTTTTCCTTAAGCAGTTGCGGCACGTCGAGACCGATGCTGTTTTTGGCTTTGCGCCAGCTGATAAAGCCGTTGCTGAACTCAGCTCGGGTCGCTTCCCCCATGGCTTGCTGCAACAACTGCTTGAGCTGGGCTTCGCGCGTTTCCTTCTCGCTGATGTACTGGCGTACAGCTTTGAGCTCCAGGTAGGCCGCTGCCAAACCGGCGCGGACACTGAAATCGACGGTCTGGCCGTTGTCCTCTGGGTAGAGTGCGCGCAGTGCCATTTCAGCCGAGGCTGAGCCATCAGCAGGCGGTGGTGTGTCGGTCTCGACGTACTGCCAGAACTTGCGCTCCAGCTCGATCAGGCGAGCAATCATCTGCTCGTCCCGTTCGATACGGTGAATCTCCAGTGTTTGTCCACCCAGCAATACCGCCACATCCGCAGCTTGCTTGCCGGTGACTGCGAGCTGATGCATTACCTGCAGTTGCACATATTCGGGCACGCCTTCTTTCCAGAGGCGTGCGCCGTTTATGCCGGCGGTCTTGCATTCGAGAATCTGCACATCGTCAGCACCGATCACCTCGCGGTCGATGTTGGCCAGCATCCACGGCAGCTTAGGATCAGGGTGTTGCAGCACGGCGTTGATGCGCCGCACCTTGTTCTTGGTGCGCTTGCTGTAATGCCAGGCCACGACTGGTTCCAGCACATTGCCCCAGTACATCGGGCTTTCTTCATCGTGCGGATCTGCCTTCGGTAACGTGGTGTCACGCCCGGTTTTCTCCATCCACAGTTCCAACTGCGATTTGTAGGGATTTAGGCCCACCGCAGCACCAGCATCCGAACTGCCGATGCCCTGCTTACGTATCGCCAACCAATCTTCACGCGGTAGTTCCTTGGTACTGATCAAGCGCAGCGCCGGGCGCGGCTTGCTGGTGCTGCTCAACGGAGTAGCTGTCATAGCGTTCACCTTGCGAAAATAGAAACGCCCGATCAGCAATCAGGCTGATCGGGCGTTATGGGGTGGGTAAGTAAGCGGTCAGGCGACCAGTTGTAGAGCGGTATCCAGGGCACGTTGTTTGATCTGCGCGCCCTGGCCGAACCAGGCCGAGTCCATGCGGTACTCGTTGCTGCGGGCACGGCGCTCGTGATCGACAAACTCTGTCACGGAGTTGAGCAGGCCCCAGGCGGTGCCACGTGCCGAGTCCAGCTGACTGCCACGCCCACGCCCCTCGTACAGCTCCTGGACCTTGCGCAGCGCGCGCTCGTTGGGCAGCACCTCTGGCAGCGCGCCGGTTGGATTGGTTTCGCATAGCACGTTCATAAAGAAGCCCAGCGCCTCATGCCACTGCACCTTGCGTTCGGCTAGCGCGCGCATGCGGTACATAAAGTCGTCCCATTGCGAGACGGCGATGCCAAGCTGCTTCTTAACCATCGTTGAATCAAAGCGTGTGTTGTGCGGCACCTTGATAGCGTGGCTGGTGCCGTCCAGGGCAATGGTCAGGGTGTTGTTGCATACCACGCGCACCGTGGTCGGGGTTGCCGTGGTGGCCAACGTGCCGTCGCAGGACGTGGCCAGCAGCAAGTAGCCGTTCACCTGGTCGTTACCCTTGATCGCAGCACCCTGACCGGTACGCGCCAGCGCCCAGAACTTGCGACCGCCTTTCAGCACTCCAGCGGTTTCCAGCTCGTAGCCAGATACTTCGGTCAGATCACGGTAAAACTCTAAGACTTCCCGAGGCTGCACCGTGTGGTAACGGTTGGAGACCACCGACAGCGGTGCCTTAGTGTCCGAACGGAACAGCACCTTTTGCTCGGGAAACGAGTGGATAGCGCCCAGCGGGCCGATGCTGTCCGATTTGAAATGCACAGGGCTTTCCTGGATCTGCCAGTCCATGCCGGCTTCGCGTTGCCAGACTTCGATGGGTTGTTTTTGCGTGAGCTGATTGCCCAGGCCGTGCCACGGAGCAGCGCCAGCGTAGGCCATAGTTTCGACGAGATGAGCCATGGTTGAGATTCCTTTGGGTGCAAACCGGCATAAAGCGCCGCGCCCAGCGCAGCACCGTCCGGACGAAATGAATAGAAAGGTGTGGTGCCGCCAGGTCAGGCTGGAAGATTGAAGCGATGACCGCAGAGTAAGCAGAGGTTGTTGGCCAGGACGTGTCGGTCGAGCGTATCGCCCAGCCGCGCGCCGAGAGCACAACCACCAACCCCGCCGGCCAGGCCTCCGAGGATCGCACCTGATACATAACCGAGAGTGACGCCGAAAGGCCCTGCGAGAGTGCCAATCAGCGCACCGGCCTGACCGCCAGCCAGTGCTGCGCTGACGCCGCGCGCAACACCGCCTACGGTGCCGATGGCCGCGCCAACTTTCATGGCTGGATGGAATGAAGCGACTTTGGGTGAGTGACAGCGAGGGCACTGCAATGACATGGGGCGAACCTCTTTGGTGGTGATGTCATAGCAGTAATGTGTGGTTGAAATTATTTTGAATCGAAAACCTTAACAATCGAGGCCTTGTAATCGGGCTATGGTCAGTAATAATATCCATCATCGCTTGAGTGCGTGTGGTGCCTGAGCAACCACGGCTGAGCAGTTGCCTCCTCAGTTGATCAGCTCAAAGGGCCTTGCCCTCTCTCTCCAAATCCCTGCTGACCATGACCTGTTGCCTGAGGCAGCACGGTACTTTGTTGCCGTGGCTTTATTGGAGAGAGCTATGAATATGCCTGATTTGTTGCGTGCATCGCGTGACGTCTATGTCCTGACTGAGAAGCCGAACACCGAAGACGGGAGTTCTGAGCGCTTCTGGTCCATGCGAATCGAAGGCCTTCATCACGACCACATTCGTGGTGCTGTAGACGAGCTGCGCAGTCGTTGGTCGCGGCCCATTCCCAAGCAGATTGCGCGCTCCGTCAAATCGGTTGCGCTGCAGGACGCACTTGCCCGCACCCTCGGTGCGCAGTCCTATACCCACTGGCGCGAGGTCGAGCAGCAGAAGGTTGCCGACTTTCTGTGCGAGCACGGCATGTCGGTGCCGACTGATCTCATTAAGTGGTCGTATTCGCCAAGAATGGTTGGTGCTCTAGTGGCGCGGCAGGTTGCCGATCGGTTGTTCAACTCCGGTCTGGCACTGCCCAAGCGGATCTTTACCGGGGTGGGTTCTAGCCTGTTCGCCCCTCGCGCGTACGGTCGTCTGGATTTTGACCAAGTAGCTGGCCGCACATTTTGGACAGACCAGCAGCGATACGCATTTTGTGAGCAGCATGAGGACAAAATCCTCATGCGTGCAGAGTACATGCAGGATGGCTGCGGTTTCGACTACCTCGATATGACCGGCCGGATGTTGATGCTCAACGCGGTAAGTGAGTTCATCGGCTGCATGTACAACATGATGGGCAGCAATCTGATGGAGCCGGCAGTGGGTAAGCCGGTGATGCGCAGTTACAACATGTCCGAAGAAGATCTGGCGTTTGAGCTGCAGCTGTTCCAGCTGTTCCGTAAAGAAATTGAAGGCTCCGATGATGGCTGGGTGGACGTATTACCAGTTCCAGGAAATGCCAACCTTATATTTCTGAACGGTGCCAACGGCGCTTTTGACTGGGTTGTTCGTGATCAGCGCGACAAGGAGTTTTCCTCCAACCCGCTTTACCCGTTTTTTAACAAGGATGAAGTCCCTAAGGCTATGGACCGGAGCAAGCTGGACGGGCATATGTACTTTGCAACCGGCACTTGGGCGGAAAAGCTGGAGCACGATGCAGAATCGCGTCATTACGCCGAAGGTGGAACGGCAGCCAATTGGCCTGGTTATGCGAAGCTGATTCAGCGTGAGCTCATTGCCGGCAAGGGGTACCGAACGCCACGCCCTGATACTGGGGTCTCATCCGATGACTTCATCCCGCACCGGCTCGGTGAGAGCTGCTTGATGGTGTCTCCCCCCGTTTCGATCGCTGATTTTTTCGATTTCTGTGCTCGGTCGAACTGGGGGCAGGCCAGGCAAGAGAAGGCGCTCAAAACAAGCTCGAAGGAAATCGACGACTTGGGCACTATCAACATGGATTCCGCTGAGCTTCCGGTGAGCCTGACCTGGCTGGATGCTGTGGCCTATTGCCGTGACTATGAGAGGCGGACAGGGCTTCCTGTTCGACTGATGAGTATCGAAGAATGGCAGCAGATCGCCCCGCCGCCGATGGACTTTAGCCATGTGTCATCGGTGCGTAGCCTTGTCGTTAAAAAGGGAGAGATGCCAGACGATCCCATTTATGAACAGTTGGGCTGGGGCATTGTCGGTGGGGATGGTAGGCTGGGTGGCAATTCTTCGCATTGCCACCGGCCTGACGGCTCCATGCACTTCGGACCGAACTTGAAATGGGTCGACAACGACGAAGGAGTCCCATTCCTCTCGGTGCCGGGTTTCGGCGAGTGGCTTTCTGACTGCCAGCATGGAGCAGCGCCGATTGTCTCTGTAGCAACCGGCCAATCTATTGTTGGTGGCTCAATTGAGGGCAATCTCTGCCCGGTTCATATGACGATGAGCTACAAGGGCGTAAAAGTCGGGTTCCGGCTTTGCTACGTCGCTCATCTCGACGCCTAACCCTCTTTCACCAGGAGCTGAATCATGGTGTATCTCCGAAGTGGAGAGGGGGCTATGCGTCCTCACGTTTCCGAATTAGTTATCAACTGGCACATCACCGAGGTTTGTAACTACAAGTGCCGTTACTGCTATGCGAAATGGGATGGTGCCGGCAGGGAGTTGCTGCATGACTGGACTCGCGTCCGTAATTTGCTCGATGAACTGCAGGCATTCTTTCAACCGGAGAACGATGCCAATCCGCTCAGTCAACACATGACATGGTCCAGCATTCGTTTGAATCTGGCCGGTGGAGACCCGCTGCTGTATCAAGATGCTCTGCTTCGGGCACTGGAATATGCGAGAAGTAAGGGGATGGGTGCGTCCATTATCACCAATGGTAGCCGGCTCACTAACGATTTGATTGACCGACTCGCACCGCTGGTTTCCATGCTCGGACTGAGTCTGGACTCAGCGGATTCATCCAGGAACATTGGCATTGGCCGCGTCGACAGTCGTGGCTCTTTGCTGGAGGTGGACTCGCTCTCCGAAGTGCTGGTGCGCGCAAAGACGCAGAATTCGGCTCTACGATTGAAGGTTAATACAGTGGTCAATGCACTGAACCACCAAGAAGACATGACGCCGATCATGCATGCGCTTATGCCAGACCGATGGAAAGTTTTACGCATGCTGCAGGTAGTAACCAGTGATCTGGCAGTTTCGTCTGAGAATTTTCTTGCCTTCGTTGCGCGGCATGACGCTTTTCATGACGTGATGTGTGTTGAGGGTAATGATGACATGACGGAGTCGTACATTATGATCGACCCGCTGGGCCGCTTCTTTCAGAACACAACCGCTCAGAAGGGTTACCACTACAGCAATCCTATTGACGTGATTGGTGCGGAGCGTGCGTTCAGTGAATGGCGATTTTCGGCCGGCGCATATGCTGCGAGGTACCGGGACGCATTGGTCGTGGGGCGAGAATGAGAAGATACAGCTCATCCAAGGACATCAATCTGCTGATTAGGCGTCTTCTCGCTGAGGGTTGGTCATATCAGTCGGGACGCTCTCATGGCCGCATTCGCCCGCCCGAAGGACGAGGCTTTGTCAGCGTGCCTTGCACTCCAAGCGATTACCGCGCATTTGATAACTTCCTGCATGCTGTCAGGCGTCTGATAAGTAATATCCATTGCGTGCCAGATACTTAGCACTTGTTGGGTGTCCCTGGCCTGGAGCGGCACTGCTTGCTTCTGGTCAGGGATAAGCTTGTCAGCGAATCGAAACGACTTTTCTGTCCCGATTTTCCGTCATTGCTGACACTGACAGATTGCCGGTTGCAGCTTCCTGAATGTGCTCGCTCCACCAGGCCATCATGGGGCGTCTGCGCTCGATGTAATCCGCTCGGTTATAAGCGCTGCGCACTTCATCCTTGTCGACGTGGGCAAGTGCCACCTCGATTAATTCAGGATCCCATCCGTGTTCGTTGAGGATGGTGCTGGCCATTGAGCGCATGCCATGGCTGACCAGGCGACCTTCGAAGCCCATACGCTTTAACGCCATGTTGGCGGTCTGGCTGTTGCAGTGGGTTCGAGGATTGCGGTCTGCAGGAAACACGTACTCCCGATGCCCGCTGTAGGGTTTGATTGCATCCAAAAGCGCTAGTGCTTGTTCCGTGAGCGGCACGATATGAATGCGCCGTTTCTTCATGCGCTCTGCAGGAATCGTCCAGATACGCTTTTCGAAGTCGATATCGGCCCAGCGGGTGGTGGCTGCCTCTGCTGGCCGGGTCATCGTGTTTAGCTGCCATTCGATAAGGCAGCGCGTAGTTCTTTTTATGCTGGCATTGGCAATTGCCACCATGAGCTCTTTTAGCTCATCGGGAGCAAGCGCTGCCATATTCTTCTTTTTCGGTTTCTTGAAGACTGAGCGAATACCGCTGAGCGGGTTTGCGTGAATGAGTCCTGAGTTGACTCCGTAGGTCATGATCTCGTTGAGGCGCTGTGACAGTCGTTTAACGGTTTCAAGGCTGCCTTTGGTTTCCAAGGGTCTAAGCAAATCGATGACCTTAGGGGCATTGATGGCTGATATCGGTGTGGTACCCAGGTCCGGGAAGATGTGCAGCGTGAGAGAGCGCCAAATGTCTTCGGCATAGGCAGGGGTGACTGAATCCTTTTTGAGCTCAAACCACGCCGTCGTCACGTTTTCGAAAGTGTGTTCTATGGCTGCTTTTTTCGCTTGCCGCTCCGCATCGCGCTGCTCTTTCGGGTCCAGCCCCTGAGCGACGATCTCCCTCGCCTCAACGGTTCGCTTGCGTGCTTGAGCCAGGCTCACATCGGGGAAGGTGCCTAGTCCCATGTTGATCCGTTTTTTGGTTACGGGATGGATATAGTTGAAATTCCACAGCTTTGAGCCATTGATTCTCACTCGCATTTGAAGGCCGTTGCCATCAGTTAGCGTGTAGTCCTTTTCCTTAGGTTTGGCGGCTTTGACTTTCAGGTCTGAAAGGCGCGTGGCTTGGGCACCCATGGTGTATTCCAATGCTGTTTGTGTATTCCAAAAATTACCAGCTGGGAGCTTGGAATACCACTTGGAATACACGTTCGCATGGATGTCTATGGACGCTGACGGATCTTGATGGTGCTGAAAGCCCCGTATTTACTGGTTTTAAGGCACAAAAAAAGACGTCCGTGGACGTCTTTAGATGATGAAATGGTGGAGCCGGGGGGATTTGAACCCCCGTCCGCCAGTACTCCGCTGTCGGTACTACATGCGTAGCCGTGTCTATTAAGTTAACCCTCAGCGACCCGACGGGCAGGGTGCTTTGGGCGAGTTGTGTAAGTTTTAGCCGCTTCGTCCACAACGTACTGCACGGCGATTCTGTTCTATATGACAATCATTTCGGGTTTACAGACATCCCCTGATGATTGCTGGACCCGAAGGTACCAGGAGCATTGTCAGCTGCAATTAAGCAGCGAGAGCAACACCGTATTGGTCGTCATTGGCAACTATAAGTAGTTGCAACAGTGGATTTACGACTTCTGTTACCAAGTCGGCATGCACCTAGAGTTTCGCAACCGGCGTCGAATCCTAAACGGCCCCGAACTCATTGCCCGGTGAATCTGATCGGGCAACAAGCGTGCACAGTGTACGTCAATCTACCGACGAGGCCAACCCGCAGGTTAGCCCGTCACATGGATCAGTTGTTGGTGCCGGTGTTTTTACGTAGCTCAACGATGGTTTGCGAGGTTTCCGCAACGCAGTCGTCAATTTTGCCTTCGGACTTGAGCGATTGGGCTTTGCCCACGCTGGTCTCGGCGCGCTGGCTCAATTCTGGCTTCGCTGACAGCTGAGCTTTCATACCATTGATGGTTTGAATATTGGCATCGCACAGATCGGCAGGCTTGTCTGCGGCGAACGAAGTGGACGCCATCATCGAGGCAGTAACGAACAGACCTAACAGTACAGAACGCTTCATGTGTATCTCCTTGAACTGAGGGATCCAGGCTTCGCTGACCGCTGCGCGAGCCACCGAATGGAGGAAAAGCCCCGATTTGTCGGGGCCTGTTCTGTGGATTGCCGTCTCGCTCAAGAGTTCTATTTTTCTTCAGACGACTTTTGCCCACGTCACCCGATCCACCAGATAAACCAGCCCGTGGTAGTCGATTCCACCGTGCTGGGTCAGGCCGATTTCGCACGTGCGGCTGGTGGAAATCCCCTCGCTGCAGTGCTGCACGGCGTCCTTGAGCGTACGCAGTGAATGGCGGTTCAACTCCGGTGTGGTGAAGCCTTTATCGCCGGCGAATCCGCAGCAATGTATGCCTTCGGGAATCACCACGGTGTTGCTGCATTTGCGCGCCAGATCGATCAGCGCCTGGCTTTCGCCCAGGTGCTGAGTGCTACAGGTCACGTGCACGGCAATCGGTGCTTCCTGGGGGGTGAAGTCCAGACGATCCATCAGATGCGTACGGATGAAGCGCACCGGATCGTACAGATCCAGTCGCGTTTCGCCGATGTCCTGAACCAGACGCAACGTACACGGGCTGGTGTCGCAATAGATCGGATCGAGGCCGCCGCGACTGGCGTGGAGCAGGGCGCTGATCAGTTCCTGGCGTTTGTGCTCGGCCTGTTCGGCATAGCCTTTGGAGGCGAATGGCTGACCGCAGCAGAGGTTGTCCTGGTTGTCGGGAAAGACTACCTGGTAACCGGCTTTTTCCAGCAGGCCACGGGTTTTGTCGTACAGCGACATCTGTTCTTTGTCGCCCGCCGCCGGGCCCATGACCCGCGAGACGCAAGCCGCCAGGTAGACCACGCGCGGGCGCTCGTCCGAAACGCTCGGGCTGAAGCGAATGGCTTTTTCCGGTTGTGGCATGGCGTTGGTCCACAGCGGCACTTGGCCTTTGGACAAGCGCGTCAGCGTCGCCGACAACTTCGCCAGACGCGGCGCCCCGAGCATCATTCGCGCGCCGTTGGCGACGTGCAGAGTGAAGCGCGCGCCTTGCAGGGTCTTGGCGAAATTTCCTTCGATCCAGTCGGCGGTTTTCTGGTGCGTGGCGTGTCGGCCACGAAGCTTTTTCACCAGTTCGCCGGTGTTGATGCCTACAGGGCAGCGTTGTGCACAGAGCCCGGTCGCGGCGCAGGTGTCGATGCCTTGGTAGTCGAAGGCTTTTTCCAGTTCGCTGGTGTCGACGCCCGCGCGTTTTTTTGCCTGGATATCACGCCAGATCACGATGCGCTGGCGCGGGCTCAGGGTCAGGCCTTTGGATGGGCAGACCGGCTCGCAGAAACCGCACTCGATGCACTTATCCACAATCTCGTCCGCCGCCGGCAGTGGCTTCAGGTGCTTGAGATGGATCTGCGGATCTTCGCTAAGCACCACGTCCGGATTGAGAATACCGTTAGGGTCGAGCAGGCGTTTGAGCTGCCACATCAGTTGGTAGGCGTCGCTGCCCCATTCCAGTTCCACGAACGGCGCCATGTTGCGGCCGGTGCCGTGTTCGGCCTTCAGCGAGCCGCCGAATTCCACTGCAACCAGTTGCGCGACGTCGTCCATGAACGCTTGGTAGCGTGCGATTTCTTCCGGGCTGTTGAAGCCTTGGGTGAAGACGAAGTGCAGATTGCCTTCCAGTGCGTGTCCGAAAAGGATCGCTTCGTCGTAGGCATGTTTGTCGAATAGCTCAATCAGGCGATTGACGCCGATCGCCAGTTGTTCGACCGGGAAGGTCACGTCTTCGATGATCACTGTGGTGCCGGTTTTGCGCACGGCGCCGACGGCAGGGAAGGTGTCCTTGCGAATGGCCCAGAGTCGGGCGTTTTCCACTGGGTCTTCGGTGAAATCGACCTGCTTCTCTACGGGAAAATCGCGCAGCGACGCCATGATTTGCGCCAGTTGTTCCTGCAGTAATGTCGACGAGGCGGCGCGGGATTCGATGAGCAGCGCGCAGGCATTTTCCGACAGCAGCTGTACGAAAGCCGGCATGCCTTTTTTGTCCTGCACCGAGCGCAGACTGCGTCGGTCGAGCAGTTCCACTGCGGATACCGGTTGGCTTTTCAGCACGGTGACGGCGTTGCAGCAAGTTTCGACATCGGGGAACACAATCAGCGCCGAGGCCTTGTTCGGGTGATCGATGACGGTGTCGTAGGTCACCGCGCTGATAAAGCCGAGGGTGCCCTCGGAGCCGACCAGCAGGTGGCTCAAGATATCCACAGGCTCGTCGAAATCCACCAAGGCATTCAGCGACAGGCCGGTGGTATTTTTCAGACGGTATTTGTGGCGAATTCTCGCGGCCAGTTCGGCATTGGCGCGGGTCTCGCGGCCCAATGTCGCCAGTCGTTCGAGCAGTTCGCCGTGGCTTGAACGAAATGCCGCGACGCTGGCAGTGTCCTCGGTGTCGAGACGCGTGCCGTCGGCCAGCACCAGACGAATCCCGGCCAGGGTGTGATAGGTATTTTGCGCGGTGCCACAGCACATCCCGCTGGCGTTGTTGGCGACGATACCGCCGATCTTGCAGGCATTGATCGACGCCGGGTCCGGGCCAATCTTGCGCCCGAACGGTGCCAGCCAGGCGTTGGCCTGCGCGCCGATCACGCCCGGTTGCAGGCGGATCTGCGTGCCCTGGCCGCGAATCTCGCGGGCGTTCCAGTTATCCCCAAGCACGATCAGCACGGAATCGCTGATCGCCTGCCCGGACAGGCTGGTGCCGGCGGCGCGGAAGGTCACCGGCACCTTGTCGCGCTGGGCCAGTTGCAGCAGCGCCACCACTTCGTCCTCGGATTCGACGCGGATTACCAGTTTCGGGATCAGTCGATAGAAACTGGCGTCGGTGCCAAAGGCCAGGGTCGACAGCGGATCATCGAAGCGCCGCTCTGGCGGTATCAGTTGCTCGGCATCACGCAGGAAAGCGGCAGGAAGACTCATTGATCCTCCAGAATCAGCACGACCAGATCTTTCGGGCCATGGGCGCCATAGGCGAGGACCTGTTCAATATCGGCGGTTTTCGACGGGCCGGAGACCAGCAGCGCGTTGGTCGGCATGCCTTGCGCCCATTCGAACTCCTGTTGCACTTGATAGAAGTTGTCGCGGATTTCGCTGGCCTTGAGCAGGGCGAAATGCACCGGCGGCACCAGGCTCATCAAGCGTGGCTCTTCACGGGTTGGCCAGATGATCAGGCTGCCGGTCGCAGCAATGGCGCCGAGGGTGCCGGTGAGGCTGGCCGGGGTGTCGTTGAACAGCTCGGCTTTCCATTCTTCCATCGGCCGGTCGTAGGATTTCAGTGCTGGCAGCTCGGGATTATTCGCCCAGTGATGTGTGATGCGTTGCCCGTGGGGTGTTGTCGGTGCGATCAGCAGGCTCGGCAATTGGCGGTCGCGCAGCAGTTGCGCCAGTAATGCCGGCCACTCGGCTCCCGAGGTCAGGTGGATTTCGGTGTGCACCGCTTCCATCAGTTTGCGCAGTTGCGGGATGCGTTGCTCGGAGCTGTAGGTGTAGGGCTGGGTGACCAGATCGACGTCGAAGGTGTCGGCGATCGGCGTGGTGCCGGTCAGACTTTTCCGCAGCTTGCCGAGGATATTTTGCTTGGCGCTCATCGACGCTCTCCCTGTTTGCCCAGATGCTCGCGGGCCATGTCATGCAACGAACGCGCGGCGGGTTTTGGTGCGCTGTGATTTTGCGTCCACGGGCCGACGTTGCTCGGTGTCAGCCCGCGCAGACGCGTGGCGAAAAAAGCAAAGATTCGGTACAGAGTTGGCGAGCTGTTGAGCCTGGCCCAGGCGTTCCAGATAAAACGCTCCTTGCGTGAATATTTGCTGCCCTGACCGCGCATCACCTGATTCGGCGCGTCCGGGGCTTTGACGTTTTCTTCGCGCAGACGGCGCAGGATCGCCGGGATCGGAATTTTCACCGGGCAGACTTCACCACAGGCGCCGCACAATGAGGACGCGCTCGGGTGGTCCGGAACCTTGGCCAGGCCGACCATGTGCGGGGTGATGATTTTGCCGATCGGCCCGGGGTAGACCTCGCCATAGGTGTGGCCGCCGACGCGGGTGTACACCGGGCAATGATTCATGCAGGCGCCGCAGCGGATGCAGTTCAGGGTCTGGCGCAATTCACTGTCGGCGAAGGCCTGGCTGCGACCGTTGTCGAGCAGCACCAGATGCACTTCCTGCGGGCCGTCGAGCTCGTGTTCCTTGCGCGGGCCGGAGATCATGTTGACGTAGGTGGTGATCGGAATGCCCAGCGCCGAGCGCGTCAGCAGTGACAGCAGCGGCACCACGTCGCGCAGGTTTTCCACGACTTTTTCGATGCCGGTCACAGCGATGTGCACCGGCGGCACGGTGGTGGTCATGCGCCCGTTGCCTTCGTTTTCCACCAGCAGCAGGGTGCCGGTTTCGGCCACGGCGAAGTTGACGCCGGAGACGCCGATGTCGGCTTCGAAGAATTTCTGCCGCAGGACCCTGCGACCGATCTGAATGAGTTGGTCAACGTCCTTGGTGTATTCCACGCCAAGTTTGTCGTGGAACAAGGACGCGACCTGACCGGCATTCTTGTGGATCGCCGGCATAATGATGTGTGAAGGCTTCTCGTGGTCGAGCTGGACGATGTACTCCCCCATGTCGGACTCCAGACATTCAATGTCCCGAGCCTCGAGGAAATGGTTCATCTCCATCTCTTCGCTGACCATCGATTTGCCCTTGATCACTTGCCGCGCCTCGTGAGCGCGGATGATCGACAGGACGATGCCATTGGCCTCGTCCACCGTTTCCGCCCAGTGCACTGTCACACCGTTGCGGGTCAGGTTCTGTTCCAGTTGCTCGAGCAGGTCGGGCAACTTGGACAGCGCGCGGGCCTTGATCGAATTGCCCAGTGCGCGCAAGTGTTCTCTTTCGTGGGCATCGCTGAAAGCCGCTGCCCGCTTGGTCATCAGTGAATCCATGGCAGTGCGGAAGTTGTGCCGCAGCTGCTGATCACCCAAAGCGTTGTGCGCCCGGGTGCGAAAATCTTCTTCTACGGCGACCGTAGGAATAATCGTCGAGGTGCTCATTGCGCACCTCCGGTTCGCTGCCAGAGGAAGGTCGCCAGATGTTGCCCGCGTAACGCTTCCTGCTGTTTCTCCAGTGCGCCGTTGATGTTCATCAGACAGCCGCAGTCGGCACTTAGTACCTTGTGTGCGCCGGAGTCCTTCAGCGCGCGGGTCTTGTCAGCCACCATCGCGCCGGAAATGTCTGGCATACGGACGCTGAATGTCCCACCAAAGCCACAGCATTCGCTTTCGTGGTCGTGATTGACCCGTTCCACATTGCTCAACTGCGCCAACAACTCGCGGCCGTGCAGGTGGGTGTTCATTTCGCGGCGTGCCGAACACGACGTGTGCAGCGCGACTTTCACCGGCTCGCCGCTGTCCTTGAGCTGCACCTTGCAGACAAACAGCAGAAACTCTGCCAGTTCATAGGTGCGAGCCGCAAGGGCCTGCACCTGTTTCAACGTCTCCGGCTCGTCCTTGAACAAGTCGGCGTAATGCTCGCGCAGCATGCCGGCGCAGGAACCCGAGGGCACCACCACCGGATAATCCCCGGCAAACAGCGCCAGTTGCGAGCGTGCTACGGTCCGCGCCTGCTCGGTGTAACCCGAGGTGTAGGCCGGTTGGCCGCAGCAACTCTGCCCTTGCGGATACTCGATCTGGATGCCTTCGCGCTCCAGCAGATGGATCGCGTCCATCCCGGCTTCGGGGTAGAACAGGTCGACCACACACGTGCCGAACAGGTAGACCCGCGACGGTTTTTCGCTGGGGTATTGCCGAGGTTCGGGCAGTGGCGGTGCCACGCGGGTCGCGTTCGGCACAGCGTTGTAGAAAAGCTCGCTCATCAGGCGTGTCTCCGGGTGGGCCCGGTTATCCGTCTGCTGCGGCTGCCGAATATAAAGCGCGTTGCTTTCAGCAGCCTTACAGACCCGGTGGTGAATTGCTGACGCCGGTTCACGGGCCGGCGTCGGTTATTTCCATGCTTCTTGTAGTCTTAGTGCACCAGCATGCCGGTGAACCAGTAGGCCTGAGCCAAGGTGATCAAACCGACAATCGTTGCAAAGAATAGGCTGTGCTTGAGGGTGAAGCGGAACAGATCCGATTCCTTGCCGACCAGACCGGTCGCGGCGCAAGCCACGGCGATCGATTGCGGCGAGATCATCTTGCCGGTCACGCCGCCGCTGGTATTGGCCGCCACCAGCAAGGTGTCGTTGACGCCGATCTGGTGCGCCGTGGTCGCTTGCAACGAACTGAACAGCGCGTTCGACGACGTATCCGAACCGGTGAGGAACACGCCCAGCCAACCGAGGAACGGCGAGAAGAACGGGAATGCCGCGCCGGTACCGGCCAATACCAGAGCCATGGTCGAGGACATGCCGGAGTAGTTGGTGACAAAGGCGAACGCCAGCACCATGCCGATCGACAGGATCGGCCAGCGCAGTTCGTAGAAGGTCTCTTTCAAAGTGGTCAGACCAGTTTTGAAATCGATCTTCAGCACCAGCATCGAAATCAGCGCGGAGAAGAAAATCGCTGTGCCGGTGGCGGAAATCGGATCAAGTTTGAACACCGCTGGAATGGCAGTCGGGTTGGCTACGATCGGTGCAGTCTTGATTACCACTTGATCAAGGTGCGGAATCGCGAAGTTGAATACCCAGCTGTACATCGAGCCGCCAGCAGCGAACATCGCTTTGAAAGGCTTCAGTGTCCAGATCGTCACCAGTACGGTGAGGATCAGGAACGGCGACCAAGCCTTGAAAATTTCCCCGAGGCTGTAGGGCGAAGCCACGGTGGTGCGCTTCTGGCCGAAACCGCCGACGCTGGCGCTGACCACCGAAGCCGACACGGCGCCGACGATGTGCTGGCCGGCGGCGCGGCGTGGTTGCCAGACCTTGAGGAACAGGGTCAGGGAAATCAGGCTGGCCAGCGCCGAGGTGATGTCCGGCAGTTCCGGGCCGATGAAGTTCGAAGTGAAGTACTGGGTGATGGCGAAGCTCAAACCTGCCACCAGCGCGGCCGGCCAGGTTTCCCGCACACCGCGCAGGCCGTCCATCATGAACACCAGCCAGAACGGCACGAACAGCGAAAGCAGCGGCAGTTGGCGACCGGTCATGGCGCCGATCTTGAAGGCGTCAATGCCAGTGACCTGACCCGCAACGATGATCGGAATCCCCAGCGCGCCGAACGCCACCGGCGCGGTGTTGGCGATCAGGCACAGGCCGGCGGCATACAGCGGATTGAAGCCCAGTCCTACAAGGAGTGCGGCAGTAATCGCGACCGGCGCGCCGAAACCGGCGGCACCTTCCAGAAATGCGCCGAAGCAGAAACCGATCAGCAGCACCTGCAGGCGCTGGTCATCGGTGATCGAAAGAACCGAGCTGCGGATGACCTCGAACTGGCCGCTCTTCACCGTCAGTTTGTAAAGGAATACCGCCGCGACAATGATCCAGGCAATCGGCCACAGACCATAAGCGAAGCCATAACCGGCGGCGGCGAACGCCATGTCCACTGGCATCTGGAAAGCGAAAATCGCCACGGCAATCGAGAGCGCGAGGGTGATGCTGCCGGCCACATGGCCTTTGAGGCGGAACACCGCCAGGGCGAGAAAGAAGAACACGATGGGAATGACGGCCGCGAGTGCGGAGACGCCGAGACTGCCGAGCGGGCTGTAGAGCTGTTGCCAGGTTTGCATAGTGGGGTGGCCCCTAATTGTTGTTGGTCAGGCACTGTCAGCGTATTTGGATAATTGGTAAGACCAATTTACAAGCGCTGTTGGCTAGGGTAAAAGCCTTGGCGTAGGTGTGTCAATTTGCCGCCCTGAAACTTTCGTCGAAGATACGGTGCAGGGGGCAACTGATCCGGTTTCGCGAAGTGGTGTCTGGCAGGTGTCGGCGGCGCGCGGATAGGCCAGAATAGACAGCCCGGCGAGCGGTCGGGATCGTGGAGAAATGAGTTATGGGCTTTGATCAGATACGTCAGCGCCGTTTGTCTGACGATATTGTCGAGCGCCTCGAAGGGATGATCCTTGAGGGCACGCTGAAGTCAGGCGAGCGGCTGCCGGCCGAGCGCACCCTGGCCGAACAATTTGGCGTATCACGCCCGTCGTTGCGCGAGGCGATTCAGAAACTCGCGGCCAAAGGCTTGCTGGTCAGCCGCCAGGGCGGCGGCAATTATGTGGTGGAAGGGCTTGGTTCGACGTTCAGCGATCCGCTGTTGCAATTGCTTGAAAGCAATCCTGAAGCGCAGCGTGATTTGCTCGAGTTCCGGCACACCCTGGAGGCATCGTGCGCCTATTACGCCGCATTGCGCGCCACCGATGTCGATCGTGAACGACTGACTACTGCGTTCGAAGAGCTGCAGGATTGCTACTCGCGCCATGAAGAGGTCAGCCGCGCGGAAGAGGGCGCGGCGGATGCGAAATTTCATCTGGCGATTGCCGAGGCCAGCCACAACGCGGTGTTGCTGCATACCATTCGCGGTTTGTTCGATCTGCTCAAGCGCAACGTCGTGACCAACATTGGCGGCATGTACAAACAGCGCACGGAAACCCGTGACATGCTGATCTCGCAGCATCGGGAATTGTATCTGGCGATTATCGAAGGGCGCGCGGAGCAGGCCAGAGAAGTGTCCAGCCGACATATTCTGTATGTGCAGGAAGTGCTGGAAGAGGTGCGTCAGGAGGTGCAGCGCATGGCTCGGGCGGAGCGGCGCAAGGGGATGTGATCAGGCGTGTTTGTGTTGATGCTGAAATAGCTTTCGCGAGCAGGCTCGCTCCCACATGGAAATGCATTCCTGATGTGGGAGCGAGCCTGCTCGCGAATTGGCGCTAAAGGGGAAAGATCAGTCTTCCTTGCCCTTGTTGCGCACCGCTCGCTGCAATTCACGACCGGCGTCGCGCTCGCGCTCGGTGTCACGCTTGTCGTATTCCTTCTTGCCCTTGCCCAGAGCGATCTCGCACTTGACCATGTGCTTGCTCCAGTACCAGGACAGGCAGACGCAGGCGTAACCCTTTTGCTGCACGGCGGCGGCGAGCTTGTCCAGCTCGCGGCGGTTGAGCAGCAGTTTGCGCGTGCGCACCGGGTCGGCGATGACGTGAGTGCTTGCGGTCATCAGCGGCGTGATGTGGCTGCCGAGCAACCACGCTTCGCCATCCTTGAGCAGGACATAGCTGTCGACCAGCTGCAACTTGCTCGCCCGCAGACTTTTTACTTCCCAGCCGGCCAGGACCAGACCAGCCTCGAACTTGTGCTCGATGAAGTAATCGTGTCGCGCCTTTTTGTTCTGCGCGATGGTCCCTGTTGGGTGTTTCTTCTGTTTAGCCATAGGGGCGGCATTATATGGAGTTGTTCGGCTGTCGGCTACGGTGTTGCTGCGTGCTTGAGCAGGTTGAGTGAATCCCGGACAATGCGGCCTCTTTTTCTAACGCTTGGGCGTGATAAACGATGTCGACAGACAAGGTTTCTGTCCACGGCAGTTGGGCTAGCCGCTGGGTATTCATACTCGCCGCGACCGGTTCGGCCGTGGGACTGGGTAGTATCTGGAAGTTCCCCTACATGGTCGGGGTCTACGGTGGCGGCGCCTTCGTGCTGATGTTCCTGGCGTGCATCGCGCTCATCGGTGTCCCGGTCATGCTCGCGGAAACCCTGATCGGCCGGCGCGCCCGACAGAGTCCGGCGAACGCCCTGAAGGTGCTGGCGCTGGAGGCGGGACACTCGGCCAAATGGTCGTGGGGCGCGTTTGCCGGGATGATCACGGCTCTGCTGATCCTGTCTTTCTATAGTGTGGTCGGCGGCTGGTCGCTGGACTACATCGTCGACATGGGCCGGGGCGATTTCCAGGGCGCGACGGCCGATCAGGTCGGCGCCTATTTCGGCAATGTCATCTCCAATCCATGGCGCCTGACACTTTGGCATACGATTTTTATGCTGCTGTCGGCCTACGTGATCGCCAAAGGTGTGGTCGCCGGGCTTGAGCGCAGCTTGCGGATCATGATGCCGCTGCTGTTCGTGATGGTGTTGGTGTTGCTGGGGTACAGCATGACCACCGGGCATTTCATGGAAGGCGTGCATTTCATGTTCGACTTCCACCCGGAAAAAGTCCTCGACGGCCTGTTGCCAGCGATGGGCCACGCGTTCTTTTCGCTGAGCGTTGGCGTCGGCTCGATCATGATCTACGGCGCCTACATGCCAAAGAACACCTCGCTGTCGGGCACGGTGGTCGGTGTTGCGCTGCTGGATACTTTCGTATCGCTGGTAGCCGGTCTGGCGTTGTTTCCGATTGTGTTCGCCGCGGGCCTGAACCCGAGCGAAGGCCCCGGCCTGATGTTCGTCAGCCTGCCATTTGCTTTTGGTAACGTATTTCTCGGCCAGTTGATGGGCGTGGTGTTCTTTGTGCTGGTCGCGGTGGCCGCGTGGAGTTCGGCGATCTCCCTGCTCGAACCGATGGTGGCTTACCTGGTTGAACGCACGAAAATCAGCCGCGCCTGGGTGACTTTCTGGCTGGCGTTCACCTGCTGGTTTGTCGGTCTGGGCACGGTGTTTTCCTTCAACATCTGGAAGGAAGCCAAGTTTTTCGTGAACGAAGGCGGGGTGTTCAGCCTCTACCAATGGGGTGCGCAGAGCGGTCTCGACTTCTTCGGTGTGATCGATTTCTTCACCTCGCGGATCATGTTGCCGCTCGGTGGCTTGTGTTTCGTGCTGTTCGCGGGATGGGTGATGGGGCGAGAAGCGGTGCGGGATGAATTGTCCATCCGTAACCCGGTTCTGTTTGCCCTCTCCCTGTTCTTGATGCGCTACGTGGCGCCTATCGGCATTCTTGTAGTCTTTGCCGCTCAGCTCTGGAAGTAACGCTTACATGACGACACATATCCAACGATCCGCGCTTCTGCCGTACCCGGCGCAGTTTCTCTACGACCTGGTCAACGACGTCGCGCGGTACCCGGAGTTTCTGCCGTGGTGCTCGGAGGCCGAAGTGCTGGAAAGCTCCCCGGAACACATGCGCGCCAGTGTCGGCGTGGCCAAGGGCGGCCTCAGCCAGCATTTCGTCACGCGCAATACGCTGGTGCCGGGGCAGTCGATCGAGATGAACCTTGAAGAAGGCCCGTTCACACAGTTGCACGGCATCTGGGTGTTCAAGGCGCTGAACGAAAAAGCCTGCAAGATCAGTCTGGATCTGTCGTTCGATTATGCCGGGCCGCTGGTGCGCGCTACGTTGGGCCCGCTGTTCAATCAGGCGGCCAATCAGCTGGTGGATGCTTTCTGCCAGCGCGCCAAGCAGATGCACGGTTGAGCCGGTGATCGATATAGAAGTGGTGTACGCGGCGGTTGATCGGCAAGTTCTGCGTGCGATCAGCGTCGCTGAGGGCGTTAGCGTTCGGGCGGCGGTGCACGAATCGGGCATCGCGGCCGAGTTTCCTGAGCTGAATCTGGCGGAATGTCCGCTGGGGATTTTTGGCAAAGTCGTGACTGACGCGGATGCGCGTGCTGTTCAGGCCGGCGATCGCATCGAAATTTATCGTCCGCTGCTGGCGGATCCCAAAGAGGTTCGACGCCTGCGTGCGGCCAAGGCTGCTGAGGCCAAGGCGCGCAATACCTGATCGAGCCAAACGACAGGCAATAAAAAACCCGGAATGTCCGGGTTTTTTATTGCCTCGCGGATTACTGCGGCGAGGTGTCCAGCGGCTCTGGTGTCGGAACCGGTACGGTTTCCACACCATCGACGTCCTTCTGGATCTGATCCAGCAAGGAGCCGGGCTTGGCTGGTTTCTCAGCTTCTGGCTTCTCGGCGTTTTCAGCAGGCGCGGTCACGTTCGTGCCGCTGTCCTTGCCGAGAATGGCTTCGTCACGGCTCACGCCCGGCATGAAGTCACCGGACAGGCTGACAAGCTGGTCGTTGGAATTGAAGATAACGCTGATTCGTTCCTGCTGGCGTTCACCGCCACCCGGTTGCAGGCTGTACAGATAATCCCAGCGATCGGCATGGAACGTGTCGGCAAGCAGAGGGTTGCCCATGATAAACCGTACTTGCGGCCGGGTCATTCCCGGGCGTAACTGGTCTATCATGTCCTGCGTGACGACATTGCCCTGCTGGATGTCGATTTTGTAAACCCCGGGGAATGAACAACCGGCGAGTGCGAGCAGTCCCACAAAGGTGAAACTGGTTAGCAAGAGCTTGGTGTTTTGCATCGGTGGGCGACTTCCACTATCTTGGCTGGGACAACGTAAACGCCGATCATACCCGCATTAAGAGAAGCTGCGAAGCAGCATCGCGAGAAAGCTGACCATGGTTGAAAATAGCGAACTACGCAAAGCCGGCCTCAAAGTGACCCTGCCACGGGTCAAGATCCTGCAAATGCTCGACTCTACCGAGCAGCGCCACATGAGTGCCGAGGACGTCTACAAGGCGTTGATGGAAGCTGGTGAGGACGTCGGCCTGGCCACGGTTTACCGTGTACTGACCCAGTTCGAAGCGGCCGGCCTCGTGGTCCGCCACAACTTCGACGGCGGCCACGCGGTCTTCGAACTGGCTGACGGTGGCCACCACGACCATATGGTCAACGTGGAGTCGGGTGAAGTCATCGAATTCTTCGACGAAGAAATCGAAAAACTTCAGAAATCGATCGTCGAGAAGCACGGCTTCGAGATGGTTGATCACAATCTCGTACTGTACGTACGCAAGAAAAAGTAAGCATGTCGCGCGAATTTCACATTCGCGAAACGAACGAAGGCGACCCAAGGGTCGCCTTCGTGCTTTCTACCGTTTGTCAGGCCTTGGCGGTCACCACCATTTTTTTCGCGTGAGCCAGGGATTCCTTGGTCAGATCGATGCCACCGAGCATGCGCGCGACTTCTTCGATGCGTTCGTTCTTGCTCAGCTTCGCGACGGCGGTGTGAGTCGCCTTCTCGTCGCGGACCTTGTGCACGAACAGATGCTGATGACCCTGCGCCGCCACTTGCGGCAAGTGGGTCACGGTCAAGACCTGGCCGCGATCACCGAGGCGCCGCAGTAGCTGGCCGACGATCTCGGCAGTCGGGCCACCGATACCTACGTCCACTTCGTCGAATACCAGCGTTGGCACACGGGAGGTCTGGGCGGTGATCACCTGAATCGCCAGACTGATCCGCGACAGCTCACCGCCGGACGCGACTTTGGCCAGCGCCTTGAGCGGTTGGCCGGGGTTGGCGCTGACCAGCAGTTCGACCTGTTCCAGTCCGTTCGGCAGCAATTCGTCGCTGCTGTTGGCTTTCAGTTCAATGGTGAAGCGGCCGCCGGGCATGCCCAGGCGCTGGATTTCCTGCTCCACCGCACTGGCGAGACTGCCGGCTGCCTGATGACGGAGATCGCTCAGCTCGCGGGCTTTCTCTTGATAGTGACGGGCGTAGGAGGCCAGCTCTTCGCCCAGGCGCTCGATGGATTCATCGTTGGCGTTCAGGGTTTCGATTTCTTCCAGCAACTTCTGCTGCATTTCGCCGACTTCGGTCGGTTGAATCCGGTGTTTGCGCGCCAGGGTGTAGATCGCGTCCAGGCGCTCTTCCAGATATTGCAGGCGAGCCGGGTCGGCATCGAAGTTGTCGAGAAAGCGGTTGAGCTCGCCGACCGCTTCTTCTACCTGAATCTGCGCGCTGGTCAGCAGGCTGCTCGCTTCACCCAGCGCACCCACTGAATTATTCACGCTGGACAGGCGATTGAGGCTGGCGGTCAGCGCATTCAGCACATTGCCGGAATCGCTTTCACTGCACTGCTCGACCACTTGCCGGCAAATGCCCAACAAGGTTTCGGCGTTGGTCAGGTTCTTGTGTTCCTGCTCCAGCTGTTCGAGTTCGTTTTCGCCGAGGCCGAGGTTTTCCAGTTCTTCGAGCTGGTAGCTGAGCAGTTGATGGCGTGCGCGTTGTTCATCGCCGGAGTTGGAGAGGCGCTCGAGTTCCTGGCGGGTCTGGCGCCAGCGCTGGGCGGCAAGTTGTACCTGACGCGCCAGATCGGTGGCCCCGGCGTACTCGTCGAGCAGGCGGCGATGGGTGTCGGTTTTCAGCAGCGACTGGTGTTCATGCTGGCTGTGGATATCGATCAGCAGCTCGCCAAAGGCTTTGAGGTCGCCAAGCGGGCAGGGCGTGCCGTTGATATAGCCGCGCGAACGACCTTCCGAGGTGATGACCCGACGCAGAATGCACGGCCCGTCGTTTTCCAGGTCGCGCTCGGTCAGCCAGGCGCTGGCTTCAGGGATATCGGCCAGGTCGAACGTGGCGAGAATGTCGGCTTTATCGGCGCCCGGGCGGACCACGCCGCTGTCGGCGCGATCACCCAGGGTAAGGCCCAGGGCATCGAGCATGATCGATTTGCCGGCGCCGGTTTCCCCTGTGATCACGCTCATCCCGCGATCGAGTTCGAGATCGAGATGTTCGACGATGGCGTAGTTGTGTACGGACAGGTGCACCAGCATAAGGGCCGCTCCCAGGCTTGAGGTCTGGTTATTTATACAGTGTTTTGTTCCGGCCTGACAATGCCCTCGCTTAGCTCGATTTGCTTGATAGAAAAGTTTTCTTAGCGCATTCGAGAATGACTATTCAGCACTTTTTTGTAGGGACAATCGATTGCAGCCCTTGAAGCCTGATTTTGCGGCCCCATATATCGGGGCAGAAGCGCGAGTCAGGCTCGCGGACGAAATTGAAAGGAGAATTCTATGGCTGACGAACAGACAGTAGATACGCAAAACCCAGATGCCAATCAGGCGCCCGAAGGTTCGGGTGACGACCTGGCGACCCGTGTGCAAGTGCTCGAAGAGCAATTGGCCGCCGCGCAGGATCAGTCTCTGCGTGTTGCTGCCGATCTGCAGAACGTTCGCCGCCGTGCCGAGCAGGACGTCGAGAAGGCGCACAAATTTGCCCTGGAAAAATTCGCCAGCGACCTGCTGCCGATCGTCGACAGCCTGGAGCGCGGCCTCGAGCTGTCGAGCCCGGACGACGAAAGCATCCGTCCGATGCGCGAAGGCATCGAGCTGACCCTCAAAATGTTCCACGACACCCTCAAGCGCTACCAGCTTGAAGCGATCGATCCGCATGGCGAACCGTTCAACGCCGTTCACCATCAGGCGATGGCCATGCAGGAAAGCGCCGACGTCGAGCCGAACAGCGTGCTGAAGGTTTTCCAGAAGGGTTACCAGCTCAATGGTCGCCTGCTGCGCCCGGCGATGGTCGTGGTCAGCAAGGCGCCGGCACCGGTTTCGCCTTCGATTGACGAGCAGGCTTGAAATTAGCCGCAAGGCCCCCATTTAGAAGTCAAGCGTTTAAGTGCTACCGCAGTCAGCCACCACTGCTGCGGCAACAAAATCCAAAGTTTCGGGAGAGTGAACATGGGCAAAATTATCGGTATCGACCTGGGGACTACCAACTCCTGCGTCTCCGTGCTGGAAAACGGCAAAGCCAAAGTTATTGAAAACGCTGAAGGCGCGCGTACCACGCCGTCGATCATCGCTTACGCCAACGATGGCGAAATTCTGGTAGGTCAGTCGGCCAAGCGTCAGGCTGTCACCAACCCGCACAACACCCTGTACGCAGTAAAGCGTCTGATCGGTCGTCGTTTCGACGAAGAAGTTGTGCAGAAAGACATCCAGATGGTCCCTTACAAGATCGTCAAGGCTGACAACAACGACGCCTGGGTTGAAGTGAGCGGCCAGAAAATGGCTCCGCCACAAATCTCGGCTGAAATTCTGAAGAAGATGAAGAAGACCGCCGAAGACTACCTCGGCGAGGCAGTGACCGAAGCGGTGATCACCGTTCCGGCCTACTTCAACGACAGCCAGCGTCAGGCCACCAAAGACGCCGGCCGCATCGCTGGTCTGGACGTAAAACGTATCATCAACGAACCAACTGCAGCCGCTCTGGCTTACGGTATGGACAAGGCCAAGGGCGATCACACCGTGATCGTTTATGACCTGGGTGGCGGTACTTTCGACGTTTCCGTAATCGAAATCGCTGAAGTTGACGGTGAGCACCAGTTCGAAGTGTTGGCCACCAACGGTGACACCTTCCTCGGCGGTGAAGACTTCGACATTCGTCTGATCGACTACCTCGTTGACGAATTCAAGAAAGAAAGCGGCATGAACCTCAAAGGTGACCCGCTGGCCATGCAGCGCCTGAAAGAAGCCGCTGAGAAAGCCAAGATCGAACTGTCGTCCGCTCAGTCGACCGACGTCAACCTGCCGTACATCACTGCAGACGCGACCGGTCCTAAGCACCTGAACGTGAAAATCTCGCGTGCCAAGCTCGAAGCACTGGTTGAAGACCTGGTTCAGCGCACCATCGAACCTTGCCGCATTGCCATGAAAGACGCTGGTATCGACGTCAGCGCGATCAACGACGTGATTCTGGTCGGTGGTCAGACTCGTATGCCGCTGGTGCAGAAGCTGGTTACCGATTTCTTCGGTAAAGAAGCGCGTAAAGACGTCAACCCGGACGAAGCCGTTGCCATGGGTGCTGCGATTCAGGGCGCTGTTCTGGCCGGTGACGTGAAAGACGTGCTGCTGCTCGACGTCAGCCCGCTGACCCTGGGTATCGAAACCATGGGTGGCGTGATGACCGCGCTGATCGAGAAAAACACCACGATTCCTACCAAGAAATCGCAAGTGTTCTCGACTGCCGACGACAACCAGGGCGCTGTGACCATTCACGTTCTGCAGGGCGAGCGCAAGCAAGCCGCACAGAACAAATCGCTGGGCAAGTTCGACCTGGCCGACATTCCACCAGCTCCACGTGGCGTGCCGCAGATCGAAGTGACCTTCGACATCGACGCCAACGGCATCCTGCACGTCGGCGCGAAAGACAAGGCTACCGGCAAGACCCAGTCGATCGTGATCAAGGCCAACTCCGGTCTGTCCGACGAAGAAATCGAGCGCATGGTGCGTGACGCCGAGGCGAATGCCGAGGAAGACCGCAAGTTCGAAGAACTGGCCGCTGCCCGTAACCAGGGTGATGCACTGGTGCACTCGACTCGCAAGATGATCGCTGACGCGGGCGACAAGGTCACCGCCGAAGAGAAGACTGCAATCGAAGCTGCAGTGGTTGCTCTGGAAGCCGCCGTCAAAGGCGACGACAAGGCTGCCATCGAAGCCAAGGTTGAAGAGCTGTCGAAAGTCTCCGCTCCGGTTGCTCAGAAGATGTACGCCGAACAGGCTCAGCCAGCTGATGGCGCAGCCCCGCAAGGCGAATCGGCTGAGAAGGCTGACGACGTTGTCGACGCCGAGTTCGAAGAAGTAAAAGATCACAAGTAAGTTGTTGGTCGCCCGGTTGACTGCCTTGCGGCGGTGACTGGTAGGATGTCGCCGCGCGGGAGCTTGCCTCCCGCGTTGGCGTATCTGGAATACGCGAATTTTTACAGCATGCGACAGCGTTCGGATGCTGGCGGTATGGCCGGGAATGCTCCTGCTTTTCGCGCCGCAGATACCGCATCAATCAAGACCAGGATCGTTGAATTGACGTGAGTTGGGTCCGGGCCTTAATGGGGGCTCAACGAGTTTGGCGAGGCTCAGGAGGGGTTTGCCGAACGTCCTTAAGAGTGCAAAGAACTTATGGCAAAGCGTGACTATTACGAAGTATTGGGTGTCGAGCGGGGCACGAGCGAAGCGGACCTGAAAAAGGCCTATCGCCGTCTGGCCATGAAGCACCACCCCGACCGTAATCCCGGCGACAAAGCTTCGGAAGAAGCATTCAAAGAGGCCAACGAGGCCTATGAAGTGTTGTCCGACGCCAGCAAGCGCGCGGCATACGACCAGTACGGACATGCCGGTGTCGATCCGAGCATGGGCGGCGGCGGTGCCGGTTTCGGTGGCCAGAACTTCTCGGACATCTTTGGCGATGTCTTCAGTGACTTTTTCGGCGGCGGTCGCGGCGGTTCCCGTGGCGGCGCCCAGCGTGGCAGCGATCTGCGCTACACCCTGGAGCTGAATCTGGAAGAAGCGGTGCGCGGCACGTCGGTGAATATCCGCGTTCCGACACTGGTCAACTGCAAGCCGTGCGATGGTTCCGGCGCCAAGAAAGGCTCCTCGCCGACGACATGCCCGACCTGCGGCGGTATTGGCCAGGTGCGCATGCAGCAGGGCTTCTTCTCGGTGCAGCAGACCTGCCCGCGCTGCCATGGCCAAGGCAAGATCATTTCCGATCCGTGCGACTCCTGCCACGGCGACGGTCGCGTCGAAGAGTACAAAACCCTGTCGGTGAAAGTGCCGGCCGGTGTTGATACCGGCGACCGCATTCGTCTGTCCGGCGAAGGCGAGGCGGGTACCCAGGGCGGGCCGACTGGCGACCTGTATGTTGTGATCAATGTGCGCGAGCACGACATCTTCCAGCGTGACGGCAAGCATCTGTTCTGCGAAGTGCCGATCAGCTTCGTTGACGCAGCGTTGGGCGGCGAGCTGGAGATTCCGACCCTCGACGGTCGCGTCAAACTGAAAATCCCCGAAGGCACGCAGACCGGCAAGCAGTTCCGCGTACGCGGCAAAGGCGTGGCGCCAGTGCGTGGCGGCGGTGCCGGTGACCTGATGTGTCGTGTGGCTGTGGAAACGCCGGTCAACCTCAATCGTCGTCAGCGTGAACTGCTGGAAGAATTCCGCAGCTCCCTGGCTGACGACAACAGCCATTCGCCGAAAACCACCGGTTGGTTCGACGGTGTGAAGCGTTTCTTCGGCGATTTGTAAGGAGTCGGCATGCGACGTATTGCAGTGATGGGCGCCGCCGGGCGCATGGGCAAGACCCTGATCGAAGCGGTGCAGCAGACGCCGGGCGCCGGTCTGACCGCGGCGGTCGATCGTCCCGACAGCACGCTGGTTGGCGCGGATGCCGGTGAGCTGGCAGCGCTGGGCCGTATTGGCGTGCCGCTGTCCGGTGATCTGGATCGTGTGGTTGAAGAGTTCGATGTGTTGATCGACTTCACCCACCCGACCGTGACCCTGAAGAACCTCGCGTTCTGCCGCAAACACGGCAAGGCGATGATCATCGGTACCACCGGTTTCAGTGTTGAAGAGAAGCAGTTGCTGGCCGAGGCGGGCAAGGACATTCCAATCGTTTTCGCTGCCAACTTCAGCGTCGGCGTCAACCTCTGCCTGAAGTTGCTCGACACCGCTGCGCGCGTGCTGGGCGACGATGTCGATATCGAGATCATGGAAGCCCATCACCGGCACAAGGTCGATGCCCCGTCGGGTACCGCCGTGCGCATGGGTGAAGTGATTGCCGATGCGCTGGGACGTGATCTGAAGAAGGTCGCGGTCTACGGTCGCGAAGGTCAGACCGGTGCGCGTGAGCGTGAAACCATTGGTTTCGCCACCGTGCGTGCCGGCGACATCGTCGGTGACCACACCGTTCTGTTCGCTGCCGATGGCGAGCGCGTCGAGATCACCCACAAGGCTTCGAGCCGCATGACCTTCGCCAAGGGCGCGGTGCGTGCGGCGCTGTGGCTGGATGGTCGCGAACCGGGCCTGTACGACATGCAAGACGTGCTCGACCTGCGTTGAGTCGTTGCTGAACCCGGCGCAGACGTCCCGTTTTGCGCCGGTTTTTACCGCTTGGCGACGACCTGTCGCATTCTCCGGCCTTTAAGGCTCTTTAGCGGTGGACCAAAAACGGCCTTTTCTGTAAGCTACAGCTTTAGTGTGTCCACTAAAAGCGCGCAGAATAATTTCAGTGAAGAAGCGGGGTGACGTGTCCATACGTCACTCCGCTTTTTTACAACCTGCGATTGCCCTTTCATGCGTTATTTACGGGAGGTCTTCTTGACTAAGCCAGCCATACTCGCCCTTGCTGATGGCAGCATTTTTCGCGGCGAAGCCATTGGAGCCGACGGTCAGACCGTTGGTGAGGTGGTGTTCAACACCGCAATGACCGGCTATCAGGAAATCCTTACCGATCCTTCCTACGCCCAACAGATCGTTACCCTGACTTACCCGCACATCGGCAACACCGGCACCACGCCGGAAGACGCCGAGTCCGACCGCGTATGGTCCGCTGGCCTGGTCATCCGTGACCTGCCGCTGGTAGCGAGCAACTGGCGTAACACGATGTCCCTGTCCGATTACCTGAAAGCCAACAATGTAGTGGCAATCGCGGGTATCGACACCCGTCGCCTGACCCGCATCCTGCGTGAAAAAGGCGCACAGAACGGCTGCATCATGGCCGGCGACAACATCTCCGAAGAAGCGGCCATCGCCGCTGCGCAAGGCTTCCCGGGCCTGAAGGGCATGGACCTGGCGAAAGTCGTCAGCACCAAGACTCAATACGAATGGCGCTCGACTGTCTGGGATCTGAAAACCGACAGCCACGCGACCATCGAAGCCTCCGAACTGCCATACCATGTGGTTGCCTACGACTACGGCGTCAAGGTCAACATCCTGCGCATGCTGGTCGAGCGCGGCTGCCGCGTCACCGTGGTGCCGGCTCAGACTCCAGCCGCCGATGTGCTGGCGCTCAAGCCGGACGGCGTGTTCCTGTCCAACGGCCCTGGTGACCCGGAGCCATGCGACTACGCGATCCAGGCGATCAAGCAAGTGCTGGAAACCGAGACGCCGGTGTTCGGCATCTGCCTCGGCCACCAGTTGCTGGCTCTGGCCTCCGGCGCCAAGACCCTGAAAATGGGCCACGGCCACCACGGTGCCAACCACCCGGTGCAGGACCTGGACACCGGCGTGGTAATGATCACCAGCCAGAACCACGGTTTTGCGGTAGACGAAGCCACCCTGCCAGCCAACGTGCGCGCGATCCACAAGTCGCTGTTCGACGGCACCCTGCAAGGCATCGAGCGCACCGACAAGAGCGCGTTCAGCTTCCAGGGTCACCCTGAAGCGAGCCCGGGCCCGAACGATGTCGCGCCACTGTTCGACCGCTTCATCAACGAGATGGCCAAGCGACGCTAAGCGTTCGCCTTGAGACTGTAGAGAGAAGCCTTGAGGGCGGCCCCGGCACCCGGCGGCCCCTTCGGGACTTCAGAAATCGATCAAGACGGCTTGCCGACTGACCTGCGGATTTGAGTGACAAACCATGCCAAAACGTACAGACATTAAAAGCATCCTGATTCTCGGCGCTGGCCCGATCGTTATCGGCCAGGCCTGCGAATTCGACTACTCCGGCGCCCAGGCCTGCAAAGCCCTGCGCGAAGAGGGTTACCGCGTCATCCTGGTGAACTCCAACCCGGCCACCATCATGACCGACCCGGACATGGCCGACGCTACCTACATCGAACCGATCAAGTGGCAGACCGTTGCCAAGATCATCGAGAAGGAGCGTCCGGACGCCGTACTGCCAACCATGGGCGGCCAGACTGCACTGAACTGCGCCCTTGACCTGGAGCGCGAAGGCGTTCTGGAGAAGTTCGGCGTAGAGATGATCGGTGCCAACGCCGACACCATCGACAAGGCTGAAGACCGTTCGCGTTTCGACAAAGCGATGAAATCCATCGGCCTGGCGTGCCCGCGTTCCGGCATCGCCCACAGCATGGAAGAGGCCAATGCGGTCCTCGAAACCCTCGGTTTTCCGTGCATCATCCGTCCGTCCTTCACCATGGGCGGCACCGGTGGCGGTATCGCCTACAACCGTGAAGAGTTCGAAGAAATCTGCGCCCGTGGTCTGGACCTGTCGCCGACCAAAGAGCTGCTGATCGACGAATCGCTGATCGGCTGGAAAGAATATGAAATGGAAGTTGTCCGCGACAAAAAGGACAACTGCATCATCGTCTGCTCGATCGAAAACTTCGACCCGATGGGCGTGCACACCGGTGACTCGATCACCGTGGCTCCTGCGCAAACCCTGACCGACAAGGAGTACCAGATCCTGCGTAACGCCTCGCTGGCGGTCCTGCGCGAGATCGGCGTCGAGACAGGCGGTTCCAACGTGCAGTTCGGTATCTGCCCGAACACTGGCCGTATGGTCGTGATCGAAATGAACCCGCGGGTATCGCGTTCCTCGGCACTGGCTTCGAAAGCCACCGGTTTCCCGATCGCCAAGGTCGCGGCCAAACTGGCTGTGGGTTACACCCTCGACGAGCTGTCGAACGACATCACCGGCGGCAAGACCCCGGCGTCCTTCGAACCGTCTATCGACTACGTTGTCACCAAGCTGCCACGCTTCGCCTTCGAGAAATTCGCCAAGGCTGACGCGCGCCTGACCACGCAAATGAAGTCGGTCGGTGAAGTCATGGCCATCGGCCGCACCTTCCAGGAATCCCTGCAGAAAGCCCTGCGTGGTCTGGAAGTCGGCGTTTGCGGTCTGGACGAGAAGCTTGATCTGAGCAACCCGGAAAGCATGAGCGTGCTCAAGCGCGAACTGACCGTGCCGGGCGCCGAGCGTATCTGGTACGTAGCGGACGCCTTCCGCGCCGGTCTGTCGGTCGAAGACATCTTCGGCATGAACATGATCGACCCGTGGTTCCTGGTGCAGATCGAGGACCTGATCAAGGACGAAGAGAAGGTCAAGACCCTCGGTCTGTCCTCGATCGACCGCGACCTGATGTTCAAGCTCAAGCGCAAAGGCTTCTCCGATCAGCGTCTGGCCAAGCTGCTGGGCGTCACCGAGAAGAACCTGCGCACCCATCGTCAGAAGCTGGAAGTATTCCCGGTCTACAAGCGCGTTGACACCTGCGCTGCCGAGTTTGCCACCGACACCGCTTACCTGTACTCGACTTACGAGGAAGAGTGCGAAGCCGCGCCGTCGGGTCGCGACAAGATCATGATCCTGGGTGGCGGTCCGAACCGTATCGGCCAGGGCATCGAGTTCGACTACTGCTGCGTTCACGCTGCTCTCGCTCTGCGCGAAGACGGCTACGAAACCATCATGGTCAACTGCAACCCGGAAACCGTTTCCACTGACTACGACACTTCCGACCGTCTGTACTTCGAACCGGTAACTCTGGAAGACGTGCTGGAAATCTGCCGCGTCGAGAAGCCGAAGGGCGTGATCGTCCAGTACGGCGGCCAGACTCCGCTGAAACTGGCTCGCGCGCTGGAAGCTGCTGGTGTGCCGATTATCGGCACCAGCCCTGACGCCATCGACCGTGCCGAAGACCGCGAGCGCTTCCAGCAAATGGTCGAGCGCCTGAACCTGCGTCAGCCGCCAAACGCCACTGTGCGCAGCGAAGACGAAGCCGTTCGTGCCGCCGCGAAAATCGGTTATCCGTTGGTGGTGCGCCCGTCGTATGTATTGGGCGGCCGTGCGATGGAAATCGTTTACAAGGAAGACGAGCTCAAGCGTTACCTGCGTGACGCGGTGCAAGTGTCCAACGACAGCCCGGTGCTGCTCGACCACTTCCTCAACTGCGCCATCGAAATGGACGTGGACGCGGTTTGCGACGGCAAAGACGTGGTAATCGGCGCGATCATGCAGCACATCGAACAGGCGGGCGTTCACTCCGGTGACTCCGCATGCTCGCTGCCGCCGTACTCGCTGCCGGCGCACATCCAGGACGAGATGCGCGAACAGGTCAAGAAAATGGCCCTTGAACTGGGCGTTGTCGGCCTGATGAACGTGCAATTGGCTTTGCAGGGCGAAGACATCTACGTCATCGAAGTCAACCCGCGCGCCTCGCGTACCGTGCCGTTCGTTTCCAAGTGCATCGGTGTTTCCCTGGCGATGATCGCAGCGCGCGTGATGGCCGGTAAGACCCTGAAGGAAATCGGCTTCACCAAGGAAATCATCCCGAACTTCTACAGCGTGAAAGAGGCGGTGTTCCCGTTCGCCAAATTCCCTGGCGTTGACCCGATCCTCGGCCCAGAGATGAAGTCCACCGGTGAAGTGATGGGCGTCGGCGATACCTTCGGCGAAGCATTCGCCAAGGCGCAGATGGGCGCCAGCGAAGTGCTGCCGACCGGCGGTACCGCGTTCATCAGCGTGCGCGATGATGACAAGCCGCTGGTTGCAGGCGTGGCCCGTGATCTGATCAACTTGGGCTTCGAAGTGGTCGCCACTGCCGGCACTGCCAAGCTGATCGAAGCGGCAGGCCTGAAAGTGCGCCGCGTGAACAAGGTGACCGAGGGGCGTCCGCACGTGGTCGACATGATCAAGAATGACGAAGTCACGCTGATCATCAACACCACCGAAGGTCGTCAGTCGATCGCCGATTCGTACTCCATTCGTCGCAACGCCCTGCAGCACAAGATCTACTGCACCACTACCATCGCTGCGGGCGAAGCGATCTGCGAAGCGCTGAAGTTCGGTCCGGAAAAAACCGTGCGCCGCTTGCAGGATCTACACGCAGGATTGAAGGCATGAGCATAACCAAGTACCCAATGACTGTTCAGGGCGCCAAAGCCCTGGAAGAAGAACATGCTCACCTGACCAAGGTCGTTCGTCCGAAGCTCAGCCAGGACATCGGTACGGCCCGCGAGTTGGGTGACTTGAAGGAAAACGCTGAATACCATGCCGCTCGCGAACAGCAGGGCATGGTCGAGGCGCGGATTCGTGACATCGAAGGCCGGATCCAGAATCAGGTCATCATCGATGTCACGACCATTCCGCATACCGGCAAAGTGATTTTCGGTACCACCGTGGAAATCGCCAACGTCGAGACTGATGAAAGCGTCACTTACCACATCGTGGGTGAGGATGAGGCTGACTTCAAACTCGGCAAGATTTCCGTCGGTTCGCCGCTGGCCCGCGCCTTGATTGGCAAGGAAGAGGGCGATGTAGTTGCCGTCAAAACGCCAGGCGGCGTGATCGAGTACGAGATTGTCGAAGTTCGTCACATCTGAAAGAAGGCGCCCGCTGCATGCGGGCGCCATACTTTGGCAACTGACCCAGATGCTTTGGGTCGGTGGTCTATGGTTGATTCACCTTGGTTTGCAGCCGGCGTTAGGCCAGATCGGCCTGGCGCCGCTGTTGATCGACGAAGTAGCCAGTGCATTCGAAGTGCTGGTGGTGGGATTCGCCGCTCTGTGCGTGATCTTTCAGGCTTTAGTGCTGGTACAGGCCGAAGGCCTCGGCAGTCTATGGCGGGATTTTCGCGGGCAGGTGCTGTTGATGGCGTTGTACGCGTGCGCGATGTATGTCGCTGTGCGTGTCGGCTGGCCGGATGCGCAGCGCTGGCAGGTATTCAGTTATCTGGTGCTGGGGTTTTCCGGGCTGGTGCTGGTCATGCAGCCGGTGCCGGGATGGAGTGGCAGGGTGCGCGAAGCACACCCTTGACCCTGCGCATCACTTGAAGCGATGAACGTTCGACAGCTGCTTGTTGGCGCTGAAATTCTTGCGATAGACCAGAGCCATCTTGCCGATGACCTGAACCAGGTCCGCTTTGCCGACCTTGCACAGTTCGGCGATGTGCGCCAAGCGCGACTCGCGATCGAGGATGTTGAGCTTGATCTTGATCAGCTCGTGATCCGCCAGGGCGCGTTCAAGTTCGGCTAAAACACCTTCAGTCAAACCGTTGTCCGCCACCGTCAACACTGGTTTGAGGTGGTGGCCGATGGATTTGTACTGTTTCTTCTGCTCTGGAGTGAGCGGCATAATCTGACCCTTTCGTCTGGATTCTGTAAAATGGCGGCCATTTTACCCGAGGGTTCGTGGATCCGCCCAACTAATCACGACCCTAATCATCGAGGTGCCCAATGGCGCGTTCCAAGACAAGCCTTGGTTGGCTGAAAAGACATGTCAACGATCCTTATGTGAAGCAGGCGCAGAAGGATGGCTACCGTTCGCGTGCAAGTTACAAGCTTCTGGAGATCCAGGAAAAATACAAATTGATCCGTCCGGGCATGAGCGTGGTCGACCTCGGTGCGGCCCCGGGCGGCTGGTCGCAGGTCACCAGTCGGCTGATCGGTGGTCAGGGGCGTCTGATCGCTTCTGACATCCTTGAGATGGATGGCATTCCGGACGTGACCTTCATTCAAGGTGACTTCACTGAAGACTCGGTGCTTGCCGAAATCCTCGAGGCCGTCGGTAATTCGCAGGTGGACCTTGTGATTTCCGATATGGCCCCCAATATGAGTGGTACACCCGAAGTGGATATGCCCAAGGCCATGTTCCTTTGTGAGCTGGCGCTGGATCTGGCGGAGCGGATACTCAAGCCCGGTGGCAATTTCGTCATCAAGATTTTCCAGGGCGAAGGGTTCGATGTTTATCTGAAGGATGCTCGCAAGAAATTCGACAAGATCCAGATGATCAAGCCAGACTCTTCCCGTGGCAGCTCCCGTGAGCAGTACATGCTGGCCTGGGGTTATCGCGGCGGTGATGCGTAAAACGAGGTTTTTCGGCAGGGCGATAGGTTTTTCATATTTCGCTCTGCGGGCATAAGCGAATATTGTGTAGAAAGTGTTTCACAAAGGGTTACAGACGGCGCCTGCCAGAGTTGTAGGTAATGTAGTAAGTTAGGCCGGTGAATATCATGCGAAGCGCGCGCCAGTAGCGGAGCTTGCTTCAGAGGGTAGTTAATTGAACGATATGGCAAAGAATCTGATCCTGTGGTTGATCATCGCGGCTGTCCTGGTGACGGTGATGAACAACTTCTCCAGCCCTAACGAGCCGCAGACCCTCAACTATTCCGACTTCATCCAGCAGGTCAAGGATGGCAAGGTCGAGCGCGTAGCCGTCGATGGCTATGTGATTACCGGCAAGCGCACCGATGGCGATAGCTTCAAGACCATTCGTCCGGCAATCCAGGACAATGGCCTGATCGGCGATCTGGTCGACAATCACGTTGTGGTTGAAGGCAAGCAGCCTGAACAGCAAAGCATCTGGACCCAGCTTCTGGTAGCCAGCTTCCCGATCCTGGTGATCATCGCGGTGTTCATGTTCTTCATGCGCCAGATGCAGGGCGGTGCCGGTGGCAAGGGCGGGCCGATGAGCTTCGGCAAGAGCAAGGCGCGCCTGCTCTCCGAGGATCAGGTCAAGACCACGTTGGCTGACGTTGCCGGTTGCGACGAAGCCAAGGAAGAAGTCGGCGAACTGGTCGAGTTCTTGCGTGATCCGGGTAAATTCCAGCGTCTGGGCGGCCGTATCCCGCGCGGTGTGCTGATGGTAGGCCCACCGGGTACCGGTAAAACCTTGCTGGCCAAGGCGATTGCCGGCGAAGCGAAAGTGCCGTTCTTCACCATTTCCGGTTCCGACTTTGTCGAAATGTTCGTTGGTGTCGGCGCCAGCCGTGTCCGCGACATGTTCGAGCAGGCCAAGAAGCACGCACCGTGCATCATCTTCATCGACGAAATCGATGCCGTGGGTCGCCATCGTGGCGCCGGTATGGGTGGTGGTCACGATGAGCGTGAGCAGACTCTCAACCAGTTGCTGGTAGAGATGGACGGCTTCGAAATGAACGACGGCATCATCGTGATTGCCGCAACCAACCGTCCCGACGTACTCGACCCTGCGCTGCTGCGTCCGGGCCGTTTCGACCGTCAGGTGGTGGTTGGCTTGCCGGACATTCGTGGTCGCGAGCAGATTCTGAAAGTGCACATGCGCAAAGTGCCAATGGGCGACGACGTTGCTCCGGCGGTAATCGCACGTGGTACTCCGGGCTTCTCCGGTGCTGACCTGGCCAACCTGGTCAACGAGGCGTCGCTGTTCGCTGCCCGTAGCGGCAAGCGTATCGTCGAGATGAAAGAGTTCGAACTGGCCAAAGACAAGATCATGATGGGTGCCGAGCGCAAATCCATGGTCATGTCCGAGAAAGAAAAACAGAACACTGCTTATCACGAAGCTGGCCACGCCATCGTGGGTCGCGTCGTACCTGAGCATGATCCGGTCTACAAGGTATCGATCATCCCGCGCGGTCGTGCGCTGGGTGTGACCATGTTCCTGCCGGAAGAAGATCGCTACAGCCTGTCCAAGCGTGCGTTGATCAGTCAGATCTGCTCGTTGTACGGCGGCCGTATCGCTGAGGAAATGACGCTGGGCTTCGATGGTGTGACCACCGGTGCCTCCAACGACATCATGCGTGCAAGTCAGATTGCCCGGAACATGGTGACCAAGTGGGGCTTGTCGGAAAAACTCGGTCCGCTGATGTACGCCGAAGAAGAGGGTGAAGTATTCCTCGGTCGCGGCGGCGGCGGTCAGGCGGCCAGCTTCTCGGGTGAGACAGCCAAGCTGATCGACTCCGAAGTGCGCAGCATCATCGATCAGTGCTACGGCACCGCCAAGCAGATCCTCACGGATAACCGTGACAAGCTGGATGCCATGGCTGATGCGCTGATGAAGTACGAAACCATCGATGCCGAGCAGATCGACGACATCATGGCCGGTCGCACACCTCGCGAGCCGCGTGACTGGTCCGGTGGCACCGGTACGCCTCCGCCGCCTGTCGTGCAGGACGAGCGTCCGGAAAAACCGATTGGCGGTCCGGCTGCTGACGTTTAAGGTTTGAAATGACTTCTGTTCAGTCCCTGACCCGGTTGCCTTGCGGCAACCGGGTTCTTGATTTGGCCCATACGCATGTCATGGGCATTCTCAATGTCACTCCCGATTCCTTTTCCGACGGTGGTCGTTACAGCCAGCTGGACGCAGCTCTGCGCCACGCCGAAGCCATGGTGCTGGCTGGTGCGACGCTGATCGATGTCGGCGGCGAATCGACCCGGCCGGGTGCTCGAGCGGTTTCTCCTCTGGAGGAGCTTGAGCGCGTCGCACCGATAGTCGAGCTGATCAATCGCGAGCTGGATGTCATCATCTCGGTCGATACTTCCACGCCAGCGGTCATGTGCGAAACCGCACGACTCGGTGCCGGGTTGATCAACGATGTACGTTCGCTCCGTCGCGATGGCGCGCTGGACGCGGCGGCGGCGACCGGATTGCCGGTGTGTCTGATGCACATGCTCGGCGAGCCGGGCGATATGCAGGACAATCCGCATTACCAGGATGTCACTCGTGAGGTCGGCGAGTTTCTGGCCGAGCGCATGGATCAGTGTGCGCAGGCGGGCATTCCCGCCGAGCGGATCATTCTCGATCCCGGCTTCGGCTTCGCCAAAACCTTGCAGCACAATCTAAGCTTGTTCAAGCACATGGAGGCCCTGCACGCACTGGGTCGGCCACTGCTGGTGGGTGTTTCGCGCAAGAGTATGATTGGCCACGCTTTGAACCGTCCCGTGGGTGAGCGTCTGCATGGCGGTCTGGCGCTGGCGGCGCTGGCGTCGGTAAAGGGCGCGCGAATATTGCGCGTCCACGATGTGGCGGAAACTGTCGATGTGGTGCGAATGATCGCGGCCGTAGAATCAGCCGAATAAGAATGATGGAGCACTTATGAGCAAGAAATATTTTGGTACCGACGGCATTCGCGGTCGTGTTGGTGAATACCCGATCACGCCTGATTTCATGCTCAAGCTCGGCTGGGCGGCTGGCATGGCGTTCCGCAAGATGGGTGCGTGCAAGGTGCTGGTCGGCAAGGACACGCGAATCTCCGGCTATATGTTCGAGTCCGCACTCGAGGCCGGGCTGACCTCGGCGGGCGCCGATGTGATGCTGCTCGGCCCGATGCCGACGCCAGCCATCGCCTATCTGTCGCGTACCTTCCAGGCTGAAGCCGGGATCGTGATCAGTGCATCGCACAATCCGCATGACGACAACGGCATCAAGTTCTTCTCAGGCAAAGGCACCAAGCTGCCTGATGAATTGGAGTTGATGATCGAAGAGTTGCTGGATACGCCGATGACCGTCGTCGAATCGAGCAAGATCGGCAAAGTCTCGCGAATCAATGATGCATCGGGTCGCTACATCGAGTTCTGCAAAAGCAGCGTGCCTTCCGGAACCAATTTCTCCGGCCTGAAAATAGTCATCGACTGTGCGCACGGTGCGACCTATAAGGTGGCGCCGAGCGTCTTCCGTGAACTGGGCGCCGAAGTTGTCGTGCTGTCTGCCCAGCCGAACGGGCTGAACATCAACGATAACTGTGGTTCCACGCACATGGGGCCGTTGCAGGCTGCGGTGCTGGCCGAACACGCCGACCTCGGCATCGCTTTCGATGGTGATGGCGATCGCGTGTTGATGGTTGATCACACCGGTACCATCGTCGATGGCGATGATCTGCTGTTTATCATTGCCCGCGATCTGCATGAGCGCGGCAAGTTGCAGGGTGGAGTGGTCGGTACGCTGATGAGCAACCTCGGCCTTGAGCTGGCCCTGGCAGATCTGTCGATCCCGTTCGTTCGTGCCAATGTCGGTGACCGCTATGTCATCGCTGAGCTGCAAGAGCGCAACTGGCTTGTCGGCGGAGAGAACTCCGGGCATGTGGTCTGCTTCAATCACACCACCACGGGCGACGCGATCATCGCGGCCCTGCAGGTGTTGATGGCTCTGAAATCCCGCAATGAAGGTCTCGCCCAAACCCGACAGGCTTTGCGCAAGTGCCCTCAGGTGCTGATCAACGTCCGCTTCGGCGGCGGTGAAAGCCCACTGGAGCATCCGGCTGTCAAGGAAGCCAGCGCCCGCGTAACCCAGGCGATGGCGGGGCGCGGTCGCGTGCTTCTGCGCAAGTCCGGCACAGAGCCTCTGGTGCGCGTAATGGTCGAAGGCGAGGACGAAAACCAGGTTCGCGGCTATGCCGAAGAGCTGGCAAAACTGGTAACCGAAGTTTCTGCCTGATACGGCTTGCAAGCCATGATTGTGTTGGGTAACATCTGCGCCCACTTTGACCGACGAGGTACAGCATGCGTCGCCCTATGGTAGCTGGTAACTGGAAGATGCACGGTACCCGCGCCAGCGTCGCTGAGCTGATCAACGGCCTTCGTCATCTGGCCTTGCCAAGCGGTGTTGATGTCGCGGTGTTCCCGCCTTGCTTGTATATCAATCAAGTGATTGATGGCTTGAAAGGCAAGTCGATTTCGGTCGGCGCGCAGAATTCTGCGGTGGAAGCCATGCAAGGTGCGCTGACCGGTGAGATTGCTCCCAGTCAGTTGGTGGATGCAGGTTGTTCCCTGGTGCTTGTCGGGCACTCCGAACGCCGCCAGATTCTGGGCGAGCGAGACGGGATGCTGAATCGCAAGTTCGCAGCGGCACAGGCATGTGGCTTGATTCCGGTGTTGTGTGTGGGGGAGACCCTTGAGCAACGCGAAGCCGGAAAAACTCTTGAAGTTGTCGGGCGTCAGCTGGGCAGCATCATCGAGGAGCTGGGTGTCGGTGCTTTTGCCAAGGCAGTAATTGCTTACGAGCCGGTCTGGGCCATTGGTACCGGGCTGACTGCAACGCCGCAACAGGCTCAGGATGTGCATAAAGCCATTCGCGAGCAGTTGGCGGCAGAGAATTCTGAAGTCGCACGAAATGTGCGACTTCTATACGGCGGCAGCGTGAAGGCGGCCAATGCGGTCGAACTGTTCGGCATGCCGGATATCGATGGGGGGCTCATTGGTGGAGCTTCCCTGAATGCAGATGAGTTCGGTGCGATCTGTCGCGCCGCGGGAAACTGAAAAAATGCTGGAAACAGTCGTAGTCGTTTTTCATCTGCTGGGTGCATTGGGCGTAGTTGCTCTGGTTTTGCTGCAGCAGGGTAAGGGTGCGGACGCTGGCGCGTCTTTCGGAGCAGGTGCTTCAAATACTGTGTTCGGAAGCCAAGGTTCCTCTACCTTTCTTAGTAAGTTTACTGCTATACTTGCCGCCGGTTTCTTTATAACCAGCCTGGGGTTAGGTTACTTTGCTAAAGAGAAGGCTCATCAGCTGACTCAAGCAGGTTTGCCAGATCCAGCAGTGTTGGAAGTACCTAAGCAACAACCGGCTTCTGATGATGTCCCGGTGCTTCAAGAGCAAAAGTCGGCTACTCCAGCGACTGACGTGCCTCCAGCTCAAGAGCAGAAGTAAGAAGAGTTTCAAACGTAGTATTGCCGAGGTGGTGGAATTGGTAGACACGCAACCTTGAGGTGGTTGTGCCCATAGGGTGTAGGGGTTCGAGTCCCCTTCTCGGTACCAATTAGTCAGGAGAGCCCGCTGTTGCGGGCTTTCTTGCAGGTGGAAGGTTACATTGACCCTAAAAGGGATCGGTCGTATACTTCCGCCCCAGCTTTGTCGCGGGGTGGAGCAGTCTGGTAGCTCGTCGGGCTCATAACCCGAAGGTCGTCGGTTCAAATCCGGCCCCCGCAACCAGTTTAAGGAGCCCCTTTTAAGGGGCTTTTTGTTAGCTGGATACTTTCAACGCCGCTGTTCGACGGCGTTTCAAGGATGGGCGTTATGCCCATTTTTTTATTTTGCAAAGCATGCACATATCATGCACTAGGGGGTTCAGGTGTCGAGCAAGCTAGAAGAGTTGCAGGCCTTGCTGGCCCCGGTGGTCGTGGCCCTGGGCTATGAATGCTGGGGTATCGAGTTTTCGGCTCAGGGTCGGCACTCGATGTTGCGCGTTTATATCGATAAAGAGGGTGGCGTGCTGGTGGACGACTGCGCCATTGTCAGCCGTCAGATCAGCGGTGTTCTGGATGTTGAAGATCCGATCGCCGTTGAATACACCCTTGAAGTTTCCTCGCCTGGCATGGAGCGCCCGCTGTTCACTCTTGAGCAGTTTGCCAAATTTGCCGGTGAACAAGTGAAGATCAAGCTGCGCTCGCCTTTCGAAGGTCGACGCAACTTTCAGGGCCTTCTGCGCGGTGTAGAAGAGCAGGACGTCGTGGTGCAGGTAGAAGACCACGAGTTCCTGTTGCCGATCGATATGATCGACAAGGCCAACATTATTCCCAGTTTTGACTGAGACGCGGATCCCGCGGATCCAATGGCTTGCGAAAGGCGAGGCGTACGATGAGCAAAGAAGTACTGCTGGTTGTTGAGTCGGTATCCAATGAAAAGGGTGTACCGGCAAGCGTAATTTTTGAAGCGCTGGAGCTGGCTCTGGCCACTGCTACCAAAAAGCGTTTTGAAGACGAAGTGGACCTGCGTGTGGAAATCAACCGCCACACCGGTTCCTACGAAACCTTCCGTCGCTGGACGGTCGTCGAAGAAAATGATCTCGACGATCCGGCCATCGAGACCTGGCCTAGCAAGGTTGCCGAAACGCATCCTGGCGCCAAGGTCGGTGACGTCGTCGAAGAGAAAATCGAATCCATCGAGTTCGGCCGCATCGCTGCACAGACTGCCAAGCAGGTCATCGTGCAGAAAGTTCGCGAAGCCGAGCGCGCTCAAGTGGTCGACGCCTATCGCGAGCGCCTGGGGGAAATCATCTCCGGCACCGTGAAAAAAGTCACCCGCGACAACGTGATCGTCGATCTGGGCAACAACGCTGAAGCGTTGCTGGCCCGCGAAGACATCATTTCTCGCGAAACCTTCCGTGTCGGCGTGCGTCTGCGTGCGCTGCTCAAGGAAATCCGCACCGAGAACCGCGGCCCGCAGCTGATCCTGTCGCGTACCGCGCCGGAAATGCTGATCGAGCTGTTCCGTATCGAAGTGCCGGAAATCGCTGAAGGCCTCATCGAGGTCATGGCCGCCTCCCGTGATCCGGGTTCGCGCGCCAAGATCGCCGTCCGTTCCAAGGACAAGCGCATCGATCCGCAAGGTGCCTGCATCGGTATGCGCGGTTCGCGCGTCCAGGCGGTATCGGGTGAGTTGGGCGGCGAGCGTGTTGATATCGTGCTGTGGGACGACAACCCGGCCCAGTTCGTGATCAACGCCATGTCCCCGGCCGAGGTTGCGGCAATTATCGTTGACGAAGATGCCCATGCCATGGACATCGCCGTTGGCGCAGACAATCTGGCTCAGGCCATCGGTCGCGGTGGTCAGAACGTGCGTCTGGCCAGCCAGTTGACTGGCTGGACCCTGAACGTGATGACCGAATCGGACATCCAGGCTAAGCAGCAAGCAGAAACCGGCGACATCCTGCGCAACTTCATCGACGAGCTGGAAGTCGACGAAGAGCTGGCTCAGGTGCTGGTAGATGAAGGCTTCACCAGCCTGGAAGAGATTGCCTACGTACCGGTGGAGGAGATGCTCAACATCGACGGCTTTGACGAGGACATCGTCAACGAGCTTCGTGCTCGCGCCAAGGATCGCTTGTTGACCAAAGCCATCGCTACTGAGGAAAAGCTGGCAGACGCCCATCCGGCCGAAGACCTGCTCTCGCTTGAGGGTATGGACAAGGATTTGGCGATGGAACTGGCGGTGCGCGGCGTAATTACCCGCGAAGACCTGGCCGAGCAGTCTATTGACGACCTGCTCGACATCGACGGCATTGACGATGATCGTGCCGGCAAGTTGATCATGGCCGCCCGAGCCCACTGGTTCGAGTAATTAGGCGCGGCCTGAGGAGAGAAGTGCATGACGCAAGTCACGGTGAAACAACTGGCCGATGAGGTCAAAACACCGGTAGAGCGCCTGTTGCAGCAGATGCGTGAGGCAGGTCTGCCGCACACCGCCGCCGACGAAAATGTGACTGACAGTGAGAAGCAATCCCTGCTGACTCACTTGAAGAGCAGTCACAAGGCGAAAGTGGAAGAACCACGCAAGATCACGCTGCAGCGTAAAACCACCAGCACCCTGCGTGTGGCTGGTAGCAAGAGCATCAGCGTTGAAGTTCGCAAGAAGAAAGTTTTCGTACAGCGTAGCCCGGAAGAAATCGAAGCCGAGCGCAAGCGTGAACTGGATGAGCGCCGCGCAGTAGAAAATGCTGCCCGTCAGAAGGCTGAAGAAGAAGCCAAGCAACGCGCCGAAGAAGAAGCGCGTCGCCAGCCTGCTGCTGCGCAAACCGCTGCCAGCGACGCCGTCGCGGCGCCGGCTGCCGCTGCCGAACCTGTTCGCGAAAGCGCACCGGTGGTGGCTGCTGCTCCTGCTCCTTCGGCTGACGTTCGCAACAAGCAGAACGAACAGCGCCGTCCGGACAAGCCACGTGCCGACGACAACAATCGTCGCAGCGGTGGCGGTGATGGCGAGCGCAAAAACGCTCCGCATCGCGCATCGGTCAAGGAAAAAGCTCCGGCGCCACGTGTGGCACCACGCACTACCGACGAAGAAAGCGATGGCTTCCGTCGTGGTGGTCGCGGCAAGGCCAAGCTGAAGAAGCGCAACGCCCACGGTTTCCAGAGCCCTACCGGCCCTGTCGTGCGTGATGTGCAGATCGGCGAGACCATCACGGTTGGCGATCTGGCCAACCAGATGTCGGTCAAGGCTGCTGAAATCATCAAGTTCATGTTCAAACTGGGTACCCCAGCGACCATCAACCAGGTGCTTGATCAGGAAACTGCTCAACTGGTAGCCGAAGAACTGGGCCACAAAGTGACCCTGGTCAGCGACACCGCTCTGGAAGATTCCCTGGCCGAGTCCCTGAAGTTTGAAGGTGAGTCGTTCTCCCGTGCTCCAGTCGTGACCGTAATGGGCCACGTTGACCACGGTAAGACTTCCCTGCTCGACTACATCCGTCGTGCCAAGGTAGCTGCTGGCGAAGCCGGCGGTATCACCCAGCACATCGGTGCGTACCACGTTGAGACTGATCGCGGCATGGTCACTTTCCTCGACACCCCGGGTCACGCCGCGTTTACCGCAATGCGTGCCCGTGGTGCCAAGGCGACCGACATCGTGATCCTCGTGGTTGCAGCGGACGACGGCGTGATGCCGCAAACCATCGAAGCCGTTCAGCATGCTCAGGCAGCTGGCGTGCCGCTGGTGGTCGCAGTGAACAAGATCGACAAGCCGGGCGCCGATCTCGATCGCATCCGCAGCGAGCTGTCGGTTCACGGCGTGACTTCCGAAGACTGGGGTGGCGACACACCATTCGTTCCGGTTTCGGCGAAGATGGGTACTGGCGTGGACGAGCTGCTTGAAGCCGTTCTGCTGCAGGCCGAAGTTCTCGAGCTGAAAGCTACTCCATCGGCTCCTGGCCGTGGTGTCGTGGTTGAATCGCGTCTCGACAAGGGTCGTGGCCCGGTGGCAACCGTGCTGGTTCAGGACGGTACGCTGCGTCAAGGCGATATGGTTCTGGTCGGTTCGAACTACGGCCGCGTGCGTGCCATGCTCGACGAGAACGGCAAGCCGATCAAGGAAGCCGGTCCATCCATCCCTGTCGAGATCCTCGGCCTGGACGGTACCCCGGACGCTGGCGACGAGATGAGTGTGGTTGCCGACGAGAAGAAAGCCCGTGAAGTGGCTCTGTTCCGTCAAGGCAAGTTCCGCGAAGTCAAACTGGCTCGCGCTCACGCCGGCAAGCTGGAAAACATCTTCGAAAACATGGGTCAGGCCGAGAAGAAGACGCTCAACATCGTCCTCAAGTCCGACGTCCGTGGTTCGCTTGAAGCGTTGAACGGTGCCTTGAATGGCCTGGGCAACGATGAAGTGCAAGTGCGCGTCGTGGGTGGCGGTGTCGGTGGTATCACCGAATCCGACGCCAACCTGGCACTGGCTTCCAACGCTGTACTGTTCGGCTTCAACGTGCGTGCCGATGCTGGCGCTCGCAAGATTGTCGAGCAGGAAGGTCTGGATATGCGTTACTACAACGTGATCTACGACATCATCGAAGACGTCAAGAAAGCCCTGACCGGTATGCTCGGCAGCGATGTTCGCGAGAACATCCTGGGTGTGGCCGAAGTGCGTGACGTGTTCCGTTCGCCGAAGTTTGGCGCGATCGCCGGTTGCATGGTGATTGAAGGTGTCGTGCACCGTAACCGTCCGATCCGCGTACTGCGCGAAGACATCGTTATCTTCGAAGGCGAGCTGGAATCCCTGCGCCGCTTCAAGGATGACGCTTCCGAAGTACGTGCCGGCATGGAGTGCGGTATCGGCGTGAAGAGCTACAACGACGTCAAAGTCGGCGACAAGATCGAAGTCTTCGAGAAGGTTCAGGTTGCTCGCAGCCTCTGACTCGCGCACTTCAAGGGCCACGATGGGCCGTAGCATGCAAATGCACGGCCCAGCGTCCGGACTCTAAACGCAACGCCCGGTCTGGCTTTTGTCAGGCCGGGCGTTTGCCGCTTTCAGACCTTGCGGGTTTCACCGCTGGGCAGTAACAGGTAACAAATCATGGCAAAAGAATACAGCCGTACCCAACGTATCGGCGATCAGATGCAGCGCGAGCTGGCGCAACTGATCCGTCGCGAAGTCAAAGACCCGCGCGTCGGCCTGGTCACCATCACTGCTGTGGAAGTGTCCCGTGACGTCGGTCACGCGAAGATTTTCATCACGGTGATGGGTCAGGACAACGCTGAAGACATCGCGCAAAGCATCAAGGTGCTCAATGCCGCCGCAGGTTTCCTGCGCATGCAACTGGCCCGCGAAATGAAGCTGCGCAGTGTGCCGCAGCTGCACTTCCACTACGACGAATCCGTCGTGCGTGGTGCGCACCTGTCGGCACTGATCGAGCGCGCCGTGGCTGAAGACAATCAGCACGTTGCCGCTCCAGCACCTGAAGACACCAAGGAGTAATTCGGTGGCTCAGGTCAAACGTATCCGTCGTAACGTCAGCGGCATCATCCTGCTCGACAAGCCGTTGGGTTTCACTTCCAACGCCGCGTTGCAGAAGGTGCGCTGGCTGCTCAATGCCGAGAAGGCCGGGCACACCGGCAGCCTCGACCCGCTGGCCACCGGCGTGTTGCCGCTGTGCTTCGGCGAGGCGACCAAGTTCTCGCAATACCTGCTCGATTCCGACAAGGGCTACGAGACCCTGGCGCAACTCGGCAAGACCACCACCACGGCCGATGCCGAAGGTGAGGTTTTGCAGGAGCGTCCGGTGACCGTTGGTCGCGCCGATGTCGAAGCGGTTCTGCCGAAATTTCGCGGGCAAATCAGTCAGATACCGCCGATGTACTCGGCGCTCAAGCGTGATGGCCAGCCGCTGTACAAACTGGCACGTGCAGGCGAAGTAGTGGAGCGCGAACCGCGTTCTGTTACTATTGCGCGCTTGGAATTGCTGGCCTTCGAAGGCGATACTGCGCGGCTTGCGGTGGACTGCAGCAAGGGCACCTATATTCGTACCCTGGTGGAGGATATCGGTGAGCAACTCGGTTGTGGTGCCTACGTCGCAGAATTGCGCCGGACCCAGGCCGGGCCTTTCACCCTCGCGCAGACCGTGACCCTCGAAGAGCTGGAAGCGGTACATGCCGAAGGTGGCAACGAAGCGGTCGACCGTTTCCTGATGCCTTCGGACAGCGGCCTGCAGGATTGGCCGTTGCTGCACTTCTCCGAGGCGAGCGCGTTCTACTGGCTCAACGGCCAGCCGGTGCGTGCCCCGGATGCGCCGAAGTTCGGCATGGTGCGAGTACAGGATCATAATGGTCGCTTCATCGGTATCGGTGAAGTGAGCGAAGACGGGCGCATCGCGCCGCGTCGCTTGATTCGGTCAGAATGACCGGAACCGGTCTGCGTCAAGCGGGCCGGCGAGTGTGGCTGTTAACAGGCATGGTCACTACTCATTTATAGATACAGGGATTTGTCCCTGGCCTGTTGAAGCTGTTTCCCTGAAACAGTTTCCTGATAAGGAAGGATTGCCTCATGGCTCTCGACGTTCAAGAAAAAGCTCAAATCGTTGCTGACTACCAGCAAGCTGTTGGTGACACTGGTTCGCCAGAAGTGCAGGTTGCACTGCTGACCGCCAACATCAACAAACTGCAAGGTCACTTCAAGGCCAACGGTAAAGATCACCACTCCCGTCGTGGTCTGATCCGCATGGTTAACCAGCGTCGCAAGCTGCTGGACTACCTGAAAGGCAAGGACGTGAGCCGGTACGCCGCTCTGATCGCTCGCCTGGGTCTGCGTCGCTAATCAGCGATTGCGCTATGAGGTTGGTGGTCTGTCGGGCGTCAGCGGTTTTCCGCTGGCGCCTTGCAGGCTCCCAGCCTCAAGTTTTATCTGCAGCATGGCTTTACCTGTAACACCCGGACAATTGCCATCGGGCCGATTCCCGAGATTGCCCAAGAATTCGCAAGAAACCGTTTCCCCCAAGAGCCACAAAGAAGGTAGGACACCGTGAACCCGGTAATCAAAAAATTCCAGTTCGGTCAATCGACCGTTACCCTCGAGACAGGCCGTATCGCCCGTCAGGCCTCCGGCGCAGTATTGGTCACCGTTGACGACGACGTCAGCGTGTTGGTGACTGTTGTCGGTGCAAAGCAAGCCGATCCGGGCAAGGGTTTCTTCCCTCTGTCCGTTCACTACCAGGAAAAGACTTACGCTGCCGGTAAGATCCCTGGCGGTTTCTTCAAGCGTGAAGGCCGTCCTTCCGAGAAAGAAACCCTGACTTCCCGACTGATCGACCGTCCGATCCGTCCGCTGTTCCCAGAAGGCTTCATGAACGAAGTGCAGGTTGTCTGCACCGTCGTTTCCACCAGCAAGAAGACCGATCCGGACATCGCTGCGATGATCGGTACCTCGGCTGCCCTGGCCATTTCCGGCATTCCATTCGACGGCCCGATCGGCGCCGCTCGCGTGGCTTTCCACGAAAGCACCGGCTACCTGCTGAACCCGACTTATGAACAGCAAGCCGCTTCGAGCCTGGACATGGTCGTTGCCGGTACTTCCGACGCCGTGCTGATGGTTGAATCGGAAGCCAAAGAGCTGACCGAAGACCAGATGCTGGGCGCGGTACTGTTCGCTCACGACGAATTCCAGGTTGTGATCAACGCAGTCAAGGAACTGGCTGCCGAAGCCGCCAAGCCAACCTGGAACTGGGCTCCACAGCCTGAAGCCACCGAGTTGCTGGGCGCGATCCGTGCCGAGTTCGGCGAAGCGATCTCCCAGGCTTACACCATCACCGTCAAGGCCGACCGCTACGCGCGTCTGGGCGAGTTGCGTGACCAAGTGGTTGCCAAGCTGTCCGGTGAAGAAGGCCAGCCTAGCGCTGCTGAAGTCAAGGCAGCCTTCGGCGAAATCGAGTACCGCACCGTTCGCGAAAACATCGTCAACGGCAAGCCACGTATCGACGGCCGCGACACCCGCACCGTACGTCCGCTGAACATCGAAGTCGGCGTTCTGCCGAAGACTCACGGTTCGGCGCTGTTCACCCGTGGCGAAACCCAGGCACTGGTTGTGGCAACACTGGGCACCGCCCGTGACGCGCAACTGCTGGACACCCTGGAAGGCGAAAAGAAAGATCCGTTCATGCTGCACTACAACTTCCCGCCGTTCTCGGTAGGCGAGTGTGGTCGCATGGGTGGCGCCGGTCGTCGCGAAATCGGTCACGGCCGTCTGGCCCGTCGTTCGGTTTCGGCCATGCTGCCAGCCGCTGACGTGTTCCCGTACACCATCCGCGTGGTGTCGGAAATCACCGAATCCAACGGTTCGAGCTCGATGGCTTCCGTGTGCGGCGCTTCCCTCGCGCTGATGGACGCCGGTGTACCGATGAAAGCACCGGTGGCCGGTATCGCCATGGGTCTGGTTAAAGAAGGCGAGAAGTTCGCCGTCCTGACCGACATCCTCGGCGACGAAGATCACCTGGGCGACATGGACTTCAAGGTAGCCGGTACCGCCAAAGGTGTGACCGCGCTGCAGATGGACATCAAGATCAAGGGCATCACCGAAGAGATCATGGAAATCGCTCTGGGCCAGGCCCTTGAAGCGCGCCTGAACATCCTCGGCCAGATGAACCAGATCATTGGCCAGTCGCGTACCGAGCTGTCGGCCAACGCTCCGACCATGATCGCGATGAAGATCGACACCGACAAGATCCGTGACGTTATCGGTAAAGGTGGCGCGACCATCCGTGCGATCTGCGAGGAAACCAAGGCTTCGATCGATATCGAAGACGACGGTTCGATCAAGATCTTCGGCGAAACCAAGGATGCCGCAGAAGCCGCGCGTCAGCGCGTTCTGAGCATCACGGCAGAAGCCGAGATCGGCAAGATCTATGTCGGCAAGGTTGAGCGCATCGTCGACTTCGGCGCATTCGTCAACATCCTGCCGGGCAAGGACGGTCTGGTGCACATCTCGATGCTGAGCGACGCTCGCGTAGAGAAAGTCACCGACATCCTCAAAGAAGGCCAGGAAGTCGAAGTGCTGGTACTGGACGTGGACAACCGCGGCCGTATCAAGCTGTCCATCAAAGACGTGGCAGCTGCCAAGGCTTCGGGCGTTTAATCAGCCCAACGCTTTAGCGCAATGAAGATGCCCCTGCCGTGCAAACGGCGGGGGCATTTTTTTGCCTTGAATAAAGAGCAAAAAATCGCAGCCTGCGGCAGCTCCCACAGAAGCGGTTTGATAATCCGATCATGTGGGAGCTGCCGCAGGCTGCGATCTTTGCTTTTGTGAAAACCGATGCTAGGTTTAGCCCATCGCCCGTGTAGCTCAGCCGGTAGAGCAGCGCACTCGTAACGCGAAGGTCGCAGGTTCGATTCCTGTCTCGGGCACCATCCTCGTTTATTTCACCTTGCGGCTCAGATCCTCGACAGTACGTTTAAGCTGATCCATGTCCCGATCCTGATTGTTGACCATCTGCTTCAAATTCGAGATCTCGCTGCTGTTCGAGTTGGAGCTTGAGCCGCTGTTCCGCTTGAGTTCTTCAACCTGGCGGCCGAGGCTTTCCAGTTCGCGGTCCTGTTCCTTGACCCTGTTCTTCAGTTCGTCGATCTCCTTGGCGCTGGCGGTTGAACCCGAACCGCTGCTACGTTTGAATTCTTCGATCTGGCGCGACTGGTCATTGAGGGTGTCGCGCATCTTTTGCAGCTCATCAATGCTGATATCGCTTTTGATCACGACGTCCTTGCCATAATCGTTGTGGATCAGTGAAACCTTGTCGCCATAGGACGGGCTGCTGGAGCTCAACTCAACGGCCATGGCGCTGGCGGGAAAGGCCAGAGCGGCGATCAAAGTGGTAGTAGAGACAACCGCGGAGATTTTCAAGAAGCTGCGCATCACTGGTTTTCCTTGTGAACAGCATGTTGTGTACCGAAGTGGCACTTCGCTATGACTTGGATTACGCGTTTATGTTCCGCAGGTCAGCTTTTTGTGCAAGAGATGTAAAGAGCCGTGTAATTCGTCATGCAAACGTCCTATATTCTGTGCCTGCATGAGCATTGCTTAGCAGTTTTCAGATGATCCCGAATGGTTCCGAAGGCCGGCCAGTCCGCGTCAGAGAGATCCTTGATGATCCAGATCCATCCTCCATTCCTAAGATCAGCGAGAACCCCATGACTGAATTGACCCAAGAGCAACGCCACGAACAAGCGCTGGAAAAATACCTTCTGGATGTGCCGGACTTGAAGGAAGAGATCAAGGACTTGAGTCCCGATGATCAGAAAGACCAGATCCAGTGGGCCTTCGAAGACGAAGCCGAAGCGCAGGGCTTGCAGCCTTGGGAGCTGACCCTCAAGTACACCAGCACGCCGGAAGAGTTCGAAGCGCAGCGCCTCGTACTGCACAAGGAAGCGGCTGAAGTCTTGGGTGTCGAGTGGGATGAGTACTGCGAGATGAATAATCTCGTCGTTTAAAAGCAGCTACAAGTTTCAAGCTGCAAGCTACAAGTAAAAGCACAATCGCTCAGCTTGCAGCTTGCAGCTTGCAGCTTGCAGCTTGCAGCTTGCAGCTTGCAGCTCAGAGACTGAGTCGCATCGACAGATCCACCGCTTTGACATCCTTGGTCATCGCGCCAATCGAGATGTAATCCACGCCCGTTTCGGCGATCGGCAGCAGCGTGCTTTCGTTGATGCCGCCGCTGGCTTCCAGTTTCGCTTTGCCGGCGGTCAGGCGTACCGCTTCGCGCATGTCGTCCAGACTCAGTTCGTCGAGCATGATGATATCGGCGCCGGCTTCCAGCGCCTGCTGCAACTCCTCAAGGCTTTCCACTTCGATCTCCACCGGTTTGCCCGGGGCGATCTTGTGCGCGGCGGCCACGGCTTCAGCGATGCCACCGCTGGCGGCGATGTGGTTTTCCTTGATCAGGAAGGCGTCGTACAGACCGATCCGGTGGTTGTGGCAGCCGCCGCAGGTCACCGCGTATTTCTGCGCCAGGCGCAGGCCCGGCAGGGTCTTGCGGGTGTCGAGCAACTTGACCTGCGTCGCGCCGACGAAGTCCGCCAGGTACTGCGCGCGCGTCGCCACGCCGGACAGCAACTGCAGGAAGTTCAACGCGCTGCGTTCACCTGTCAGCAGTGAGCGAGCCGGGCCTTCCAGGTGGAACAGCGGCTGATTGGCCTTGACCCGCTGGCCGTCGACCACTTGCCAATGCACCGCCACACGCGGATCGAGCTGGCGAAACACCGCATCGACCCACGCGGTGCCGCAGATGACGGCGTCGTCACGGGTGATGATGGTGGCTTTGGCCAGGCGTTCGGCCGGGATCAGTTGCGCGGTGATGTCGCCGCTGCCGACGTCTTCAAGCAACGCACGGCGCACGTTGTTTTCGATTTCGGCGGTCAGATCGGCGAGACGTAGATTCGGCATAACGGACTCCACAAACAAAGTGATTCGATTATAGGGGCAGGGCGCGAGCCAACCCAAGGCGAGAACGCGCGTGCCTGCCTGCATCTGGTCGATTTTCTCAGCCGAGTGCGGGGTTCGTGGCGTATAGGGGAAACCCTGAGGCCTATAGCATCGCCGCCATCTTTTGCCAGATAATCCGCCTTGTATTTGACGTCATGGCTTTGACGAACGACTCTGCGAGAGGCGGTGTCAAAGCGACGAACCGAATCACTGTTCCAGGAGGCTTGGATGCGTAACGACGGGAAAGTGGTGCCTCTGCACCGGGCGACTGCCGATGTGGCGGAGCACTCGCCGCTTGCCCGCCTGCCGGTGATTCTGCTGCAGGTTCGCGACAAGGCTGCGCAGCAGCTGCGCCACGATCTGCAGGAACTGTTCGATAACGCCGACGACACGCTGTTCGAAATGGCCGACCGGGCGCGCAACGACGTCGATCAGAACATCTTTTTCGAAGCCATGCGCGACTTGCGCCTCAAGCGCAAGAACATCGAGCGCGGCTTTCTCGAGCTGTTTTTCGAAGCCTTCGCCGGTCTCACTCAATACGACCCTGCCGCCATTACCTTGCCACGCACGCTGGTGGTCGAAGATGCGGCGCCGCGCACCGATGCCATGGAACGCACCGTCGCCGTGCAGACCATGGTCAGCCGCGTGCTCAAGCGCGACGGCTTCGCCCTCGATCAACTGACCGCGCGGTTCAGCTCGATGCTCGGCAAGCGTCTCGACGATCAGCACAATCCGCTGAGTCCGGCGATGCTCTGCGAATATTTCCTGCAGGCCGGGCGTAATCTTGGCGTCGAGATCAAGGTCAAGCTGATCCTGCTCAAGCTGTTCGAACGCTACGTGCTGGCCGACACCGAACAGCTGTATGCCGAGGCCAATCAGTTGCTGCTCGCCACCGGCGTATTGCCGCATCTGAAACCGGCCACAACGCGGCGTCCTGTTGAACGTGGGGAAGGCGACCCGTTCGTTGAAGAACTCGACGCGCCGCCGCCAGCGGACGAAGGCGTCGAGGAAGTATTTGCCGCGCTGCAGCAACTGCTCGCTCACGTGCGCGGCCGTGTCACCCCGACACTGGAGCCCGGCGCTCCGGCGCATCCGATCAACACCCGCGACCTGCTGCGGTTGTTGTCGCACTTGCAGCAATACGTACCGGCGCTGGAGGCTCAGGAAGATTTCGATCTGCGTCATCAGCTCGAACAGCTGCTGACCCGGGTCAGCGTCAGAAGTGGCCGCTCCCGCGTCGTCGCGACTGCCGATGAAGATGTGATCAACCTGATCGCCATGGTCTTCGACTGCATCCTCGAGGATCGCAACGTGCCCGACGCGCTCAAGGCACTGATCGCCCGATTGCAGATTCCGATGCTCAAGGTCGCCGTACTGGACAAGAGTTTCTTCAGCCGCAGCACCCATCCGGCGCGGCGCCTGCTCAATGAAATCGCCGAGGCCGCAATGGGCTGGAGCGATTGCGACGGTGCTGAGCGGGACAGCCTCTACGTGCGCATAGAGCAAGTGGTGCAGCGCTTGCTGAGCGAGTTCGTCGACGACCCGGCGATCTTCTCCGAACTGCTTGCCGATTTCCTCGCCTTCACCCAGGACGAACGCCGCCGCACCGAACTGCTCGAACAACGCCTGCGCGATGCCGAGGAAGGTCGGGCGAAAGCCGAGCTGGCTCAGCGTCGCGTAGCGCAGGCGCTGCAGCAGGCGTTGTCGGGCAAAGTGCTGCCGGCCTCGGTGGTCGGTTTCGTTCAGCAGGCCTGGAGCAACGTGCTGTTGCTGACCTGTCTGAAGCATGGCGATCAGTCCGCCGAATGGCACGCCGACGTGCAGACCATGGAACAGTTGATCTGGAGTGTGCAACGCCATGACGACGGCGAATCCAGCCTGCGGCTGTTGGCACTGGTGCCCGGCTTGCTCAAGTCGCTGCGCGATGGCCTGAGCAGCACGGCGTTCGACCCGTTTGCCACCAGCGAATTCTTCAGTGAACTGGAGGTGCTGCACGTGCGCGTGCTGGAACGCTCCGACGACGCCGATCACAGCCTGATCGAAGTCACGCCGCAGCTCTTGCAGCACAGCGCCGACCTGGCTGATGCCGCCACGCCATCGCCGCGCCCGGCGCAAGACGATGCCGGCCTGTGTCAGGTCGAGCAGTTGCGTGTGGGCAACTGGGTGGTGTTCGACGAGAACGACGAGCAGACCTTGCGTTGCAAGCTCGCGGCGATCATCGATGAGACCGGCAAGTACGTTTTCGTCGACCGCACCGGCATGAAAGTACTGGAGCGCGATCGCACCGATCTGGCCATGGCGTTCAGCCGTGGTGGCGCCCGCGCGCTGGAGGACACTTTGCTGTTCGACCGCGCACTGGAAACGGTGCTGGGCGACCTGCGGCGACTCAATCGCGGCAAGTGATCGCGCGGCGAGGGCGGATCGCGGCATACTGGGCGCCCACATGGTCGGCGTTGAAGGAATCGGTATGCAGTTGGATCCCGCGAGCGGGTGGTGTCATGGCGTGCAGATCTGCCCGTCACCCAACTTCAATGAGCGCCCGGCGGGCGAAGTGTCCCTGTTGGTCATCCACAACATCAGCCTGCCGCCGGCGCAATTCGCCACGGGCAAGGTGCAGGAATTTTTCCAGAATCGTCTGGATGTCACCGAACACCCGTACTTTGCAGGCATCGCTGACCTGCGCGTCTCGGCGCATTTTCTGATCGAACGTGACGGCAAGGTCACCCAGTTTGTCTCCTGTCTGGAGCGGGCGTGGCATGCCGGCGTTTCGCTGTTCGAAGGTCGTGAAACCTGTAACGATTTTTCCGTGGGCATCGAGCTGGAAGGCACCGATGATCTGCCGTTCACCGACGAACAATATCGCTCGCTGATTGCGCTGACCCGGCAGTTGCAGGAGCGTTTTCCAGCGATCACCGATCAGCGCATCTGCGGCCACAGCGATATCGCGCCGGGGCGCAAGACCGATCCGGGACCGGCATTCGACTGGGCACGCTACCGCGCGGCCCTGGCAAAAGAGGAAGGACAATGAGTTTTCTGGTGTTACTGCTGGCGCTGTGGATCGAGAAGTTTTCGGCCCTGCGCCATCGGCTTCAACGCGATGGCGGATGGATCCGCGAACTGCACAAACTCGAAGCCGGTGAGCGGATGGCGAAACAACCGTGGCTGGTGCTGACGATACTGGTGCTGTTCCCGGTGGCATTGCTGGCGCTGTTGTTGCTGGTGCTGGAGCCGGTGGCGTACGGTTTGCTGGCGCTGCCGGTGCATTTGCTGGTGGTGATTTACAGCCTCGGACGCGGCGATCTGCTCGGCGGCCTCGGGCCGTTCCGCGATGCCTGGCGCCGTGAGGACCTGCAAGCGGCGGCGCACGTGGCCAAGCGCGACCTGAACATCTGCGCCGACAGCGGCGAGCAATTGCTCGAGCGGGTGCAAGGGCATCTGCTGTGGCAGGCCTATCAGAGTTTCTTCGCGGTGATCTTCTGGTACTTCCTCCTTGGTCCGGTGGCGGCATTGGCCTATCGCTTGCTGGCGCTGGCCGAAGAGCACGGCAACAATCCGGCGCTGGTCGAGCGGGCTGCGCAGTTGCGTCACGCCTTCGATTGGGTACCGGTGCGTTTGCTGGCGGCAAGTCTGGCCCTGGTCGGCAACTTCGTCGCGGTCAGCCGAGTGATGCTGCATGAGCTGCTCAACTGGAACATCAGCGCTGCACAGTTGATCAACAAGGTCGGCCTGGCCGCCGGGGAAATCCCGCCGCCAGCGGTCGGCCCGGACGGCATCAACACCCTCGACTGCCTGTGGGAACTGCTGCTGCGCGCGGCAGTGCTGTGGTATGCCGGGTTTGCCTTGTGGACTGTTCTGGTTCACTGACGATCTGAAATGAACATATTGTGGCGAGGGAGCTTGCTCCCGCTGGGTGGCGAAGCCGCCCTCGCTGTTCGTCACCTGCAACGCTTTTGTCTGATTGGCGACTGCTACGCAGCCGAGCGGGAGCAAGCTCCCTCGCCACAGTGGTCTGTTGCTGGTCCTTGCGTTGTTAACCTTAAGTTACAAAACCCCCCGCCGATTTGCGCTATACAGAGTTAGCGCCCGATAGTGGCTATCTGCTGTCGCCCCGCGCCTGCCAATAAAAACAAGAAAAACCAAGGGAGACTTCCAGTGAAGAGCTTGCTCTATCCCGCCGTCTCGCTGATGAACCGTCTGAGCTTCGGCATGAAGTTTAGCCTGATCAGCGTGCTGTTCCTGGTGCCGATGCTGGTGACCAATTTCTATCTGGTGCGCGACTCCTATCGCGAATTTCAGGGCACCCGCGTCGAACTGCAAAGCCTCGACCTGCTGGGCAGCAGCCTGAGCCTGCGTCGCGATCTGGAAACCCTGAACAATCTGGTGCAGATCGACGTCACCCTCGGCCAGTCCGGCAAGGCGGGCAATGTCGAAGCGCAGATCCAGACCTTGGAGCAGGCCGTGCTTGCGCGCCTCGAAGGGCTGACGGCGATGACCGAAGACCCCGAGCAGATCAGGCAATTCGAAGCCAAGCGCGATGAAATGATCGCCGCGTTCAAAGCCCAACAAGCGGAAAGCTCGCTGCAAAGCAAAAGCGCGTTGATCGGCAAGTTGCTGGCCAGTGCGCAGATTTTCAGCCAGATCATCACCAGTCAGGCCGGGCTGAGCCGCGATAATCAGAGTGATATCCGCCAGCTCAGCGAACTGGTCACGCTGATCACCCCGAGCGTCACGCAGACGCTCGGCGAAGGCCGGGCGATGGGTTCGTATTCGTTGGGCCAGGGCTTTCTAAACAGTTCTTCGAGTACACGTTTTGACGAGTTGCTGGTGCAGATCGAAAAACTCCAGGCTGAGTACGCCCTGAAGCTGCAAGACGCCCTCGGTTCCAGCAGCGCTGCCCGTGAATCCCTCAGCGCCCAGGCCGACAGCAGCAAGGCCTCGCTCAAGCAGGCCAGCGAATTGTTCGAAGAACAAGTGGTGATGGCCGACACCCTCGATGCGCCGTGGCAGGGGTTTTACGATCAGGTCACCGGCCTGATGGAACACACCTATCAGCTGAATCAAGCCACGCTGAAATTTCTCGACAGCCAGTTGCAGCAACGTCTGGCGCAGAACCGCATGCACATGGTTCTGCAAGCCTCGGCGCTGTCGGTGGTGTTCGTGCTGATTTTCTATCTTTACGGCGGTTTCTACGCCTCGACCCGCACCACCCTGAAAAGCCTCGGGGCGATGATGGATAGAGTTGCGGCCGGTGACATGACCGTCAACTTCAAGGCCAGCAGCCGCGATGAACTGGGCGAATTGGGCGAGGTGTTCAACGGCACGGTGAAGAAGATTCACGACCTGATCGAACGCGTTGGCCACACCGTCGGCGAAGTCGAGCGTCAGGCCGGGCAAGTGGAGAGCGTGTCGGCGCAGAGTAATCAGGCTGTCGCCGGGCAGCGTACGCAAATCGAACAAGTGGCGACGGCGATGAACCAGATGTCGGCGACCTCAATGGAAGTTGCCCGCAGTGCTGCGGCAGCGGTGAGCAGCGCCCACAGCGTCAACGACGAAACCCTGAGCGGGCGCGGTCTGGTGGAATCGCAGCAGGGCAGCATTGCCGCGCTGGCCAGCGAGATTGATCAGTCGGTGCTGGTGATCAATCAACTGGCCACTGACAGCCAGTCCATCAGCCGTGTGCTTGAGGTGATCAAGAGCATCGCCGAGCAGACCAACCTGCTGGCGCTCAACGCCGCCATTGAAGCGGCCCGGGCCGGCGAGCAGGGGCGCGGCTTTGCAGTCGTGGCTGACGAAGTGCGCACCCTGGCCAAACGCACTCAGCAATCGACCGAGGAGATCGAGCAGATGATCGCCAAACTGCATGGCGGCGTCGGCGCGGCGGTGAAGGCCATGGGCGTCAGCCATCAGATGGCCAATGGCACGGTCGGGCAGTCGGAGAAGGTCCAGCAAGCGCTGGAAAATATTCTCGGCGCGGTGGGCATGATCGTCGACCAGAACCAGCAGATCGCCGCTGCCGTGGAACAGCAAACCGCCGTGGCTCATGACATCGATCAGAACATCGTCGAGATCAACCGCGCCGGCGAACGCACGGCGCAAGGTGCACACCAGACCGAAGATGCCAGCCGCGCGCTGTCGGCGCAGGTGGTTGAACTCAAACAACTGATCAGCGCATTTCGCGTCTGAAAGGCTGGTGCCGGATCAAAAATGTGGGAGCGAGCCTGCTCGCGAAGGCGGTGGGGCAGGCACTGACGATCTCACTGACAGATCGCTTTCGCGAGCAGGCTCGCTCCCACAGGGGATAGCGGTGTTACCAGCCGAAGACTTCGCAGCAGTTGGTGGTGCTGACGTTGGCGAGTTGTTCATGGGTGATATTCATCAGCTCGGCCAGCGCCGCGCAAATCGCCGGCAGATGCGCCGGGCTGTTGCGCTGGCCGGGGAACATGGCGGGGGCCATGTCCGGTGAGTCGGTTTCCAGCACCACCGAGTGCAGCGGCAGTTCCGGCAGAACCCGATGCATGCGCAATGCCTGCGGCCAGGTCGGTGCACCGCCAAGACCCAGTTTGTAACCGAGCTTGATGTATTCCCGCGCTTCTTCGCGGCTGCCGGCGAAGGCGTGGATGATGCCGGTGCGTTTGAGCTTGAAGCGTTTGAGCGTGGCGATCACCGCCGCATGGCTGCGGCGAACGTGGATCAGCGCCGGCAAGTCGAAATCCGCCGCCAGTTGCAGTTGCGCATCGAACAACGCTTGCTGGCGCTCGCGGTCGAGGGTTTCGATGAAATAATCCAGACCGATCTCGCCCACCGCACACAACTGCCGATGCCCGCGCAGGCGCGTCAGCCAGTCACCCAATGCGTGCAAATCCTCGGGGCGATGCTGATCGAGGAACACCGGATGCAGACCGAACGCCGCATACAGGTCGGCATCGCTCTGCACCAGGTCCCACACCCGTTGCCAGTTGCCCTGATGCACGCCGAGCACGACCATGCGCCGCACCCCGAGGGCGCGGCTTTCGGCCAGCAGCGCCGCGCGATCGGCGTCGAAGTCGGGAAAGTCGAGATGGGTGTGACTGTCGATCAGCTCCACGCTTCAGTCCCGATGAATACGCTGCTTGAAGGTCCGCGCAATGGCTTGCACGCCCGGCTGGTAATCGTCCTGCTCGACGGCGGCCAGGGCCAGTTCCAGGGCCTTGTCGGCGATCAACTGGTGTTGCTGGGACATGGCGTTGACCGGCAGCGGCAGGAAATCCAGCAGTTGCGTGTCGCCAAAAGTGCCGAGGCGCAGCGGCCGCGATTTCAGCGGGAAATCATGCAGCGCATCGAACACGCCCTGCAGCAGCACGTAAGAAGTGGTCACCAGCGCGTCAGGCAAATGCCCCAGGCGCTGCAGGAGCTCTTCCATCAATTGCTTGCCGCACTCGCGGCTGAACGACTCGGCGTGCTCGATCAGCACCTCGCCTTGGAAATCTTTGAGCGCTTCGCGGAAACCGGCAGCACGTTCCTGGCTGATGCTCAATTCCGGACGGGCGCCGAGCAGCACGATCTGCTTGGGCTGTGGATCGAGCAGGCTCTGGGTCAGGTGCAGGCTGGCCTCGCGGTCGTCGCTGATCACCGAGCAGAAATGCTCCGGTTCCATGACCCGGTCGATGGCGATGATCGGCAGACCCTTGGCCTGCAACTGGCGATAGCTGTCATCACCAGCGGGCAGGCAACTGGCGACGATCAGCGCGTCGCAACGCCGGGCGCGGAACAGTTGCAGGAGCTGGCGTTCGCTGTCCGGCGCATCGTCGGAGCTGGCGATCAGCAATTGATAACCGCGCGCCCGGGCGCCTTGTTCGAGCAACTTGGCGATCCGCGCGTAACTGGGGTTTTCCAGATCCGGCAGGATAAAGCCCAGGGTGCGCGTGTGCCGACTGCGCAGGCCGGCCGCTTGCGGATTGGGCGTAAAGCCGTGCAGATCGACCACCGCGCGCACGCGCTCAACGGTCGCGTTGCTGATGCGTTGCTGTTCGGCCTTGCCGTTGATGACGTAGCTGGCGGTGGTGACGGAGACGCCGGCCAACCGCGCGATATCACTGAGTTTCAACCCGGTATTTCCTTGTTTTTTCGAGCATGCCGCGACATTTTCGCCAATCCTACCCGATAAGGGCAGCCGACTTATTGCCTAGGCAGATCCGACCAGTTGGACTTCAAGGATGAGACATTATCGAGTAACGTGCCGATCAATCTAGATTAAACGTTTCAGCAAGCGTATTTTCTACGTTTTAGACGCCTTTGGCCGGTCCTGCCGTGAAACCGCCAAAACTGCCGCTGAAAAGCGCGGCAGAGCGCCTAAGCTGTGAACCATTCAAAACAATACCTGGCGTTGAACTGCGCCAAAAAGGAGATCGCATGCTCGAGCTCACTATAGAGCAGATATCCATGGGCCAGTCGGCCGTGGATAAACCCGCCGCCCTGCAATTGCTCGCCAGTCATCTGGTCGCCGACGGTCTGGTGGCCGACGGCTACCTCGCCGGCCTGCAGGCTCGGGAAGCCCAGGGCTCGACCTTTCTCGGTCAAGGTATCGCCATTCCCCACGGCACCCCGGAAACCCGCGATCAGGTATTCGCCACCGGCGTGCGCCTGATGCAGTTTCCTGACGGCGTCGACTGGGGCGATGGCCAGATCGTCTATCTGGCGATCGGCATCGCGGCGAAATCCGACGAACACCTGCGTCTGCTGCAACTGTTGACCCGTGCCCTCGGTGAGACCGATCTGGGCCAGGCGTTGCGTCGCGCCAGCTCGCCCGAAGCGTTGCTGAAGTTGCTGCAAGGCGCGCCGCAGGAACTGGCGCTGGACGCACAGATGATCGGCCTCGGTGTGTCGGCCGACGATTTCGAAGAACTGGTCTGGCGCGGCGCGCGCCTGCTGCGTCAGGCCGACTGCGTGAGCAACGGCTTTGCCGGCGTGTTGCAGCAAGTCGAAGCGCTGCCATTGGGCGATGGTCTGTGGTGGCTGCACAGCGAGCAAACCGTGAAGCGTCCGGGGCTGGCGTTCGTCACCCCGGACAAACCGATGCGCTACCTTGGCCAGCCGCTCAGCGGTCTGTTCTGCCTGGCGAGCCTGGGCGAAGCGCATCAGGCATTGCTCGAACGTTTGTGCGCGTTGCTGATCGAAGGTCGCGGCCACGAACTGGGCCGCGCCACCAGCAGCCGCAAAGTCCTCGAAGTGTTGGGCGGTGAACTGCCTGCAGACTGGCCGAGCGCGCGTATTGCCCTGGCCAATGCCCACGGTTTGCATGCGCGCCCGGCGAAGATCCTCGCGCAACTGGCGAAAAGTTTTGATGGCGAAATTCGCGTGCGGATCGTCGACAGTCAGGACAGTGCCGTGTCGGTGAAGAGCCTGAGCAAACTGCTCAGCCTCGGCGCCCGGCGCGGTCAGGTGCTGGAGCTGATCGCCGAACCGAGCATTGCCGCCGATGCCTTGCCGGCCCTGCTCGCGGCGATTGAAGAAGGCCTCGGTGAAGAGGTCGAGCCGCTGCCGGCCGTAAGTCAGCAGCGCGAAGTGATCGCCGACATCGCCGAAGTGCTGGTCGCTCCGGCCTCCGGCAGCCTGTTGCAAGCGATCCCCGCCGCCCCGGGCATCGCCATCGGCCCGGCGCACATTCAGGTGCTGCAGGCCATCGATTACCCGTTGCGCGGCGAGTCGGCGGCGATCGAGCGCGAGCGCCTCAAGCAAGCGCTGAGCGACGTGCGCCGCGACATTCAGGGCTTGATCGAACGTAGCAAGGCCAAAGCAATCCGCGAGATTTTCATCACTCACCAGGAAATGCTCGACGACCCGGATCTGACTGACGAAGTCGACACCCGCCTCAAGCAAGGCGAAAGCGCTGAAGCGGCGTGGATGGCGGTGATCGAAGCCGCCGCCAAACAGCAGGAATCGCTGCAGGACGCTTTGCTCGCCGAGCGAGCCGCGGATCTGCGTGACATCGGTCGCCGGGTGCTGGCGCAGTTGTGTGGCGTGCAAACCGCGAATGAGCCGGAGCAGCCGTACATTCTGGTGATGGACGAAGTCGGCCCGTCCGATGTTGCGCGTCTGGATCCTGCACGGGTCGCGGGGATTCTCACCGCGCGCGGTGGTGCTACCGCGCACAGCGCCATCGTCGCCCGTGCCCTCGGAATTCCGGCATTGGTCGGCGCGGGTGCGGCGGTGTTGCTGCTCGAACCGGGCACGCCACTGTTGCTCGACGGTCAGCGTGGCCGTCTGCATGTCGACGCCGATGCCGCGACGCTGCAACGCGCCGCTGAGGAACGCGACACCCGCGAGCAACGCCTGAAAATCGCCGCCGAACAACGCCATCAACCGGCGCACACCACCGATGGTCATGCGGTCGAAGTGTTCGCCAACATCGGCGAAAGCGCAGGCGTGACCAGTGCGGTGGAGCAGGGCGCCGAAGGCATCGGTCTGCTGCGCACCGAACTGATTTTCATGGCCCACCCCCAGGCGCCGGACGAAGCCACGCAGGAGGCCGAGTACCGTCGCGTCCTCGACGGTCTCGCCGGGCGTCCGCTGGTGGTGCGTACACTTGACGTCGGCGGCGACAAACCGCTGCCATATTGGCCGATCGCCAAGGAAGAAAACCCGTTCCTCGGCGTGCGCGGCATTCGCCTGACCCTGCAGCGTCCGCAGATCATGGAAGCGCAACTGCGCGCGCTGCTGCGCTCGGCGGATAACCGCCCGCTGCGGATCATGTTCCCGATGGTCGGCAGCGTCGAAGAGTGGCGCCAGGCCCGCGACATGACCGAGCGTCTGCGCAAAGAGATTCCGGTCGCCGATCTGCAACTGGGGATCATGATCGAAGTGCCGTCGGCCGCATTGCTCGCGCCGGTGCTGGCCAAGGAAGTCGACTTCTTCAGCGTCGGCACCAACGACCTCACGCAATACACCCTGGCCATCGACCGTGGTCATCCGACCCTGTCCGCGCAAGCGGACGGCTTGCACCCGGCGGTGCTGCAACTGATCGACATCACCGTGCGCGCCGCCCATGCCCATGGCAAATGGGTGGGCGTCTGCGGCGAGCTGGCGGCCGATCCGCTGGCGGTGCCGGTGCTGGTCGGCCTCGGTGTCGACGAGCTCAGCGTGTCCGGTCGCAGCATTGCCGAAGTCAAGGCGCGCATCCGTGAACTCAGCCTGACCCAGGCGCAAACCCTCGCTCAACAGGCCCTGGCCGTGGGCAGCGCGAATGAAGTGCGCGCATTAGTGGAGGCCCTGTAATGGCCAAGATTCTCACCCTGACCCTCAACCCGGCACTCGACCTGACCGTCGAGCTGTCACGGCTGGATGCCGGTCAGGTCAATCGCAGCGACGAGATGCACACCCACGCTGCGGGCAAGGGCGTCAACGTTGCCCAAGTGCTGGCGGACCTTGGTCATCAGGTCACCGTCAGCGGCTTTCTCGGCGAAGACAATCTGCAAGCATTCGAAACCCTGTTCGCCAAGCGTGGTTTTGTCGACGCGTTCATCCGCGTGCCCGGCGAGACGCGTAGCAACATCAAGGTCGCCGAGCAGGACGGGCGCATCACCGACATCAACGGCCCGGGCCCGGTGGTCGATGCAGATGCGCAGCAAGCGTTGCTTGATCGCCTGCTGCAGATCGCGCCGGGGCACGATGCGGTAGTGGTCGCCGGCAGTTTGCCGCGCGGCGTCACTGCGCAGTGGTTGCGCGAGCTGATCGACAAGCTCAATGCACTCGGCTTGAAAGTCGCCCTCGATTCCAGCGGTGAAGCCCTGCGCGCCGCGTTGCAGGCAAGCCCCTGGCTGATCAAACCGAACACCGAAGAACTGGCCCACGCACTCGGCTGCGAAGTGGTCTCGCCAATCGCTGAAGCACAAGCCGCGGCACGCTTGCATGCGCAAGGTATCGAGCACGTGGTGATCTCCCACGGCGCTGACGGCGTGAACTGGTTCAGTGTCGGCTCGGCCCTGCATGCCTCGCCGCCAAAGGTCAGCGTGGCCAGCACGGTCGGTGCCGGCGATTCATTGCTCGCCGGCATGCTCCACGGTCTGCTCAGCGCCGACACCCCCGAACAAACCCTGCGCACCGCCACCGCGATTGCGGCGATGGCGGTGACCCAGATCGGTTTTGGCATCAACGACCCTGCGCAACTGGCGCAGCTCGAACAGGGCGTGCGCGTGCGTCCCCTGACAGAACAATAAGAGGGTTTGTCATGAAGTTAGCCATTGTTACGGCTTGCCCGAACGGCATGGTCACCAGTGTCCTGTGCGCGCGTCTGCTCGATGCAGCGGCGCAGCGCCAGGGCTGGAGCACCAGCGTCGAAGTGGTCGATCCGGCGCACCCGGAACGCGAATTGTCGGCAGCGACCATCGAAGCCGCCGAGTGGGTTTTGCTGGTTGCCACCGGCGCGGTGGACATGAGTCGGTTTGTCGGCAAGCGCGTGTTCCAGATTGCTCCGGCGCAGGCCTTGCAGGATGTTGAAGCGGTGTTGCGTCGCGGTGCTGAAGAAGCCGAAGTCTTCGTGGCGGGCGAAGTCGAACCAGCGATCGATACAGCGCGTGCGCCGCGCATCGTTGCTATCACCGCGTGCCCGACCGGTGTCGCCCACACCTTCATGGCCGCCGAAGCGTTGCAGCAGACTGCCAAGCGTCTGGGCTATGAATTGCAGGTCGAAACCCAAGGCTCGGTGGGCGCGAAAACCCCGCTCAGCGCAACGGCCATCGCCGAGGCCGATGTGGTCCTGCTGGCGGCGGATATCGACGTCGCCACCGAGCGTTTCGCCGGCAAGAAAATCTATCGCTGCGGCACTGGCGTTGCGCTGAAGCAGTCCGAAGCGACGCTGAAAAAAGCCTTGGCTGAAGGCGCTGTAGAAAGTGCGGCAAGCGACGGCAAGGCTCCGGCCAAGTCCGAGAAAACCGGCGTCTACAAGCACCTGCTCACGGGTGTGTCGTACATGCTGCCGATGGTGGTGGCGGGTGGTTTGCTGATTGCGTTGTCATTCGTGTTCGGCATCACCGCGTACAAGGAAGAAGGCACGCTGGCGGCAGCGCTGATGCAGATCGGTGGCGAAACCGCGTTCAAGCTGATGGTGCCGCTGTTGGCCGGGTACATCGCCTACTCGATCGCCGACCGCCCGGGCCTTGCGCCGGGGATGATCGGCGGTCTACTCGCAGGCACCTTGGGCGCCGGGTTCATCGGCGGGATCATTGCCGGTTTCATTGCCGGTTATGCCGCCAAAGCCATCGCCCGCTATGTGACATTGCCGCAGAGCCTGGAGGCGTTGAAGCCGATTCTGATCATCCCGTTGCTGGCCAGTCTGGTCACCGGTCTGGTGATGATTTACGTGGTCGGCAAACCGGTCGCCGGCATGCTCGCCGCGCTGACGCAGTTCCTCGACAGCATGGGCACCACCAACGCAATTCTGCTCGGCGTGTTGCTCGGCGGCATGATGTGCGTCGACCTCGGCGGGCCGATCAACAAGGCTGCCTATGCGTTTTCGGTGGGGCTGCTGGCCTCGCAGAGTTACGCACCGATGGCCGCGACCATGGCGGCGGGCATGGTGCCGCCGATTGGCCTGGGCATCGCCACGTTCATTGCCCGGCGCAAGTTTGCCCAGACTGAACGTGAGGCCGGCAAAGCGGCTTTCGTGCTCGGCCTGTGCTTCATCTCCGAAGGGGCGATACCGTTTGCGGCGAAAGACCCGCTGCGGGTGATCCCGGCGAGCATCGCTGGCGGTGCGCTGACCGGTGCTTTGTCGATGTACTTCGGCTGCAAGCTGATGGCGCCGCACGGTGGCTTGTTTGTGCTGGCGATCCCGAATGCGATCAACCATGCGCTGCTGTATCTGCTGGCGATTGTCGCGGGGAGCCTGGTCACGGCGGTGGTGTATGCGCTGCTCAAAAGGCCTGAGGCTGTCGAGCTGGCAGTTGACCCCGTTAACGCCTGACAACGCGATCCCCTTGTAGGAGTGAGCCTGCTCGCGATAGCGATGTGTCAGTGAGTGTTGAAGTTACTGACCCACCGCAATCGCGAGCAGGCTCACTCCTACATTTGAATTGCTGTGTGGCCAATGTCATAGCGGGTTCATACACCCGTGTTTAAGTTTTCCCTTTTGCAGGGAGAACACCATGAGCGATTTCAATCTCGGCCGGCGTCGCGTCATGCAAGCGGTTGGCGCCGGGCTGTTGCTGCCGGGGCTGGCGCCGGCGGTGATTGCCTCGGTCAAGGATCGTCCGCAGCTCACCGACGGCGTGCAGTCCGGCGACCTGCTCGGCGACCGCGCGATGATCTGGAGCCGCAGCGATCGCCCGGCGCGCATGGTGGTCGAGTGGGACACCGGCAGCCTGTTCAGCAACCCGCGCAAATTCGTCTCGCCGTTGGCCGATGCGCGCAGTGATTTCACCGCCCGCGTTGAACTCACCGGCCTGCCGGCCAACCAGGCAATCTTCTATCGCGTGCACTTCGAAGACGCCCAGACTGGCGTGGCCAGCGAACCGTGGTTCGGTCATCTGCGCAGCGTGCCGACGGCCAGGCGTGACATCCGTTTTGTCTGGAGCGGCGACACCGTCGGCCAGGGCTTCGGCATCAACCCGGACATCGGCGGCATGCGCATCTACGAAGCCATGCGCCTGCGCCTGCCGGACTTCTTTATCCACAGCGGCGATACCATCTACGCCGACGGCCCGGTGCCTGCGCAACTGACCACCGAGAGTGGCCGCGTCTGGCGCAATATCACCACCGAAGCCAAGAGCAAAGTCGCGCAGACTCTCGACGACTATCGCGGTAACTATCGCTATAACCTGATGGACGAAAACATCCGCCGCTTCAACGCCGAAGTGCCGCAGATCTGGCAGTGGGACGATCACGAAGTGGTCAACAACTGGTCACCAGGCAAACAACTGGATGAGCGCTATCAGGAGAAAGATATCCACAAGCTGGTGGGGCGCGCGCGGCAAGCATGGCTGGAATATGCGCCGATGCGCTTACGGGCGGCGGACGGTGGCGGGCGGATCTATCGCAAGCTCGGTTACGGGCCGATGCTCGATGTATTCGTGCTGGATATGCGCAGTTATCGCGAAGCCAATGATGACAATCTTGGCGCGGCCAAACCTTTTCTCGGGCGCGAGCAACTGGACTGGCTCAAGCGCGAATTAAAGGCATCGAAGGCGCAGTGGAAGGTGATCGCGGCGGACATGCCCATCGGCCTTGGCGTCCCGGACGGCGAGGTCAGCCCGGGCGTTGCGCGTTGGGAAGCCGTGGCCAACGGCGACCCGGGACCTGCGCAGGGCCGCGAAGTGGAAATCGCCGAATTGCTCGGATTCCTGCGCGCGCAGCAGGTGCGCAATTTCGTGTTTTTGACGGCGGATGTGCACTACTGCGCGGCGCATCACTATCACCCGGACCGCGCGGCGTTTCAGGATTTCGAACCGTTCTGGGAATTCGTCGCCGGGCCGCTGAATGCCGGCAGTTTCGGGCCGAATCCGTTGGACAAGACGTTCGGCCCGGAGGTGGTGTTCGAGAAAGCGCCGCCTGCGCAGAACACCTCGCCGTTTGCCGGGTTTCAGTTTTTTGGTGAGGTGAATATCGAAGGGCAGAGCGGCGAGATGAGTGTGGTGTTGCGGGATCTGGATGGCGTGGCGGTGTTTGAGCAGAAGTTGCAGCCTGTTTAATTACTCCAGATCAAAAGCCCCTCACCCCAGCCCTCTCCCGGAGGGAGAGGGGGCCAACCGAGGTGTCTTGCGTCATACATCGACCTGGGAGAGCGAGGCGATTATGGATGAGAAAACTTCCCTCGTTTCGGCTCTTGGCTTTGGATTCCGTGGAGGACGTTCAGGTCGGCGTCGATCTC
>NZ_JARVSP010000003.1:0-121306 GCF_030209115.1 Pseudomonas sp. FR229a | reverse complement strand
CTTTTGGTTCCTTTTGGGGCGTTTGCCAAAAGGGACTCGCCGTAAGGGCGAAACCCTAAGAAGCCGTTACCGCAGCAACGGATATTCACCGATTAATGAGCCGTAACCCGCTGCCGCCCCGCCGAACTGCCAGGCGAAAGCGCCAAAGCCAACTGCGTCCGATTATGCATATGCGTCAAACGCAACACCTGCGACACATACAGCTTCACCGTGTTCTCGGTAATCCCCAACTCACAGGCAATCTGATAATTGGTCTGCCCCTTGCCCACCAACCGCGCCACATCCAACTGCCGCGGCGACAACTGACTGAACACCGCTGGCATCTCGGCAGACTCAGGCTCACCCTCACTCACCACCGGCGCGGGCGAGCGCCGCACCTTGTCCAGATCCTGATAAAGGTCATCAATCGACTCGGACAAAAACTGCAACTTCTGATTCAGATGCCCCAGATGCAGATTCTTCTGCCGCTCCTGCAAAGCCAGCTCCTGACGCTGTACGCCTTCGAGCAACTCAGCCAGTTCAATCGGCTTCTGATAGTAATCGGCAATCCCCGCGCGCAGCGCCTTGATCACATCCTGCTTGTCGGCGCGCCCGGTGAGCATTATCGCCTCGAATACCCGCTGCTTGCCGGCCAGACGTTGCAACGCCTGGATCAACTCGATGCCATCCATGTCCGGCATGTGCAAATCGCTCAGCACCAGACCGATGTCCGGATCCGCCCTGAACAGCTCGATGGCTTCAAGACTAGAATCGCACGGCACGCAACGGTAGCCACTGCTCTCAAGAAACTCACACAGTTCTTCGACGATCAGCGGCTGATCATCGACCACGAGGATTTTTACCGCATTAGGCTTGTTCACGAACCACTCCATTGCTCGGGCCAACGCTGACGATTCCTGCACTTTGGTGGCGTATTCGCCTGAATTGAAAGTAGACCCACTTTCCGACTATGTACATAGGACTAGTGGCACCCCGCAATCAGGTGATCCAGTACCACGAAAGCACTGCGCCTACCCACACGAACGGCGCAAATGGCAGCTTTTTTGACTTATCAGGGGCCAGATGGCGCAAAAGCTCCGTAAGCCCTTGACCCATAAGAGGCCAGACTTTTGGCGCGAGCAGCAGCCACAACACGCTGGCCACGCCCGCGCCAATAAACGCGCCGAGAACAAAGATGCCGTTCGTCGCAAGACCCAGGGCTGTCATTAATTTCACATCGCCGGCTCCCATGCGGCCCAGGAAATAACCAGGCAATGTCAGCAGCAAAGCGATCAGACACGCCCAGCCGCCCTGCCCCGCGTCAGCGCCCAGCCAGGTGCTGCCGGTCGCCAGCAACCAGACCAGCGCCAGCGCGCCCACACCCAACGTCAGTACGTTGGAAATTCGCCGTTGCCGGACATCCTGCGCAGCGCAGATCGCCAGCCAGATCAGAACCAGAGAAATCTGCATCCGCTAAAAGCCGTCCGTTTTGGCTGAATGATTCTATGCTGATACTACGCAGTGACTGTCAGGGTAGACGCACGCATGAAAAACGGCTTCCGCAGGTCGCAAAAAGGTGCGGTGGCGATCGAATTCGCCTTGGTGTTCATCATCTTTTTCGCGGTGTTTTATGGGTTGGTCAGCTACGGCTTGCCCTTCGTGATGATGCAATCGTTCAACCAGGCCACCGCCGAAGCCGTACGCCGCAGTGTCGCGGTGGACCCGACCACGCCGAACTATTCGACGGTGGTGGTCAACACCGCCAATGCCGCGCTGACCCAACAACTGCAATGGCTGCCCTCGGCCCTGAATCTGGTGGTCGGGGTCGACACCAGCTCAGCGTACGACACGGGTACCGGGACCCTGACCGTCAGCGTCAATTACCCGGTGAGCAAGCTCAATCAGATCATGCCGTTTCTGGTGCTGCCGGGCATTGGCACGGTGCCCAATCTGCCCACGCACCTGACCGCCCGCTCGAGCCTGCAATTTTGACTGCCGGCGATAAGCTCTTCGGGCGTTTGCTCAAGCGTACGCCCAGCGCTGTCCTTGAGCTGCCGGACCGCCTCGGCGCACCGCCCACCGGGCTGCATCTGTATTTGAATGGCGACGGCGAGGTGTTGCAGATCGCCGGCCCGCTGCGACATTTGCTCGCCCAGCACAAACTCAACGACCAACCGTTGCCGCTCAGCGCCTATCTGCTGCCGCATAGCCTGCTGACCATCGAAGGTCAGCCGCGGGACTGGCACGGGCAATTGCTCGATCTCGACTTTCTCGGCCTGAATGATCAGCCGCTGCACTTGCGCGGGTGGGTGCAACCATTGGGTGACGGCTGGCTGCTGCAACTGCTCGACATCGCCGACCTGCTGCTTGAACGCCAGCAATCGCGTGATCGCGACGCCTGCCAGACCCTTGCCGCGCAGGTCAGCGATCATCTGCGCACCTGCAGCCTCACGCGTTTGCCAACGGTGCTCGGCGAACAATTGCAGGCCATCGCCCAGCGCTGGCACATCCCCTGCCTGGCCGTGGCACTGCTCGATGAACAAGCCCAGGGCTGGCAGATTCATCAACAGTTTCGTGGCCATGACGCTCCACAATTGTGGGAGGACGGTCAGCCATTGGGCACGCCGCTGGACAGTCTCAACGGCAGCGCGCCGCAACGCCTCGCGGGCCAGCAGGGCCGGTATGAGCACTCGCGATTGCAGGCCACCTTCGGCAATGCCAACGGTTTCGCCGTGCCCTACAGCAATGATCAAGGCGTGGTCGCGTGGCTGCTTTGCGGGTTTTACACGGTCGACAACGTGGCACCATGGCTGACCGATCGCGACTGGCTGTCCCTGGCCGGCGCACTGGCCGGGCCGTTGCTCAGCCGCTTGCGCGAGCAGCGCCATGTGCAATCCATGGAGCGGCTCGATTCCCTGCAACACCTGCTCGGTACCGGCTGGTGGGAAATCAGTGCCGACGGGCAGATTGCACTGGCGCCGTCACTGGCCTCGGCACTGGGCCTCAGCGACCGCACGCTGGCGGTGGAAGACTGGCTGCGGCTGTTCCATCCCGCCGACCGCGACGAGTTGCGCAGCCGTTTGCACGCCCTTCAACTGCAAGGAGAAGCGCTGACCCTGAGCGTGCGCCTGCACCGCGCGGATGTCGGCGCAAGCGAGACGTGGTACCGGATTCAGGGTCAGGTCAGCGGCACGGGTGAGCATCGGCGTCTGGTCGGGTTCATGCTCGATATCAGCGATATCCAGAATCAACAACAGCGCGCCGCTGCCGCCCATGCGCGGCTGGATAATCTGATCGCCAGTTCGCCGGCGGTGATCTACGTGCAGCGTTATGAAGAAGGCGCGCTGATCCCGGCGTTTTTCAGCGCCAGCCTGCAACCCTTGCTCGGCTGGACACTGGAAGACTGCGACGCGGCAGCGCTGGTCGAGCGCGTGCATCCCGACGACCGCGAACTGTATTTCCAGCGCAACCGCCAGTTGCTGCGCGAAGGCTCGGTGCGTGCGCGTTATCGCCTGCGTGACAGCCGTGGCGACTATCACTGGCTGCTCGATGAAGCAAAATTGCTGCGCAACGATCTCGGTCTGCCGGTCGAGGCAGTGGGCCTGTGGCTGGATGTCACTGACGCGACGCTTGCCGCCGAGCAAGTCCGCCAGAGCGAAGAACGCTACCGGATTCTGGTCGAGGACTCGCCGGCGATGATCTGCCGTTATCGGCCTGACCTGACGCTGACTTTTGGCAACCGGCCGTTGGCGACTTATCTGGAATGCACCCCGGAACAACTGCCCGGGGTTGATCTGGGCGGCTGGATGTCCGAGGAACAGCGCGGCGCTTTTGTGCAGCGCCTGAGCCAACTGACCCCGGAACAACCGGTGAGCACCGCCGAAATCAGCCTGCAATTGCCCGGACGCGAACACGCCTGGTGGGTCTGGTCGGATCGCGGCGTGTTCGACGAGCACGGCCAGTTGATTGAAGTGCAAGCCGTGGGCCGCGACAACACCGAGGTGCGCCGCTCACAACAGCAACTTACGCAAAGCGCGAAAATGGCCACCCTCGGCGAAATGGCCACCGGCCTCGCCCACGAGATCAATCAACCGCTGAACGTGATGCGCATGGCCATCGTCAACGTGCTCAAGCGCCTCGGCAACGGTGATGTTCAGGTCGATTACCTGACCGACAAACTCAACCGCATTGACGCCCAGGTGCAACGCGCGGCGAAAGTGGTCGACCACATGCGCGTCTTCGGTCGGCGCTCGGAAATCGAGCAGCAATTGTTTAATCCGGCGCAAGCGATCGAGGGCACGCTGTCACTGCTGGCCGAGGGCATGCGCGGTAAAGGTGTCGACCTGCGCATCAGCGAGACCGGTTTCGAGGCGCAGGTGCGCGGCTACGTCGATCAGCTGGAACAGGTGCTGATCAACCTGATGGTCAACGCCCGCGACGCGCTGCTCGGCAAACGCGACAGCGACTCAGCGTTCAAGCCATGGATTTCGATCTACGCCGAGCGTGACGAAGAAAGCGTGCGCTTGTGGGTCGAGGACAACGGCGGCGGCATCGATCCGCGTTTGCTGGAGCGGATCTTCGAGCCGTTTTTCACCACCAAACCGATCGGCGTCGGCACAGGCCTGGGCTTGTCGGTGAGCTACGGCATCATCGCCAACATGGGCGGCCAATTGAGCGTGCGCAACTCGGCAGAAGGCGCGCGGTTCTGCATCGAACTGCCGATTGCCACGGACGATCAGATCACCAGATAAGCCTTGCCGGTCTGCCCGCAGGTCATGTTGGCGCCCACCTCGGTGTTCATCAGATTGATGCCCAGGCCTTTGAGCAGATTGTTCAGCAACGGGTCGAGCAAGGGGCTGATCAACCCGGTGACCACCGGCAACAAGCGGTTGGTGACATCGCTGATCAACGAGGCGACGCCCGTGACAATGGCGCCCAGCGGATTGCTGCCGACGGGTTTGTAGACGATCAGGTTGATCCCGGACAGGGTGTTCGCCAGGCTGCCGACGATGTTGCTGGTCGGCGCGGCGGGCAGCAGACTCGGCGGCAGTTTGAGATTGGCCGGGGTGGCGAAGGGCGTGGTACTGGAGAACAGCAGGTTCTGCGTGGTTTGCGCGACGCTGGTGTCGAGTTTGAGGGCGATGCCGCCAGCGCCGTACTGGACGTGGGAGGCGGCATCGCAACTGCCGATGCCGAGAATCCTGTGGCAGGTGATGATGCCGAGATCGACCAGCGGCAACGGCGCCACCGTTGGTTCGGCGACTGAAGAGAACGCTGCGACGGAATCGATCTTGCCGAGCTTGAGATCGGCCAGAGAGGTCGTGGTGGTGGCGGTCAGGCTTTTGCTGCCGGTGTCGCCGGTCGGGCAACGATAATCGCTGACATAGCTTTTCGCACCGCCGGCATCCAGGGCGATATCGATTTGCGGCGAGGGCAGCAGTTTTGGATCGAGCTGTTGGCAACCGGCGCCCAACAGGCAGAGCACTGAGTTGAGCGTGTCCACCAGGTTCAGGCTCAGCAAAGCATTGAGTGTCGGCGTCAACGTACCGACCAGGCCGAGGACTGCATTGGTCAACCCGGTCACGCCGTTCAGCACCGGCAAATTCACCGACAACAGCGTGCGAACCTGCGCAGTACGCACATAAATCCGCTCCGGTCCCAGCGGGTCGGCCTTGGCCCGCGCCGGGTCGCCAATCGCCGAGAACTGCGGCGGCTCGATCACCTTCACCCGCACCGTGACACCGGCCAGCCCCAGCACATTGACCGGCAAGGTCGCCGCCACCGCGCTCTTGCTGTTAGCCAGTTGCACCACGCCCTGCACCAGTTGCAGCAACTGCAGATTGGCATCCAGTCCCGCTGCCGTGGTGCCGGTCTGCAGTTGCAGGATCTCGCCGAGTCTGACCGGCGCCGCGTTGATCGCGGCGACCTGCAACTGCCCCAGCGCGGTGACCACTTGCGCGGTCGCGCCGTTGAGTTGCACCACCGTCGCCGCTGCCTGAATCAACTGTGTCACGGTCGCTTGGGTGTTGAGCAACTGCGTGTAGTTGCCGGCACCGACGTTGAGGTTGATCGCCAGTTGATCGAGGTATTTGAGCAGGTTGATGTCGGTGTGCAGCAAACCGTCCCAGCCCACTGCCGTCAGGTTGACGTTGCCGCCGAGCAGCCCGGAAAACAGCGGATTGAGGATGTTCGACTGCGCCGTGTCGATGCTGGCGAGGGTGCTGCGGATATTGAGTTGGGCGACGGTCGGCTGCGGTTTCGCGGCAACTGCGGAAGCATTGAGTGTGGTGTTGAGGCTGACCGGCGTGGCGCTGAACAGCGCCTGCACACCGCCGGCAAAACTGCTGGTGACCGTTCGGCTAGCGGTGACTTTCACCGCAGCCGCTTGTGTGGCATCGACGGTGAAACTGCGCAAACCGCTGGCAGCGGTGGCCAGCGTGCCGCAGGTGGTCGCGAGTGTATTGGCGGCGTCCACCACGTAACCATTGCGCAGCGCACTTTGCCCGGCGTAACTGGCGGCCGTCAGCCCGGGCAGGCAATTACCGTTGCGACTGACCGCTTCGAGGGCGGCGGTATCCACCACCCGCTGCAGTTTGCGCTGTTCCATGTACAGGCGACCGCTGTCGACCACCAGCAACATCATCACCAGCGCCAGACTAAGGGTGGCGGCGGCCATCAAACCGATCGCCCCGCGTTGCCGGGCCGGGCCGTTGCATTGCGATCCTCGCGACATGGCGCACTCCTGTGCCGGCGCAGTGCCGAGCGCTACCTCCGTTAATGAAAAAGAGTGTAGACGCGGTCGGTCGAGAGTGCTGGCGCCACGTCCCCTGTAGGAGTGAGCCTGCTCGCGATAGCGGTGTGTCAGTCACCGGCCAGGAACCAGACATACCGCTATCGCGAGCAGGCTCACTCCTACAGGGCTGTGCCGGTTTCAGGAAATAATCAACGCGGTGGATAGTTGGCCAGAATCCTTGCGACGGTCTCGCGAATGGCATTGCTGCGATCGGCCGGATTCGGGCGGCTGCTGAGCATTTGTTCATCGCTGCCGCGCCACACCAGTTTGCCGTCCTTGCCGTCGAGCAGGTCGATCTGAATGGTCGCGACCTTGTAGGTGATGTTGCGCGTTTCGTTGTACATCGGCGCGCCCCAGTAGCCGTTCCACGGACCGCCCCAACCGCCACCGTAATTGGTCGTCACCTGCTGCTGCCGATCCTCGACGATCAGGTAGGTCTGCACATTCAGATCACCTTTGCCGCCGCCAGCAGCCGGGCGCAAACCGCGCTGATCGAGCTGATCGGACACCGCCTGGCGGATGCGCTGTTCGGTCAGGTCACTCTTGATGCGCGGGTCATCGGGACGATATTGCAGGGCCGGATCTTTCCAGCTCCAGCTGCGATACGCGGCGAAGTCGCGGCTGGCATCGAAGTCGTGATTGACCTGGTTGGCAGCGCAGGCGCTGAGCAGCGCGGCAAAAGCGAGTAGAGCGAGACGGCGGAACATGATGTTTCTCCGGGTGAAGACATGAACCTGCTGACACGAAGTCAGCTGGGAGGATACGCCGCCATGGCTTTTTCCACAGCCTCGCGAATCGCATCGGCGCGTTCGATCTGATTGCCCTGGGTGCCGGTTTCGGCGCTGGCGCTCCACACCGGTTGACCATTGCCGGCATCGAACAGATCGACCCGCACCACCACGACCTGCTCCTGATAAGTGCGCACGATCGGAACGGAGTTGTACATGCCGTAACCGCGACCATACCGATCATAGCCGCCGTAACCGCCGTAGTAGCCGTAATCGTCGCGGACCTGTCGCAATCGGGTTTCCAGATGCAGATCGGCGCTGACCAGCAGGTCGGCCGGGCGGTTGTCGCGCATCGGCCGCAAGCCTCGCTGGTCGAGGGCGTTGCTGACCGCCTCGGCCACCTGCGCCGAGTCGGCCCACGCCGTGCCCGGTGGCAACTGGCCGTTGAGCCAGGCCCAGTTGCGGTAGCGCCCGTAATCACGCGGCGGCGCCGGGTAGGCGCTACGGTCGAAAGTAATGGCGGCTTGCGGCGGCGCTGGCGGCAATGGCCGCGACTGCGCCACGTAGGGGTTGCTGCCCTGACAGGCGGCCAACCCCAGACACATCAGCAATAACCCGCATTGAGCTTTCATGTCGCGCTCCGATCAGATCGGCCGGCAGATCCAGTGCAAGTAACGCCCAAGCCCGGCGAAGCCTGGGTGACGACGGTGCGCGAGTTCCATTTCCAGCAAATCCGCCAGTTCGGCGCGGGCCTGGAATTCCACCGGCATGTAATCGTGAAATACCCGTACGCCGCTCTGACTTTCGACCTGCCACATTCCGGCGAGTTGCGTCGCCAATTCCCGTGGGTCGAGAGGCTGTTGCGGCGTCAGGCTCTGCTTTTCGCCGGCCATGACGTTCTTGCGCATCTTCTTGAAATGGCCTTTGAGCAGATTGCGATAAATCAGTGCATCACGGTTGTAGAACGCCAGCGACAGCCAGCCGCCGGGCTTGGTCAACTGGTGCAGCACCGGCAGGATCGCATGGGGTTCGGCGAGCCATTCCAGCACGGCGTGGCAGATCACCAGATCATAGGGTTCGGTGAGCTGACCGGGGAGTGCCTGCCACGGCGCCTGAATGAACGTCGCGCTTTGTCCGGCTTCGGCAAACCGCTGGCGCGCACCTTCGAGCATCGGTTCGGCCGGCTCGGTGAAGGTGACGTCATGGCCGCGCTCGGCCAGCCACAGCGACATGTGCCCCAAGCCCCCGCCGATATCGAGCACCCGCAGCGGACGATCCGGCAAAGCCTCGCTCAGGTCGGCCTGCAACACGGCGAGACGAATCGCGCCTTTGGCGCCGCCGTAGATTTTTTCGGCGAAGCGCGTGGCCAACTGATCGAAATGACGGTCGCTCATCAGTTGAACCGCCGTTCGCTGTCGGCGAGCTTGGCGCGCACCACTTCATTCATGTCCAGGCCCAGCTCGCTGCACAGCAGCAACAGATACAGGACGATATCGCCGACTTCCTGCCCGGCATGGGCGAGTGTGTCCGCCGGCAACTGGCGCGACTGGTCTTCTGTCAGCCACTGGAAGATTTCCACCAGCTCGGCCATTTCCACGCTGGCGGCCATGGCGAGGTTTTTCGGGCTGTGAAATTGCCGCCAGTCATTGCGGTCGCGAATGGCGTGCAGGCGTTCGGTCAGTTCAACAAGGTTCATCGGGCTCTCCTGAAGACGCATAGCTTCGGGGGGATAGGTGCTTAAGGCAAGCGCAAAACCTGTAGGAGTGAGCCTGCTCGCGATAGGGGGATGTCAGTCGACGATGATGTCGAATGTGACGGCGTCATCGCGAGCAGGCTCACTCCTACAGGACGTGCAAACGCTCTATAGTTGCAGGGAACTCGGCCGCCCTCGGCGTGGCCCAAGGCTCAGCTCTTTCATCAGGGATGCAGACATGCGTGTAGAAAGCTTTTTCGAATGGCTCGGCCAGGCACTCGGTTCGGTCATCCGCTTCATCGTCGATGGCCTTAGCGGTCTGTTCAACATGCTCAGCAACGCTGGCGGCAATTTTGTCGATGGCCTGGCGCAGACGCTGGGGATGGACACCTCGATCATCAGCATCATCGCGCTGATCGTTGGCCTGATGCTCTTGTGGTCGGCGATTCGGGCGTTCATGAACGCGTCGATCATTGCCGGGATCATCTGGTTGCTGCTGGGGTTGTGGTTGTTGAGCTGGATCATCCATTAACCCACCGCCCCCTGTAGGAGTGAGCCTGCTCGCGATCGCGGTATGTCATTCGAAGCTTGTGTGACTGAACGGGCGCTATCGCGAGCAGGCTCACTCCTACAGTAAATTGCGTTAATCGCTACAATCCCCGCTCCCCCAAGGAGCCTGCATGTCCTCTCTGATTACCGACTGGCGCGACCGCCCGACTCACCGCAAGGTCTGGGCGCTCGCCGCGCCGATGATCCTCTCCAATATTTCCGTGCCGCTGGTGGCGCTGGTCGACAGCACTGTCATTGGCCATCTGCCGCATGCCCATCAGTTGGGCGCGGTGGCGGTCGGCGCCAGCCTGTACACGTTTCTGGCCTGGGCGATGGGATTTCTGCGCATGGGCACCACCGGTTTTGCCGCACAGGCTGCCGGGCGCAGCGATGGCGCGGCGTTGCGGCAGATTCTCCTGCAGGGTCTGTTGCTGGCGATGGGGCTGGCGATCGTGCTCGGCTGTCTTGGTGTGCCGCTCAGCGGCGTTGCGCTGCACTTCATGCAGCCATCGGCGGAACTGGAGCTACTGACCCGGGAGTTTTTCCACACGCGCCTGTTCGGCCTGCCCGCAGCGCTGGCAACGTACGCGCTGGTCGGCTGGTTCCTCGGCACGCAGAACGCGCGGGCGCCGTTGGCGATTCTGCTGAGCACCAACCTGATCAACATCGTTCTCAATCTGTGGTTTGTCATCGGTCTGGACTGGGGCGTGGTCGGCTCCGCCCGCGCTTCGGTGATCGCCGAATGGAGCGGCGCCCTGCTCGGCCTGTGGCTGACGCGCACGGCGTTGCGCGCCTATCCGGGGCAGATCATCTGGTCGGCGCTGAAAGTCTGGCAGAGCTGGCGCCCGCTGCTGGCGGTCAACCGTGACATCTTCATCCGCAGCCTCGCCCTGCAATCGGTGTTTTTCCTGATCACCGTGCAAGGCGCGCGGCTCGGCGATGCGACGGTGGCGGCGAATGCGCTGTTGCTCAACGGCCTGCTGCTGACGGCTCATGCCCTGGACGGTCTGGCCCACGCCGTCGAAGCCTTGTGCGGCCATGCCATCGGCGCGCGGGATCGACTGGCACTGCGCCGTTCGCTGGTGGTGGCCGGCGGCTGGTCACTGATCGCCAGTCTCGGCTTCGCTGCGCTGTTTCTGCTCGCCGGACACCTGTTCATCGAAATGCAGACCGATATCCAGAGCGTGCGCGACACTGCTTTCGTCTACCTGCCCTACCTCGCCGTGCTGCCGTTGATAGCGGTCTGGAGTTACCTGCTCGACGGGCTGTTCATCGGCGCCACCCGCGCCCGGGAAATGCGCAACGGCATGCTGTTGACGGTGCTGCTGTTGCTGCCCTTCGCCTGGTTCTTGCAGGAGCTGGGCAATCACGGCCTGTGGATATCTTTCCTGCTGTTCATGGTCTTGCGCAGCGTGACCCTTGGCGCGCAAGCCCTGTGGCTGAAACGCAGCGATGGCTGGTTCAGCGGCAAGGCTCACTGAGGAAAACAGTCAGCCCGCCGCGCCCCACTGACGACGCAGATGATCGAGCCGCTCCTGCTGCGTCAGCCCCGCCGGCGGCGCAACCAGCGCGGCGCGTGGATGCAGCAGACGCAACCACAGCCAGCCGTCGAGCACGGCACGATCGCTGAAACCCAGCGCCAGTCCTTGTTGCACATGTACAGAGATCGTCTGGTAATCGGCGCTCAGGGACTGGCACCAGCGCCAGATATGCTGCTCCAAAAGGCAAGTTTGCAGGCGTTCACGCTGGCGCCGGGTCAGACTTTCCTCGATGCCCAACGGTTCGACGAGCAGACCGGGATTACGCAATTGCTGCCAGCCCTGACTGCCGATGGCGCGGTCGGCCCACGTACCGCCAAACCAGCGCAGGTAGCGGATCGGCCCGAGCCAGCGACTCAGTTGCGCGGCGTCGCAGGCGTCGAAGAAATAGCTCGCGGTCTGACGGTTGTAATAGCTGAGCAAGGCCCGATGATTCAGACCGAACGAAACCGTGAGCATGCGCTGCAAATGGCTCAGCAACTGCTGCGCGGGTATTTCGCAGCTCAGCAGCAGGCCGCGCCAGGTGTCCGGATCGTGCAGACATAACGCCGTCAATCCCGGGCTGTTGCGCAAATCGACGAGGACCGGGCCATGCTCACTGACCGGTTGAAACTCAGTGCCGTCAAACAATCGGTGACGTTGCACCTCGGCAAACCCCTGGCGCAAAGTTCGCAGGGCACGTGACGCGTCCGGAGTATCGAGCAACAGCCAGTGCGCCACAGGCTCAAGCGCCGCGCCGCTCATCTTGCGCTGCTCTGGTCGAGCGCAGTGAGCAACCGGCAGCTGCATACGGATTCAGCGCAATGGTTGAAACTCCCCCCACCCGGCAGCAGACACAGCAGCAGCAACGGCTCGCCGGACTGTAGCAATTGCTGCAATCCATCACTGACCAGCAGTTCCGGCAGCGGTGACGGAGCATCGTCCTCAACCGCATCCTCTGGCAGCACTGAGGGCTGAAGAACGCCAGTGACCATCGGCTGATCGGGATCGCCTTCAAGAAAACTCACCACCACCTCCACGCCATCGGCCAACGCTGCCGAAGGCAAATCGCTCAGGGTTGGCGCGAGGGGCAGCCAGCAATGGCTCGGCGCTGCGCCCTCGCCCTGATAGAGCCAGTCGAATTGCACCGCGACGGGCCGCGAGCGATCAGGTTGCGCTTCGTCGACCGAGACTACCCAGGCGCGCTGCAGGCTGTGCATGCGTTGTTTGGGAGGCATCGCGGCGGCCGCAGAGACTGGCACCCGCGCGGCCGCGAACAGGCGATTGCTGTAGGCCGGTTCGAGAGACTGATCGGCGCGGTGCTCGATACGGGTCAGCAACCAGGGGCGATTGCATTCGATGAAAGGATGGTCGTCCAGCGGCAGCCACTGACCGCTGCGCAGGGCGGGCAAATCGCTGTGTCCTTCGGCATAGGGTCCTCGCTGGTTGGCCTCAGAATCGTCTTGCAGTCGCCATTGGCGGACGGCTGGCGCGACGCCCCGGTGGTCATGCTCAGCCTGATAGTGCGCGACATCGGCCTGTGGCAACCGCGTCGGATCGTCGCCGAACACCAGGCAATGCCGGTCGCGGTGATGCTCGAAGTGATAGTGAATGCGTGCCTGTGCGCACAAGCGCTGGAGCAGTTGCAGATCGGATTCGCGGTACTGGGTGCAGAAGGTGCGGGCCGGGTAGTCGCTGTGCAGGTCGAAACGCCGTTGCAGGCCGACGATGCCATGTTCGCGCAGCACCTGTTCGATGATCTGCGGCACAGAACGGCCGCTGAAAATGCGCTGGCTCAAGCGCAGGTCGAGGCAATCGAGCCTCGGCCCCAGGCGCACTCGGCTCAAGCGCAGACCATGGCTGTGCTCATGCTGGACAAGGCTGTGCAACTGTCCGTGCACGCCTTGGCCGGGCGGGCCGAAACACAGGTAGGCCGAACGGTGCAGCAGGCCGGCGAGATCCAGATGCGGATCGTCGATTACCACATCGATCTCGAAGGCGAAGGGTTCGCTGAGCGCTTCCCTTCCGGTAAAGGCGAGAACTTCGAAGGGGTCGGACAGGCCCGCTACATCGAGACGAAACGACGGCTCGTTGACTGGATCGAACATGGGCGGATCTCTACAGGAGGGGCGGCCGGGGATTCTCGCCGAGAGGCATGGCCGAGTAGAGAGGCGAAGTACAACTTAGGAAATGACCTACGCGAAAAGCAGACCAGAAGAGTTTGCTGACTTAAGTAGCACAGGTTTTCCTGAAAAAATCAGGAGATGTCCCACCGGGTTATCCGAATTTTCCACAGCTTGCGGAAAAAAATCGGACAACCCGGTCGGAACGCTATCGGGTCTCAGGAAGACAGATAGGACGAGCGGGTCAGGCCCAGACGCAGAGCATCGAGGAACTGCGTGCGCTCGCTGGCGCTGATGCGGGCACTGGCGCACTTGTCGCGGTAGTGAGTCATCAGTTCTTCCGGCGACAAGTGCACGTAACGCAGCATGTCTTCGATGGTGTCGTGGGTCTCGATGCCCGCGTGATACACGCTGCCATCGGCGTTCTGGTAGATGTTCACCGAGTCGGTGTCACCGAACAGATTGTGCATGTCGCCGAGGATTTCCTGGTAGGCGCCGACCAGGAACACGCCCAGCAGGTAATCTTCGCCTTCGTTCAACGCATGCACCGGCAGGCTGGTTTCGATGCTCTGCTCGTCGACGTACTGGTTGATCTTGCCGTCCGAATCGCAGGTCAGATCCTGCAGCACCGCCCGGCGCAGCGGCTCTTCGTCGAGACGGTGCAGCGGGATGATCGGCAACACCTGATCGATCGCCCAGGTGTCCGGCAGGCTCTGGAATACCGAGAAGTTGCAGATGTACTTGTCGGCCAGCTTGTCGTTGAGTTCGTCGAGCACCTGACGGTGCGAACGCTGACGCGCCTTCAGCGAGTTGTGCAGGCGCCGGCAAACAGCGAAATAGCATTGTTCCGCCAAGGCCTTTTCCGCCAGGGTCAGCTTGCCATCGGCGTACTGCGCGGCCACGTCGCTCATGTAGTGCGTAGCGCGCCAGTAGGTTTCGGTGACCATTTCGATGTCGGTCGGGCCGAGCAGGTCCACCAGCCACTGCACGGTTTCCGGCAGGCTTTCCTTGTTTTCGATCAGCGGGATTTCGTCGTTGTGTTTCTCGACGTCGGTCACCTGCACCACCAGCATTGCGTGGTGTGCAGTCAGCGAACGGCCGCTTTCCGAGAAGATGTGCGGATGCGGCAGGCTCTGCGCGTCGCAGAATTCCTTGAGCATGCCGACCACGACGCCGGCGTAATCGTCCATGTCGTAGTTGATCGAACTGGCATTGCGCGAGTGGGTGCCGTCGTAGTCGACACCAAGGCCACCGCCGACGTCGATGTGATCGACCGGCAGACCGAGGTTGCGCAGTTCGCCGTAGTAACGAATTGCTTCCTTGAAGCCGTGCTGGTAGTCCGCGAGGTTGGCGATCTGCGAGCCCATGTGGAAGTGCAGCAGGCGAATGCCCTGATCCAGACCGGCGCCACGGAAGCGCTCGACCACCGACAGCAACTGCGCCGCCGACAGACCGAATTTGGATTTCTCGCCACCGGTGTCCGCCCATTTCGACGAGGCCAGCGACGACAGGCGCACGCGCAGACCCACCTGCGGCTTGACCTTCAGCGAGGCCGCTTCTTCGATCACCAGACCGACTTCGGATTCTTTTTCGATGACGATGAACACGTTGTGGCCGAGCTTCTGGCCCATCAGCGCCAGACGGATGAACTCGCGGTCCTTGTAACCGTTGCAGACGATCGTGCCGCCCTTCGGCGCCAGCGCCAGCACGGCCAGCAGCTCAGGCTTGGAGCCGGCTTCCAGACCGATGGAGACGTTCTGGGTGGCGATGATGTTCTCGATCACCGCTTCCTGCTGGTTGACCTTGATCGGGTACAGCGCGGTGTACTTGCTCTGGTATTCCAGGCGTTCGATGTTCGAATCGAAGGCTCCAGTCAACTGACGGACACGGTCTTGCAGGATGTCGGGGAAACGTACCAGCAACGGCAAGGACAAACCGCTCTTGCGCAGTTGGTCGACTTGTTCGAACAGATCGATGGGCGAGCTGCTCGGGCCGTTCGGACGTACTTCGACGCGACCGGCTTCATTGATCGCGAAATACCCGGCCCCCCAATGGCGAATCCCGTAAACGCTGCGGCTGTCCGCAACTGTCCATTGGCTGCCATCGTCTTTACGTGTGCGTCGTACGGACATCGAAGTCCCCTATAAAGAAGTCAGAGTGCGTCGCCTGAAGTGCAGGCCGGCGCAGTCTAAAGAATGAAAATGACGGTTCGTCAGTGCGGCGGTAGACCGCACTGACTGCGTGGAGTTTAGAAACCGGTCATGAACAGGCTCTGTGAAAACCATGGCGACGACGCCGGAGTCGAGAACACTCGAAGCCGGATCAAGCCGCCGGAGGGTTTCACAGAGGCTGCTAGCCGCCGGATTTCTTCGCTTTGAAACCGTGCTTGATCAGCTCTGCCAAGAGTAGCTCGACGTGATCGCCCTGGATTTCGATGATGCCGTCCTTCAACGCCCCGCCGGTGCCACAACGTTTTTTCAACGTCGTCGCCAGTTCCTTGAGCGCGTCTTCGGCCAGGGGCACGCCGGTGATGGTTGTCACCGTTTTGCCGCCACGTCCTTTGCATTCGCGACGCACGCGGGCAATGCCGTCACCGGCCGGGATCACGGTTTGTTTGCAGATACAGGCGTCCACCGGCTTGCTGCATTCCGGGCAATGACGACCTGCGTCGGTGGAAAATACCAGGCCGCCCAGGGCGGCGAAGGATGCGGCTTTCTTGGCCACCGGCAATCCTCTCGGGAGGACAAAGACTGATCGCAACCTTGGGCAAGGTCAGCGACCGCGAAGCCCCACTCAGGCAGGGGCAGCGCTACTGCATCGGAAAACTATGAACGCTGGGCTGAATATCTGCAGGCCAACCTCAAGCCATCCGGTGCAGCTTGAAAAGGTCGCGCAGTGTAACGACAAAAATCGCGATTGCTAAGTGCCAATCGGCGCCAATTCATGTGTTCTTTGCGACGTGGCTCTGCTGCGCCTTGAGATAGCGCTTCAATGCGGCCAGAGAGTCCGGGCAATAAGGCTTTTCGGTGATTTCCCGCATGACCTGTTCGACGGGAATGAATCGCGCTTCGAGGACTTCCTCCGGCTGCAGTTTCAGCGGCCCGTCCCATACAGCGGAAAACGCCGAACACCACAGTCGATTGCCGGTGTCTTCGAAGTAGAAGTGATCGTGAGCGGTCAGCTCGACGCCGCTGACGCCCAGCTCTTCCTCCAGCTCGCGCGCCGCCGACTCGGCGTAGCTTTCGTCGGCCTGGACCATGCCGCCGGCGGCAACATCCCAGTAGCCGGGATAAATCGCCTTGCTCAATGTGCGCCGGTGCACGCACAACTCACCGGCGGAATTGAACAGCATGATGTAGGTGCCACGACCGATCAGCCCGCGTTCGCGCAAATCGGAACGCACCAGGGTGCCGAGCAGGTTGTCGTGCTCGTCGACCCAGGCAATCTGTTCAGCATCCGAGGCAGCGCGATGGGCCGCCTCTCCGGGGGTCTGGCTCACGTATCAGCCCTGATTGAGCAGTTGACGCAGATCGATCACCGCGGCGTTGGCCCGGGAAATGTAGTTGGCCATGACCAGCGAGTGGTTGGCCAGAACGCCGAAACCGCTGCCATTAAGGATCATCGGGCTCCACACCGGCTCTTGCGAAGCCTCCAGTTCCCGAATGATCTGGCGCACGCTGACGGTGGCGTTCTTCTTCGCCAGCACATCAGCGAAGTCGACTTCGATGGCACGCAGCAGATGCGACAGCGCCCAGGCCTGACCCCGTGCTTCGTAGAACACGTTGTCGATCTGCATCCATGGGGTTTCCACGACTTCTTCGTCAACCTGCGGCACTTCGCCGACCGCCGGGACTTCGGTTTTCAGCGCAGTGTTGAGCTTGACCCGGCCGACACTGGCCGACAGGCGTTGCGACAGCGAACCGAGACGGGTGCCGACGTCGCCCAGCCAGTTGTTGAGGTTGTCGGCGCGGGCATAGAACAGCGCGTTTTTCTGATTCGGATCGGACAGGCGCGCCTGATAACGGCTCAGGGAGTTGATGCCTTCCTGATATTCCGACTCACTGGACGGCAGCACCCAGCTCTTGTTGTCGAAGTTGAAACGCGGTTCGGCCTTGGCCAGATCGGCGTCTTCGGCCGACTGCGATTGCGAACGGGCGAAGTCTTTGCGCAGGGCACGGGTCAGGTCACGCACCTGCACCAGCACGCCGTATTCCCAGCTCGGCGTGTTGTCCATCCACAGACCCGGCGGGAAACGATCGTTGGAAATGTAACCGCCCGGCTTGTTGAGCAAGGTACCGGCAACGGTTTTCAGGGTTTCGACGGTGGTGTAGCCGACCACCATTTGCTTGCCTTCTTTCTCGGCAGCGACCTGGGCATTTTGCGCCACTGGAAACAGCTCCGGTTCCTGGCTCCAGTACCAGCCCAGCGCGATGGTCACCAGCAAGTAGAGACCAATCACTGTGGCCAGCGCCCGGCTGAAAAATAGCCCGCCGACATAACTGCGGGTGGCCGACTTGGGCTCGGCGGCACGTTCAGGCGCGCTGCCCGCGCGGTTTTTCCAGTCCAGCATGGCGATATCCTTTCAATCACTTGGGTTCAACGGTTCGACCACAACCATACAACAACGTGCCTTGGCCTAGCACCTGCCGCTAACGATAAGCCGCAAATCGTAAGGGCCGATGACGCTTGGCGACACGCTAGGGGATTCCCTGATACTGGCAATGCCTGCGATGCAGCGAACCCTGCCTGAGCGTGGTCCGCGCAACGATGGAGAATTCCCGACTGTTCTGCCCTTCCTTGCAAGTCGAACGTGCGGATTCCGGGCGTCGGACTGACCCGCAAGTGCGTGAGAAAACCACCCGGTCAGAAACTGAATCGTGTCGTCCAGCAGATTATTGACGTACGACACTCGTCTAAGGGAAAAGAGGTGCTAGCATAGAGCCACCAGTCGATCTCAGCATGCACCCTAACTAGTAGTCAGGATATGACCGAGCCAGAAGACCCCAGCCGTGAGCGTCTCAAGCACCACTTTGCCCAGCGGGTAATTCATCAGGCACGTCAGATTCTTGAGATATGGCAGCGCCTGCAACGCAGTGAGTGGTCCACCGTCGACCTCGCCGAACTGAGCGAGGCGAATCTGCGTCTGCTGCGTTTTGCCGAGCGTTTCGAACAGCCGGAACACACGCAGTTGGCGCATCACATCGGCCAGTCGCTGCAGGCGGTGGACGCCAACCGTGGCCGTCTCAGCAGCGGCCTGATCACCGATCTCAATCGCTTGATGCAGCGCCTGTCGCGCACCGGCCTGCGCCATGGCGATCAGCTCGACCAGACCTTCCTGCCGCCACTGCGCAAGCCGATCTATGTGATGTTGCAAGACCACGACCGCGCCGAACGGCTGGCCAAGCAGCTGGAATTTTTCGGTTTGAGCGCGCAGGCACTGGACAGCGTCGCCGCGTTTCGCTCGTCGATGGTCGAGCGCTTGCCCGCGGCGATTGTCATGGACGTGGATTTCAGCGGTCCCGGCATCGGCCTGAAACTCGCCGCCGAAGCTCAGGTCGGCCTCGAAGAACAGCTTCCATTGCTGTTTTTCAGCCTGCACGAAACCGATACCCCGACCCGTCTCGCCGCCGTGCGCGCCGGCGGTCAGGAATTTCTCACCGGCACCCTCGAAGCTTCGAGCCTGCTGGAAAAAATCGAAGTGCTGACCTGCGTCGCCCAGTACGAGCCCTATAAAGTGCTGATCATCGACGACTCGCGCGCGCAGGCCTTGCACACCGAGCGCCTGCTCAACAGCGCCGGGATTGTCACCCGCACGTTGATCGAACCGATTCAGGCGATGGCGGAACTGGCGGATTTCCAGCCGGACCTGATCATTCTCGATATGTACATGCCGGCCTGCACCGGCACCGAACTGGCCAAAGTGATCCGCCACAACGACCGCTACGTCAGCGTGCCGATCATTTACCTGTCGGCCGAGGACGATCTGGACAAGCAGCTCGACGCCATGAGCGAGGGCGGCGATGACTTTTTGACCAAGCCGATCAAGCCACGGCACTTGATCACCACGGTGCGCAACCGCGCCGCCCGCGCGCGCAATCTGAAAGCGCGCATGGTCCGCGACAGTCTCACCGGGCTGTACAACCACACGCACATCCTGCAGTTGCTCGAAGACTGCTCGTTCCGCGCCCGCCGCGAGAACAAGCCGCTGAGCTTTGCCATGCTCGACATCGATCACTTCAAACGGGTCAACGACAGCCACGGCCACCCGATGGGCGACCGTGTGATCAAGAGCCTGGCGCTGTTCCTCAAGCAGCGTTTGCGCAAGACCGATTTCATCGGCCGTTACGGTGGCGAAGAGTTCGCCATCGTCATGCCCGACACTGATATCGACGCGGCGCACAAAGTCCTCGACGAGATTCGCCAGCGCTTCGCCGAAATTCATTACCCGGCGCAGCCGCAGGATCTCTGGTGCACATTTAGCGCCGGCGTGGTGGAAATGTGCGATGACTCCGACAGCCTGATGATGGCCAGCCAGGCCGACGAGGCGCTGTATCGCGCCAAGGGTGCCGGACGCAATCGGGTGCAGACCGCCAGGCAATCAAAGCAAAGTGCCACTTTTTCATCGGAATCCACTGATTCGGTCATAACCTTGTAATAGAACCGCAATAAATTCAGGCGCTTACCATTTCTGCCGTTGGTAGCCGTCATGCGCCTGAAGTTGCTCACCAATCTCAACACTCTGCTGCTGGTCGCCGTCTGCGTGGCCCTTGGCGCCACGCTGTGGTGGTCGCAAAAAGCCCTGGAACGGCCCTATCTTTTGATGGAGCGGTACCTGGGGCTGTCGCAGCAATTTCAGAATGAAGTGGCGCGCAACGTCGAGGATTACCTCGCCAGCGGTGACGCGCTGCGCCTGAGCAGCGCCGCCCAGGCCATCGACAGCGTGCACAAGCAACTGAGTGAATTGCCGCCGGCGCTGGCCGACACCGTGCAGCCAAGTCTGTCGAGCCTCGATGAATTCAGCAAAACCGACCTGCTCGCCGCCGGCAAACTGGCCGGCGATCCGCAAGCCCTGCTGTTGCAGGCAGAACGCGAACTCAGCGCCGGCCTCGACCAGCTCAACACCTACGCCAATGGCAACGCCGCCTATCTCGCACCCCTGCTCGCCGCGTCGCAGCATCTGGGCAAATTGTCGCTGGCGCGGGACAAACTGGTGAGCAGCGGGCGCAGTGAGCTCGCCGCCGATGTCGAGCGCGAGGTCGACAGCATGCGCGCCGAGGCCCAGGCAATCGACGCCCTGCCCTTGCTCGGAGTGGTCACCAGCACTGAATCGAACAGTGACGATTTCGCCGCACTCATGGGCATCGAGAACACTGATAAAGCCGCCGCCGAGGATGCCGGTGTCGGCCTCAAACGCGAACTGAACAGCTTGCTCGGCCGCTACCCGGCGGAACTGGCGCGCACTCGCGAGCAGATCCATAAACGCGCGGATCTCAGCGCCGCCACCCACGAAAAAATCGCCAGCGTGCAACACGCCATCGCCGGCCTCGAACCGGTGGTGCGCGCGCAACACGGGCAGATCCAGGGCGAAGTGCGGCTGATGCAAGGCGTAATGATCGGCCTGATTCTGCTGATCGCCCTGCTCATCGACACCTTGCAGCGGCGCCTGGCCCGCACTCTGACCAACCTCGCCCCGGCGCTGTCGACCTGGGCCGAGGGCGATTTCAGCCAGGATATTCAACTGGGCAAGACCAACCGCGAACTGCACGACATCGAAGCCTCGCTCAATCGCTTGCGCGCCTATCTGGTGGATCTGGTCGGCACGATTCGCGGCAACGCCGAGCAAGTCGCGGGTAGCAGCCGCACCCTCGCCGAACTGAGCAATGACCTGCACAGCGGCGCCGAGCATCAGGCCGGTGATACGGCGCTGATCCGTGACTCACTGGGCGAACTGGAGGCGACCATTCAGCAAGTGGCCGGCGACGCCCGCCAGGCTGCCGATGCCAGCCGTCATGCCGGTCTGGCTGTCGAGCATGGCCAGGCTGTGATCGGCCAGAGCCTGACCGGACTGCATGCTTTGGTCGGTGAAGTTCAGGGCAATGCGCAGATGATCGAGCACCTCGCCGAGGAGTCGGCAACTATTGGCGGCGTGCTGACGGTGATTCGCTCGATTGCTGACCAGACCAATCTGCTCGCCCTGAACGCCGCGATCGAAGCCGCTCGCGCCGGCGAGATGGGCCGTGGTTTCGCCGTGGTTGCCGAAGAAGTGCGCTCGCTGGCGCAGCGTACTGCCGGAGCGACGGCGGAAATCCAGACGCTGATCGCCGGCCTGCAGACCGCCGCCCGACAATCGGTTGAGGGTATGCGCGCCCAGGTCGAACACGCCGAAGCCACGGCCAGTCAGGCGCAGGCGGCGGACGGTGCGCTGGATAAAATCGTCGGCGCGATTCAGACCATCGCCGACACGGCTGTGCGCATTGCCGATGTCACCGCACAACAAAGCGGCGCGGTGAGCGAGATCCGCGATCACAGCGAGCGCATTCATCAACTGGGTGGGGATAACCTGCTGCGCATCGGCCAGGGGCGCGAACAGGGCGAGAATCTGCTGGTGCTGGGTGGGCGATTGCATACGGCCGTTCAAGCCTTCCGCGTTTGATAAACCGCTATCGCGAGCAGGCTCACTCCTACAGGGGATACGCGTTCCAAATGTAGGAGTGAGCCTGCTCGCGATAGCGTCAAACCAGACACCGCCGATCCCGCAGAATGACCGGATGTGAACTCATGGTCACAAATTTCGCGCAAACATCGCCCATCGTGCCGGCTATTGCATGGAACTGGACAGTCACAAAGGCTTTGCGGCATAGTCGCCGGGTTCTGACGACTGCTCATTGATAACAAGGACAACGCAGATGGCGACGCTACTGGTGCTGCACGGCCCCAACCTGAACCTGCTCGGCACCCGGGAACCGGGGACCTATGGGTCGACGACCCTGGCGCAGATCAATCAGGATCTGGAGCGTCGCGCCCGTGAAGCCGGCCATCATCTGCTGCATCTGCAAAGCAACGCCGAGTACGAATTGATCGATCGCATCCACGCTGCGCGCGATGAAGGCGTGGATTTCATTCTGATCAATCCGGCGGCTTTTACGCACACAAGTGTCGCATTACGTGACGCGCTGCTGGGAGTGAGCATCCCATTCATCGAAGTGCACTTGTCCAACGTGCACAAGCGCGAACCTTTCCGCCATCACTCCTACTTCTCCGATGTAGCGGTAGGAGTGATCTGCGGCCTTGGCGCCAGCGGTTACCGACTGGCCCTGGAGGCCGCACTAGAGCAGCTTGAACACCAAGCTATACGCCCCTGACCGACCCTTGGGAGTTGATGATTCATGGATATCCGTAAAGTTAAGAAACTGATCGAATTGCTGGAAGAGTCCGGCATCGACGAGCTCGAGATCAAGGAAGGCGAAGAGTCCGTACGCATCAGCCGCCACAGCAAGACCCCGGCGCAGCAGTACTACGCGCCAGCCCCGATGCAGGCTCCGGCCGCTGCCCCTGCTGCCGCGCCAGTCGCCGCCGCTGCTCCGGCTGCCGCTGCTGCACCCGCGCTGAACGGCACCGTTGCCCGTTCGCCGATGGTCGGCACCTTCTACCGTAAATCTTCGCCAACCTCGCCAGCCTTCGTTGAAGTCGGCCAGACCGTGAAGAAAGGCGACACCCTGTGCATCGTCGAAGCCATGAAGATGATGAACCACATCGAAGCTGAAACCAGCGGTGTGATCGAATCCATCCTCGTCGAAGACGGCCAGCCGGTTGAGTACGACCAACCGCTGTTCACCATCGTTTGAACCGCGGAGAGCCTTTGATGACTGCGAAGTTGGAAAAAGTTCTGATCGCTAACCGCGGTGAGATCGCCCTGCGGATTCTGCGTGCCTGCAAAGAGATGGGCATCAAGACCGTCGCCGTTTACTCCAAGGCCGACAAAGAGCTGATGCACCTGGGTCTGGCAGACGAATCCGTCTGCATCGGCCCGGCGTCCGCCGCTCAGTCTTACCTGCACATCCCGGCCATCATCGCTGCCGCTGAAGTGACCGGCGCTACCGCCATTCACCCAGGCTACGGTTTCCTCGCGGAAAACGCCGATTTTGCCGAGCAGGTCGAGAACTCCGGCTTCGCCTTCATCGGCCCGAAAGCCGACACCATCCGCCTGATGGGCGACAAGGTATCGGCCAAGCACGCGATGATCGAAGCAGGCGTACCCACCGTTCCAGGCTCCGACGGCCCACTGCCGGAAGACGAAGAAACGGCGCTGCGCATCGGTCGTGAAGTCGGCTACCCGGTGATCATCAAGGCCGCCGGTGGCGGTGGTGGTCGCGGCATGCGTGTGGTGCACAAGGAAGAAGACCTGATCGCCTCGGCGAAACTGACCCGCTCCGAAGCAGGCGCGGCGTTCGGCAACCCGATGGTCTATCTGGAAAAATTCCTCACCAATCCACGTCACGTCGAAGTGCAGGTCCTGTCCGACGGCCAGGGCCACGCCATCCATCTGGGTGACCGCGACTGCTCGCTGCAGCGTCGTCACCAGAAGGTTCTCGAAGAGGCGCCGGCACCGGGCATCGACGAGAAGGCGCGCCAGGAAGTCCTGGCTCGCTGCGTCAAGGCGTGCATCGACATCGGCTACCGTGGCGCCGGCACCTTCGAGTTCCTCTACGAGAACGGTCGTTTCTACTTCATCGAAATGAACACCCGTGTTCAGGTGGAGCACCCGGTTTCGGAGATGGTCACCGGTATCGACATCGTCAAGGAGATGCTCAGCATCGCCGCTGGCAACAAGCTGTCGTTCACTCAGGATGACGTGGTCATCCGCGGTCACTCGCTGGAGTGCCGGATCAACGCTGAAGATCCGAAGACCTTCATGCCGAGCCCGGGCACCGTCAAGCATTTCCACGCCCCAGGCGGCAACGGCGTCCGCGTCGATTCGCACCTGTACAGCGGTTATGCCGTGCCACCGAACTACGACTCGCTGATCGGCAAGCTGATCACTTACGGCGCAACCCGCGACGAAGCCATGGCACGCATGCGCAATGCCCTGGACGAAATCGTGGTCGACGGGATCAAGACCAACATCCCGCTGCACCGTGATCTGGTTCGTGACGAAGGCTTCTGCAAAGGTGGTGTGAACATTCACTACCTCGAGCACAAGCTGGCCAAGCAGTCGTAAGACTGACCTGGCGTGAAAAAACCCGATCCCTGCGGATCGGGTTTTTTTATGCATTAAGCCAGCGCATCAGTTCATCGATACCAAGGTAAAAGCCTGCTCCTGAATCATCTCGGGAGTTGCCCGGCGCCCGTTCTGGTCGACCACGGCGCCAGAGGCATCCTCGTGCAACGGCTTTCGCCGAAACCGCTCCATGAATACCTGTGCGCGTCTGGACACCGGATCGCTGGCATGGCTCGCCCGCTGCAAAACCGGCGAATACAGGCGTTCAACCTGACTGGCGGATGTCTTGAACACGGTCGAAACACCGCTATCGAGATTCAACGACACTGCATAGTTATTGCCCAGACAGGAAGAATACGACCAGTAGTCCCACGTCGGCTTCAGCCCCTCTTGACGCAATACTGTCCTGACCGTCCCACCGATGTCGGTCCCGGTCAGCCAGTCACCGCCGACCAGCGTGACCCGAACATCTTTGCTCGAGCCTCCCAGACGCGCCATCGTATCCTTGACCGTGTCTTTGATCAGCGTGCGAATGTTGTGATCGAAATGAATGACAGCGCCAACCTTTGTCGTCGGGTTGTAGATCGAGGCAATCACGCAGGTTTGCGCATTCAGCGAAAACAGGTAATTGTCCCGCGAGCCGGCGACAAACTTCGCCACCAGCGCTTCGCCCTGCAACGCGCCACGGTTAAGCACCGGCTCGACGCGCCCGGGAAACGCATTGCGCAGATTGCTCACATGGCCAAGATTGCGCACCTGATCATCGCCGCCGCGCAACCCGACGCGATCGTGCGTCCATTTGCCGCTCGTGGTCAGTCGTACCGGTTTTTGATAAATGGCTGCGGGCCGCCGGGCATCGACCAGGCTGAGACCATCGAAATGCGGGTTTTCCCTGACCTGGAAATACTTGCCCCTGTTGCGGATGTAATAGGTCGGTTGAGCCTGTGGAGTCATGGGCGGACTGCGCCATGTGCCAAAAAAGACACCTTCTTCAGTGACCTGCTGCAAATCATTCGGCTTTCTGCTGACGGCCTGTCTGGCATGAAAACGCACCTCGCGAACCGCCGGCAGCGTTTCCTTGCGAACAGGAGCCACGCTGCTCAGACGCTCGGTGAGCAATGAGACCGGTCGCATCGTGTGCTTCAGATTGCTGACCGAACGCCCGAGCAGCTTGACCGTACCGCCGGCGCCGACCATGGCAAACAGGGCGCCCCACGATGCCTCGAGCCAGTGGCCGAGCGCGCCCTCGACATCGCCTTCCAGATGCGCCGCGACGGCCTGACCGGCGCTGACGGCAATGAACACGACATCCAGCAGCAAGGCAAAGGGTGGAAACACCATGCAAAACGGTGCGGCGCCGAACATCAGTCCTTTGACAACCTGTCTCTCGATCATTTCTGCCCGGCTGGTGGTGATGTCCTCCACATCCGTGGCCGTGCGCTCGATGTAGGCGTTGAACTCGCTGCGCGCATCACTCACGCGCTGTGCTTCGTACAGCGTATCGACACGCTGTTTTCTTGCCGCTATCGCATACAGGGCACGCGAAACAGTGTTGCGCGCAGCAACCGGCGTGCGCGCGAGCAGGTAATCATGCAATGCACCGGCGATGTCGCCATGCAGTGACTGATACGGGCGCAGCGTCAGATCATCGGGAGCATCCGGCGTGTACAGCCACCAGGACGGTTCGGGATCGAAACAGGTGAAAACGTAGACCCCAAGCACAACGTGGCTGCGCACGGTGAATCTGAAAACACCGTCACTGCTGACCATGCTCGCGCCCCGCAAAGGCTTGCCCGGCGCTGGCAGCTGACTCAACAGCGATACCTGACGGACCAGCGCCGAATAAACCGCGTCGCTTAACCGCGCCTGACTTCTGGCGACGCGCAAATCACGGTCCATTTTCGACAGCAGCACGTTACGGTAGGCGAAGCGACGCGGCTCATAGGCAGCATCGCGAGCGTCGAGATACCTGCTGCGGATCTCGCTGGCATACTTTTCACCCAGCCACGCCCGGCGCAGATACAGCGCCAGATCAGCGCTGCGCACCTGACTCAAATCCTGACCAACGGAGGAGCGCACGCCTTTCTTCGGATGGTCGATACCGGCGTTGTCGTCGTAGCCGTAGATCGCCAGGTCGAGCAGGCTGGCTACCGATTGCTTCCTGCGATCGACGATGCCGGCGCTGTAATCGATCAACACGGTGGCCGGGTCGACCGGTTCCAGTACCTGTTTGCTGCGCATATAAGGCGCGATCTCTGCGGCAACCGTGCGCCTGGCGAAGTCGACAAAGACTTCGAAACCGCCCAGCCACTCATTGAAGACCCGCTGATGGACAACCAGCTCCTGATTCAGGCTGCTGAGGCGTCGGCGCGCATCCGGGGCCTGCGTCGAGGACCAGCGAAGCGAGTTGTCCTCTTCAAGCTGCTGCAGGTTTTTCGCCAGGCCCATTTTTACCGCCGCGTCGACGCATTCAGCAAACAGCATGGGCGCACGGCGGATGTCACTGCTCATCCCCCACCGGCCAGGGTCGGCAGCCACGGCGACCAGGTACTCACGGGCTTGACGATGGGCAGTGGGGGAAAGCTGCTGCAAAAGGTATTCGCGACCGGACTCGCTCTGCGTCCAGCCCCAGACCTCTCCGGTCAATGCCGCCAGCGAAGGCAGGCGCACCCACTCCTGGCCGTCTGGTTTGTTTGGCGCGTACAGCAGCAGATCAGTTACCGCTGGTGCAGCCTTTTCTCGGTAAAACACCAGAAAGTCGGCACACTGCATGCCATTGGGTAACGCAAGTGCGGCGACGCGCAAGGATTCATCCATGGCCTCCCCGGCCCACAGCGATTCGAGACGATCATGGTCGTCGACCGCCAGATGCCCCGCACAACGCGCAACGAACGCGCTTTGCCTGAGTCGCGTGATAAACCAGTCGATCAAGGCTTTGTGTACATCCTCGCGCTCATACTGTGCGGTGAGGGCGCGCAGGTAGCCGACCGGATAATCCTGGCCGGCCAGCATGTCGGCGATGAATGCCGGTTCCAGCGGCTGATTGCGTCGCGAAGGAGCACTGGTGACTTCCAGGACGGTAGCGAAATCAGTCCCGATCGGCCCCGCCGCGAGCAACTCGCTCAGACTGCGGTTCTGTGTCGGCTCACCGACCGCTGAACGCCATTTCAGGCGGACGTCGATCCGGTCCGGCTCCACCTCCATGTCGAGTTTGAGCCTGATGTAGTCAAGCGCCTGTTGCCGGGCATAGGCGCGCAACGAACCGTAGCCTTCCAGCAGATCATCGAGCGCTGCCCGGGCCTGCGACGTCTGCTCTTGATAACCGCGCAACCTCGCACGCTCCGGGTCGTTCAGCACTCGCAACCAATGTGGCAACTGTGCGTATGACTGCGCTTCGAGCCGCTTCTTTTCCGCGCCCGTTGCCAGCGCGGTCAACCGATAGCGGCGCGCGCCTCGCTCCTGAACCTTTTCGATCTGCCTGCGCAGTCGATCCGGCGTCAGTTCCGCGAGACGATCCGGGTGAAACAGCGCGTCGATGTCGTCGACATAACGCCGCAACTTGCGCAGGACCAACTGATCGAACGCAGCCTCCTGGCCTTTGGTTTCCCAGTGTGCTCGCAGGTATTTTTTGTATTGCTCAAGGAAATGCACAGAAACGCTATCCACGGTCTGGATGACCGCTTGGCGATGGCCGGGCGGCAATCCCCGATCAGCAGCGCCCGGCCAGCGGTACGGAGCGTCACGGATCGCCAGGTACATCAGCGGTTTGCCGTCGATGATTTTTTGCAGGATCGCATCCAGCACAGCCAGCACGAACCCCGGGTCGATATTGCCGTGCGGGTAATGACCGCGCAGCTCGGTCAAGGCGAAATCTTCCATGGCCTCCAATAAGGTCAGCTGACTGCTCAGGCGTTTGTCGATGATCACCTGCCAACGCGTGATCCGCAGGAGAATCTCCTGGGCCGTTCCTGTGGGCGCAGCGGCTTCCGGTGGTTTTTCTTCTACAATCGCTTGTTCACCCGCCATATCGTCCAGCCCGTTCTTGCGTAGAAATGAGCTTTCACTCTATTTGTCGGCAACCGCACTCAGGCGATACATATGTATATCGCGCTGGCGAATGTGTAACAGCCAAGCGGCGTGTCCACTTTGCCGGCGACCTGGCGTAAACTGCGCGCTTTTGCAGCTTCGGGCTGCCCCACAGATTTTCAAAGGTGCCCGCCATGCCTTGGCTGCAAGTCCGTCTCGCCATCACCCCGGAACAAGCCGAAACTTACGAGGACGCATTTCTCGAAGTCGGCGCCGTGTCGGTGACTTTCATGGACGCCGAAGACCAGCCGATCTTCGAACCGGAACTCAACACCACGCCGCTGTGGTCGCACACCCACTTGCTGGCGCTGTTCGAAGGCGGCACCGAACCGGAGCCGGTGCTGGCTCACCTGGAGTTGCTGACCGGCAGCCCGTTGCCCGAGCACCACAGCGAAGTCATCGAAGACCAGGACTGGGAACGCAGCTGGATGGACGGTTTCGAGCCAATGCGCTTCGGCCAGCGCCTGTGGATCGTGCCGAGCTGGCACGCCGCGCCTGAGCCTGAGGCGGTCAACCTGTTGCTGGACCCGGGCCTCGCGTTCGGCACCGGCACCCACCCGACCACCGCGCTGTGCCTGGAATGGCTCGATGGCCAGGATCTGAAAGACTGCCACGTGCTGGATTTCGGCTGCGGCTCGGGGATTCTGGCGATTGCCGCTCTGCTGCTCGGCGCCAAACAAGCCGTGGGCACCGACATCGACGTGCAGGCGCTGGAAGCCTCGCGCGACAACGCCGGGCGCAACAACATCGCCGATGAGCTGTTCCCGCTGTACCTGCCGGAAGATCTGCCGCAGGTCCAGGCCGACGTGCTGGTCGCCAATATTCTCGCCGGCCCGCTGGTGTCGCTGGCGCCGCAACTGTCCAGCCTGGTCAAGAGCGGCGGGCGCCTGGCGCTGTCGGGCATCCTCGCCGAACAGGGTGAAGAAGTCGCCGCTGCCTATGCGCAGGACTTCGCGCTCGACCCGATTGCCAATCGCGATGGCTGGGTGCGCATCACCGGGCGTCGGCGCTAAAATGACCGCTTGCCTGAACCGGATCGCCGCATGACCGACAGTTTCGTCACCCAGTGCCCGCATTGCCAGACCAGCTTCCGCGTCAACCATGCGCAATTGAGCGTGGCGCGCGGCGTGGTTCGTTGCGGCTCCTGCCTGCAAGTGTTCAATGCTGCCAAGCAGCTGCTCGAGCAACATGCCGGCAAGGACACGGTGACGCCGGTCGCGTCGCCACTGCCTGAAGCGCCAACATCCGTCAGCGTTGCACCGACCATCGATGACACGCCTGCGCCGCGCGCCATCAGTCAAAAACAGTGGAGCGCGTCCGAACTCGACCTGGACAGCCTCGATCTGGACGAAGAACTCGCCCGCCTCGAACAGCGCGAAATCCAGCCGGTCGCCGAGTTCGGCCGTGCCCGCGAAGAGTCCTTGAGCGCGCGGCGCGACATCCCGGAACCCGACGAGGGGACATGGCCCGACAGTCTGTTCAGCGAGCCTGCCGAGGAGCGCAGCGCCGCGCCGGATATCGAGCCGGATATCGACGAGATTGAAACCCTCGAACCCGAGCGCACCGAACCGTCGTTGTCACTGGAGCCGGTGGACCTGGACGACGAGCCGCCGATCCCGCAACTGCGCCTGCACGACCCGATCAATCCCAACGCCCGCCGTGAACGCTTGTCGGCCAGCGACGACAGCGAGGACGACGATCTGCCGTTGATCACCTCGCCGCGCAAGAAACGTGAACGGGCCGAGCCCGGCGTGCGCGCCGAGGTCCTGCAGGATCTGACCGACGACCCGCTGCAACTGGACTGGCAGCAACGTCGCTCGCCCTGGGGCCGGCGTCTGCTCTGGCTGGTGCTGGTGGTGTTGGCGGCCGGCGGGCTTGCCGCTCAGTACATCGCCTATCATTTCGAGGAACTGGCGCGGCAGGATCAATACCGCCCATGGTTTCAGCAGATCTGTCCGCAGATCGGCTGCACCGTGCCCTCCAAAGTCGATATCGGCAAAATCAAGAGCAGCAACCTGGTGGTGCGCAGCCATCCGGAATTCAGCGGAGCGCTGGTGGTCGATGCGATCATTTATAACCGTGCGACGTTTTCCCAGCCGTTTCCGTTGCTCGAGTTGCGTTTTGCCGACCTCAACGGTCACCTGATCGCCAGTCGTCGCTTCAAGCCCGGCGAGTACCTGAGCGGCGATCTTGAGGGTCTGGCGGAAATGCCGCCGCAGACGCCGATCCACATCGCCCTGGATATTCTCGATCCGGGGCCGAAAGCGGTGAATTACAGCCTCAACTTCCATTCGCCGGAATGAACCGCTTCAGCGTTTCCCGATTGACGGCATTTTTCTGACTGGATCGCGGCCAACCAAACCGTTGGCGATAACAGAATAACTGTTCAGATTTTGTTCAATTCAGCCTTTAACCAGTCATCGAGAGCGGGTATCATGCCCACCCTTTTTCGAACTCTCATGATCCGGCCCCACTTCAGGGAAGTCCTATGTCGGCGGTACGCATCGGCCCATATACATTGCAGAACGGTTTGATTCTCGCCCCGATGGCGGGCGTCACCGACCAGCCCTTTCGTCAGCTGTGCAAGCGTCTGGGCGCAGGACTTGTAGTCTCGGAAATGGTCACCAGCGACATGAGCCTGTGGAATACCCGCAAGTCACGCATGCGCATGATCCACGAAGGCGATCCCGAGCCGCGCTCGGTGCAGATCGCCGGTGGCGACGCGCAGATGCTGGCCGATGCGGCACGGGCCAACGTCGAGCTGGGCGCACAGATTATCGACATCAACATGGGCTGTCCGGCGAAGAAGGTCTGCAACAAGGCCGCCGGCTCCGCGTTGCTGAAAGACGAAGCACTGGTGACCGAGATCCTGCAGGCCGTAGTGGCCGCGGTTGATGTGCCGGTCACCCTGAAGATCCGCACCGGTTGGGATCGCGAGAACAAGAACGGCCTGATCGTGGCGAAGATCGCCGAACAGGCCGGGATCACTGCGCTGGCCGTGCACGGCCGTACGCGCGCCGATCTGTACACAGGGGAAGCCGAGTACGACACGATTGCTGCGATCAAGCAGGCCGTGTCGATCCCGGTGTTTGCCAATGGCGATATCGATTCGCCGGAAAAGGCCCGATATGTGCTTGACGCGACCGGTGCCGATGGCCTGCTGATAGGCCGCGCCGCTCAAGGGCGGCCATGGATTTTTCGCGAGATCGAACACTTCCTGCGCACCGGCGAGAAATTGCCCGCGCCGGAACTGAGCGAAGTGGAACGCATCCTGCTGGAGCATCTGGCCGCCCTTCACGCCTTCTATGGCGACGTGATGGGCGTGCGCATTGCCCGCAAGCATGTGGGCTGGTATCTCGCAACCTTGCCGGGCGCCAGGGAGTTTCGCGCCCGTTTCAATCGTTTGGATGGTACGGAAGCACAATGCGCCGACGTTCGGGAGTTCTTCGCCGAGCGTTACAAGAGCCTGACAGGGGACGAAGAAGGGGTGGCCGCATGACGATGATGACCGAGACTTTAGTGAGTGGAACAACACCCGTGAGCGACAACGTGAATTTGAAACAGCACCTCAACACGCCGAGCGAAGAAGGCCAGACCCTTCGCGGGAGTGTCGAGAAGGCGCTGCACAATTATTTCGCCCACCTTGAGGGCGCGTCCGTCACGGATGTGTACAACCTGGTGCTGTCCGAAGTCGAGGCGCCCCTGCTCGAAAGCGTGATGAACTACGTCAAGGGCAACCAGACCAAGGCCAGTGAGCTGCTGGGACTGAACCGCGGCACGCTGCGCAAGAAACTCAAGCAGTACGATCTGCTGTAAGCATTCAATCAAACCAGAAAGGCGCCCGCGTAAAAAACGGTCGCCTTTTTTGCTGACTTCCTTTGCTTTTGATGGAAATTGAGATGACCGACCAGACTACCCGCCTGCCGATCCGCCGCGCCTTGATCAGCGTTTCCGACAAGACCGGGATCCTCGAATTCGCCAAGGAGCTCGAAGCTCTGGGCGTCGAGATCCTCTCCACCGGCGGAACGTTCAAGCTGCTGCGTGACAACGGCGTTGCCGCAGTGGAAGTCGCGGATTACACCGGTTTCGCCGAGATGATGGACGGTCGGGTGAAAACCCTGCACCCGAAAATCCACGGCGGCATCCTCGGTCGTCGCGGTACTGACGATGCAATCATGAACGAGCACGGCATCAAGCCGATCGATCTGGTGGCGGTCAACCTGTACCCGTTCGAAGCAACCATCAACAAGCCAGGCTGCGACCTGCCGACCGCCATCGAGAACATCGACATCGGCGGGCCGACCATGGTCCGTTCGGCAGCGAAAAATCATAAAGACGTTGCGATCGTGGTGAATGCCAGCGATTACGCCGACGTCCTGGAAAACCTCAAGGCTGGCGGCCTGACCTACGCTCAGCGTTTCGACCTGATGCTCAAGGCCTTCGAACACACCGCCGCCTACGACGGCATGATCGCCAACTACATGGGCACCGTTAACCAGGCCGCTGAAACCCTGAGCACTGAGGGTCGCAGCGAATTCCCGCGTACCTTCAACAGCCAGTTCATCAAGGCCCAGGAAATGCGCTACGGCGAGAACCCGCACCAGAGCGCGGCGTTCTACGTTGAAGCCAAGCCTGCCGAAGTCGGCATCGCCACCGCCACCCAGTTGCAAGGCAAGGAACTGTCGTACAACAACGTTGCCGATACCGACGCTGCGCTGGAATGCGTGAAGAGCTTCGTCAAGCCAGCCTGCGTGATCGTCAAGCACGCCAACCCGTGCGGCGTGGCAGTCAGCCCGGACGCCGAAGGCGGCATCCGTCAGGCCTACGAACTGGCCTACGCCACCGACACCGAGTCGGCGTTCGGCGGCATCATCGCCTTCAACCGTGAACTCGATGCCGAGACCGCCAAGGCGATCGTCGAGCGTCAGTTCGTTGAAGTGATCATCGCGCCATCGGTTAGCGAAGAAGCCCGCGCCATCGTTGCCGCCAAAGCCAACGTACGTCTGCTGGCCTGTGGTGAGTGGTCGGCTGAGCGCGCCGCTGCCTGGGATTACAAGCGCGTCAACGGTGGCCTGCTGGTGCAGAGCCGCGACATCGGCATGATCAGTGCCGATGACCTGAAAGTGGTGACCAAACGCGCGCCGACCGAACAGGAAATCCACGACCTGATCTTCGCCTGGAAAGTCGCCAAATACGTCAAATCCAACGCCATCGTCTACGCCAAGAACCGTCAGACCATCGGCGTCGGCGCCGGCCAGATGAGCCGCGTCAACTCGGCACGCATCGCCGCAATCAAGGCTGAGCACGCTGGCTTGCAGGTTGCCGGTTCGGTCATGGCCTCGGACGCATTCTTCCCGTTCCGCGACGGCCTCGACAACGCGGCCAAGGTCGGTATCACCGCGGTGATCCAGCCGGGCGGCTCGATGCGTGATGCTGAAGTGATTGCCGCTGCTGATGAAGCCGGTATCGCGATGGTCTTCACGGGCATGCGCCACTTCCGCCACTAATCACACGATCCACTGTAGGAGTGAGCCTGCTCGCGATAGCCATTGGTCAGTCAAAGCTGCAGTGACTGACACACCGCAATCGCGAGCAGGCTCACTCCTACAGAAAAGCGTCCCTGCGGCGCTCAACAGAATTAGCGTCATCCGAGGTTTTTGAAATGAATGTTTTGATCATTGGCAGCGGTGGCCGTGAACACGCCCTGGCCTGGAAAGTGGCTCAGGATCCGCGTGTGCAGAAAGTCTTTGTCGCGCCGGGCAACGCTGGCACCGCCATTGAAGCCAAGTGCGAAAACGTCGCCATCGACGTATTGGCCCTTGAGCAACTGGCCGATTTCGCTGAAAAGAACGTTTCGTTGACCATCGTTGGCCCGGAAGTGCCGCTGGTGGCTGGCGTGGTCGATCTGTTCCGCTCCCGTGGCCTGGACTGCTTTGGTCCGACCGCCGGCGCTGCGCAACTGGAAGGTTCGAAAGCCTTCACCAAGGATTTCCTCGCCCGCCACAAGATTCCGACCGCCGATTACCAGAACTTCACCGAGATCGAGCCGGCCCTGGCTTATCTGCGGGAGAAAGGCGCGCCGATCGTGATCAAGGCCGATGGCCTCGCTGCCGGCAAAGGCGTGATCGTTGCCATGACCCTGGCCGAAGCCGAAGACGCCGTGCGTGACATGCTCGCCGGCAACTCGTTTGGCGACGCTGGTTCGCGCGTGGTGATCGAAGAATTCCTCGACGGCGAAGAAGCTTCGTTCATCGTCATGGTCGACGGCAAGAATGTCCTGCCGATGGCCACCAGCCAGGACCACAAACGTGTCGGCGACGGCGACAGCGGCCCGAACACCGGTGGCATGGGTGCCTACTCCCCTGCCCCGGTGGTCACCGCCGACGTGCATCAGCGCGTGATGGACCAGGTGATCTGGCCGACCGTGCGCGGCATGGCCGACGAAGGCAACGTCTACACTGGTTTCCTCTATGCCGGTCTGATGATCGACAAGGCCGGTAATCCGAAGGTCATCGAGTTCAACTGCCGCTTCGGCGATCCGGAAACCCAACCGGTGATGCTGCGTCTGCAATCGAGCCTGGTGCTGCTGGTCGAAGCCGCGCTGGCGCAGGCACTGGACAAAATTGAAGCGCAGTGGGATCCGCGTCCGAGCGTTGGCATCGTTCTGGCTGCTGGCGGCTATCCGGGCGACTACGCCAAAGGCGCAGCGATCAAGGGTCTGGATGCAGCGGCAGGTCTGGAAGGCAAAGTCTTCCACGCCGGCACCGCATTAAAGGACGGTCAGGTGGTTACCGCCGGTGGTCGCGTGCTTTGCGCCACGGCCATGGGCGCCACCGTCGGTGAAGCTCAGCAGCAGGCCTACCAGCTTGCCGCTGCCATCGACTGGGAAGGCTGCTTCTACCGCAAGGACATTGGCTACCGCGCCATTGCCCGTGAACGCGGCGAAATCCAGGAATAAGCGATCCATCAGGCCCGGCGCGGGATGCCATTTCTCGCCGGGCTGTTCGGTCGTCGCGCATCGTTATATTCTGGCATCAACCTACGAAGGGATTTCGCCGTGCGCTGGCTCAGGATTGCCATAAGCTTCACCGTCACGCTGATGACCTTGCTCTGCATGCTCCCGGCCCAGGCCGCGCAAGGCAGTGGCTGGTCGGTATTGCTTGACGATCAGGGCATCCTGCAACTGAGCGACATCCGCTCCGCTCGCTACACCAATCAATTCAGCCCCACCGACCTTGACCACCTGACCGCGGCCGAGCCCGAGGGCGCCCTGTGGCTGCGCTTCAAACTGGCGCCGGGCAAGCACGAACAGGTGCTGCGCATCTTTGCCCCCGATCTGTCACAGCTCAATCTCTACGTGCTCGACGGCGACCGGCTGATCGAGCAACGTAACACCGGCACCGCACGGCCTCAGGCCGAACGTCCCTTGCCGAGCAGCGATTTCATGCTGCCCCTGCCCCAGGCCGACAAGCCGCTGGACATCTACGTACGCATGGTCTCCGACCATCAATTGCGCCCGCACATCACCCTGCAAGCGGCGGTGGAAGGCGCGGCCGATCAGAAGCAGACGCTGATTTTCGGCCTGCTGTTCGGCTGCCTCGCCATGCTCCTGCTGCACAATCTGGTGCGCTACGCCTACTCGCGCTCGCGCAGCAGTCTGTGGCTGGCGATCTGTGAAGGCCTGCTCGGGCTGAGTCTGTTCCTGTTGCTCAACCTCGCCGGGCCCTGGCTGCCGAACTGGCATGCGATCCAGACGCCGGGGGCTTATCTGGCCCTGTTGCTGACCGCCCCGGCCGGATTGATGTACGCCCTGCGCTTCTTCGCGCCACTGGGCCAGCACCCGCTGAACAAACTGCTGTGGGGCGACATTCTGTTGATCGTCACGTGCAGCCTGTTGCTGCTGTTCGTCAACACCTTGCCGCTGAACATCATCACCTACGCGCTGGTGGCGCTGGCCGGCCTGAGCATGTTGCTGGTGGGCTTCTATCACTGGCAAAAGGGTTACCGCCCGGCGCGCCTGTTCGTTGCCGCCATGGTCGTGTTCAACATCGGCACGCTGGTCATCCTGCCGGCGCTGCTGGGGCTGACCCTGGTCACGCCGCAAGGCCTGATCATGACGCTGATGGTGTTCATCTGCATCAGCGGCCTGCTGATGAGCATCGCCCTGGGCGAGCGACAGCGCAGCATCACCGAAAGCCGCTTCAGCATCAGCCGCGACCTGGCGGCGAGCAATGCCGAGATCAATGCCAAAGCCGAATTCCTCGCCAAGATCAGCCACGAAATCCGCACCCCCATGAACGGCGTACTGGGCATGACCGAGTTGCTGCTGGGCACGCCGCTGTCGGTCAAGCAGCGTGATTACGTGCAAACCATCCACAGCGCCGGCAACGAACTGCTGACGCTGATCAACGAGATCCTCGACATCTCCAAGCTCGAATCCGGGCAGATCGAACTCGACGACGTGCAGTTCGACCTCAACGCGCTGATCGACGATTGCCTGAGCATCTACCGGGCCAAGGCCGAGCAACAGAACGTCGAGCTGATCAGCTTCATCCAGCCGCAAGTACCACGGGTGATCAGTGGCGATCCGACACGCCTGCGCCAGACCTTGCTGAGCCTGCTGGAAAACGCCCTGAAGAAAACCGAAGAAGGCGAAGTGTTGATCGTCGTCGCCCTCGACGAGCGCAGCAGCAAACCGCGCCTGCGCATCGCCGTACAGGACAGCGGCGTGCCGATGGAGCCGGAAGAACGCGATGCACTGCTGCACGCCGAGCTGCACAGCAAACACTTCCTCTCGGCCAATCGCCTCGGCGGTAATCTGGGGCTGGTGATTGCGCGGCAACTGATTCGTCTGATGCACGGCGAGTTCGGTATCAAGAGCGGCGCCACCCAGGGCAGCACCTTATGGCTGACCCTGCCACTGGACCCCGATCGCCTCGAGCATCCGACCTCCGATCTGGACAGCCCGCTGCAAGGCGCGCGGGTGCTGGTGGTCGACGACAACGACACCTGTCGCAAAGTGCTGGTGCAGCAGTGCAGCGCCTGGGGCCTAAACGTCAGCGCCGTGCCTTCGGGCAAGGAAGCGCTGGCGCTGTTGCGCACCAAGGCGCACCTGCGCGATTACTTCGATGTGGTGCTGCTCGACCAGAACATGCCGGGCATGACCGGGATGCAACTGGCGGCGAAGATCAAGGAAGACCCGAGCCTGAACCACGACATTCTGCTGATCATGCTCACCGGCATCAGCAACGCGCCGAGCAAGATCATTGCGCGCAATTCGGGGATCAAACGGATTCTGGCCAAACCGGTGGCCGGCTATACGCTCAAGACCACGTTGGCGGACGAACTCAATCAGCGCAACAAGGGCCAGGTGGTGTTCCAGCCGCAAGTGGTTACAGCGGCCGCTGCTGCGAAAGTGCCGAGCGACTTCCGTATCCTGGTCGCCGAAGACAACACCATTTCGACCAAAGTGATTCGCGGCATGCTCGGCAAGCTCAACCTGCAGCCGGATACCGCGAGCAATGGCGAAGAAGCGCTGCAAGCGATGAAAGCCCAGCGTTATGACCTGGTGCTGATGGACTGTGAGATGCCGATCCTCGATGGTTTCTCCGCCACTCAGCAACTGCGCGCCTGGGAAGTGAGCAATCAGCGGATCCGCACACCGATCGTGGCCCTCACCGCGCACATTCTTGCCGAACACAAAGAACGCGCCCGGCAGGCGGGCATGGACGGGCACATGTCCAAACCGGTCGAGCTGTCGCAGTTGCGCGAGTTGATCGAGCACTGGGTGGCACAGCGTGATCAGCAGAACCGTACGGCTTCCACGTACTGAGCGATCAGAGTTCAAGCTCGCTCAAATATTTCAGTGACTGGGTGAGCACCGACTTTTTCACCTTCTCGCGAAACGTACCGTAGTGAAGCGTATTGAAGCTGATCAGTGCCATCTGTTCGAGGCTGTTACTGATGAGTGATTGATCATCGAGAAACAGGAACCCGGTGGCCTTTCGTTCAAGCTTGAACTGCCGATGATAGACACCCATATCGACCCTGTTCGGGCCATTCATGACGCAGGGAATCAACTGAAAAATACTGCCCTGCGCCCGCAGTACGGTTGAGTCGAACAGTTCGCTCGCAGATGCATTCCTCTCCATTTGCTTGAGGGCGCGGCTCATCGGCCAGGCGAAATCGGCGCCCAGGCGCGTGGAAATGCGGTTGATCGCCTGCCCGGCCATCACACCGCCCTGCTCAGGTACGAAGGCTTGCGGACGGGGTACGTCCCATCCCAGAAATCTCAACTGGTTGCAGTAGTACTCGAACCATTCCCCGGACAATCCTGCTTCGAATGCTGCGCGCGTCGCGTTTTGCGCGAACGCCGTGCTCATGTAGACGTCTTCCCGGTGGGATGCGGGCAGACCGCTGGCGAACGACACGACGCTGCCGCCCACGACCGCAGCGGGTGGTGCGAAGAGCTCGGTCATTGCTCATGCTCCAGGGACAGCGCCGCCACGTTGGCCGCAATGCGATCTTGAATCTTCAGCGCTATTTCGCTGGCGACCATCTCATACAGACCTTGCGACAGCGTCGATCGGGCAAACCGCAGCGTGACAGGACCTTGAACCTCCTCTGCCTGATAGGCATGGGCCAACGGATTCACAGGAAGCGCTTGATGCGTTCTCAACGTCACGTACACGCTGGTGAGATGCGTCGGGGAGTGCGCCACGATCACCAGCAACTGCACAGGCATTGCCGTTGCATCAGAGATCTTTTGCATATGCGTACGAAGCAAGTGGATGGCCGGATGCTCCGCCGACAGATTCGCACATTGATCCAGCATGGCCGCAATCGCAGGCACTCGATCTGGATCGGCCTTACCGATGCAATCGACTACCCAATCGATGACTGACTCCATATTCCCAGACAACACATTCCTGTCCTCACGCGCCCTCGTCTGGCGCACCCAGAAGTTGTCCAGGACTTCTGTATAACACTCATACCATTGGGATCCGGGTTGTTTTTCCACCGATTTATTGGCGACCAATTGTGCGTACAGCACACTGTTGATGACGTTGTCACAAGCCAACATTTCTTCTGTTTCAGGCACCAGCAAAATTGCCGTACCAACAACAATTGCCGTATAGGCCGTATCCATAACAAGTTATCCCCGCACAAAAAAGGCGGCCGTTATCCGGCCGCCTTCATGTTGTCATCAAATATCGTAATCGATGGCTTTAGCCAGGTGATTCACCAGAGCGGTGGCAATCTTTGTGCGAGTCGCTTCAGCAACAAACTCGTTTTTCTCGAAGACAGTTTCACCGCGATAAAGGCCGACATTGCGAACATCCACATCGACAAACATTACTTTGGTCGAAGAGTTGCGTCGGGCAAAGCGCACGGCACCAACTGCAAAAATAGTCGCTCCGTTGATCTCGGCGCACGCGCCGGCGGTCACTCCACCGACACCATTTTCCAGCAGGTTGCGCTCATACAGGGTCAATGCCGTTTGACGCTCTTTCAGCGCAGCGATCGCATCGCCCGCTACCTTCAACATCAGCGCGGTGCTAGGGCCAGGTACAGCCAGGCCAGCAACTACCGAGCCAAGGATTTCAAGCACCAGCTTGTCCATCCGCACGCTGGTTCCGCTGACTTGCAAATCACTGTAGAAACGGCGGATAGGCGCCCAGCCCGCATTGGTCATGACTTCGCGAAACAGCATGTACCATTCTTTGCCCTGACTCTCCAGGGGGTAGCGCTTGTTAGCGACCAGCGACGCATAAAGAAAAGCATTCTGCGCATCGGTGCGATTAACACCGGTGATGTTGCCGCTGAAGGAAATGATCCCTTCACCGACAACCGAGCCCTGGGAGGGCGCTTCAATTTCGTCACCCGGCATGATCAGACTACGCGAACGGATAATGGGCGCATCATCCAGTTCATATTCGTCAATGTTTTTGACACACGCATCGATATACCGCTGACTTACAACTTGAGCATTCATTACAACTGTTCCTTATTCAATTCAATGCAAGTTCCTCATGAACTTGCCAAACAAACAATAACCAGCAAATACATTACTCACAAACCCAAACATGTAACAGCATATCCAGCACAAAACCAAACCAACAAAAGAAGTTACCCCACTCCCCGGAATAACAACTAAGCAACAATTAAACATCAGACCCACAGCCAATAGATCAGTCTGATAGACTCCAACTCATCTACTCTGGATGCGAGCCAAAATCATGCTCCACGTGTTGTTCAGCGTTTACCTGAAGATGCTGGTGCTCTACAGCCCGTTCTTCGTGTTGTCCTGTTTTATCAGCCTGACCCGCGGCTATTCGCGCAAGGAGCAGCGGCGTCTGGCGTGGAAGGTCGCTCTTGCAACACTGATTTCCAGTGTTCTGCTGTATCTGTTCGGGCGGGTGATTTTCGACGTGTTCGGCATCACCGTGGACGCCTTCCGCATCGGCGCCGGCAGCGTACTGTTCATCTCGGCACTGGGCATGGCCCAGGGAAAACCGGCGGTGCAGGCCGACAACGTGCAGCAGGACGTGACCATCGTACCGCTGACCATTCCGCTGACCGTCGGCCCCGGCACCATCGGTGCCTTGCTGGTAATGGGCGTCAGCCAGCCGCACTGGGACGACAAGCTGACCGCGATCATGAGTATCGCCCTGGCCAGTTTTACCGTTGGTGTGGTGTTGTATCTGTCCAATCGTATCGAACGGATTCTTGGCGATCAGGGTTTGCAGATCGTCAGCCGCTTGATGGGGCTGTTCGTCTGCGCGCTGGCAGCGCAGATCATCTTCACCGGTGTGAAGGGCTATTTGGTGCCTTGAGCATTGCCGCAGCACGACGACCACTACAAAACGCCGCGCACGGTAACCGTTCGCGGCGTTCTGTTGTGCAGAGCGACCTCAGTGCAGGGCTGCGATCACCGCTGTCAGGCTGGCCGTTGACTCAGCACCGCGCGCGGTGGCCAAGGCTTCCACGCCTTGAGTCAGGGTGAAGGTATGTTGCCGCCCGGCGATGGGGAGCATCAGTTCCAATGGGCGCTGTGCGTCGAAATTGCGCACGATCAGACTGCGCCCGGAGTCCGGATCGCTCAGCACCACGTCGCCATCGACCGATGACATCAACCAATGCCCGCACTCGTCCAGGTCCAGACCCAGCAGGCAAGGCTCAGCCGTTTCCGCGTCCGACGCCTGTCTTCCATCGACCACGATGCAGTCCAGGCGCTGCCAGGTTTCCAGCGACAGCCGATAACCAGAGGTCTGCGCAGCGTAAACCAGCCACAGCTTGTCGACCCCATCCGGCAGCAACGTCGCAATCTCCGTAACGTCATCAGCCACTTCGAGCGTCATGACCTCGGCGTCGCGATGGGCATGACTTGCGGGTAGCCAGACGCCGTCGCTTGGGCCGGCGCTGAAAATCAATGGGGCGATCGGGTCGAACAGCAGCGGCTGCCTGGACCCGCGCGTGCCGAGAAATGTCGACCACGATCCGTCGCTGCGACCTGGAAGATCGAACAGCCGATCGAGGTCCGGCACGTAATACACATAGCGTCCGGTTGCGCTTGCCACTTGCACGACCGGCGCGTGGGCATGCCCGCTCAATAACGCTCGCAGGCGTGCACGTAACTGATCATCGGTCTGCCCCGGCACGCAAGACCAGCGATTTTCCACGCCAACGATCATCGCTGGCTGGTTATCCAACAATTGCAGATGCACCCCGTCGAAGGTCTGCGCGACCAGCCCTTCACCCTGCCGCTGCACCTCGCTACAGGCCCATGATGGCCAGACCTTTTCAGGCCTGACCAGCAACTGCGGCTGCACCAGGCGATGTTCGGCTGAAAACGCTCCGCGCAGCGCTTCGATCGCCACCAGCGGCTGGCGATAAAGTCGCCCGGTGGCGACCTCGAACAACCAGACCGCGGTTTTATCCGGCGTCGGGCCGAGCAGCGACAATTCCCTGCCTTGACCGATCTCGGCCAGAGCGATTTGCCCCTCGATAAACCATGCCGCCAGCAGGGCCTGACCCGCTACATCGCGCAAACCCAGGATCGGAAAAGCCACCAACGGCGCGGCCCTGGCCAGCGCGGGCAATGCACTCAACCAATCGGGGTTGCGTTGCAGCCAGCGTTGACCAACGCCGGCAAACCTGAGAATCGAGGGTTTATCTGCCAGATCACGCCACGCCTCATCGCTTCTGTGGCTGAGCGCAGGTACCCCGAACTTGAGCGCAACGTCGTCGGCAATCGCTGGCGCAGCAGGCACATCGACGATATCGACCTCGAACAGGCGACCATCCTCCCGGGTGGCGATGAAGCGCTGATTCGTGCGGGTGATCTCGACCACATCGTGCTCGATCACCAAATTCTGCCAACGCCCGACGCTCGGTTCGATGCCGCGGCTGATGGTCCGCTCCTGCTGACTGTAGAACAGCACCGCATTGTTTTCAGGACTGGACGGCATCAGCATCAGCAAGTCCTCGGGCCATGCCAGGTTTTGTCCGGCCTGAATGCACTTGCCCGTCGTCTTGTTCAGCCAGGCGCGGTCGCGCAACTGCGACCCGACGTAGCCTTCGACGACAATGAACGGAGCATAGGACCAATCGCTGCTGCTGGCGGTCGTGTCTGGCGTGTCGTCAGCGAATGGCACATCGATCTGGCGCAGTGCTTCGCGCGGCTGAAACCGATAGTCCTGCGCCGCAAAAGCAATCTTGCAAGCCGTCAGCTCCACCTGTTGGGCGCTGATCCGATACTCGACGGTGGTCGTGCCATGCAGCGCTTCTGCCGTCAGCCTCTGCGCAATCCGCAAGGCACCATCGGCTTGCTGGTGGCAGCCGATGATGGTCGAACCTGTGCGCGGTTTTTTCAGCCGGTAGCGATGCTGGACAGTACCGGTCAGCGCATCGACCTGCCACACCAATGGATGGTCGGGATGGTAGAACCACGCATGACGGGCGCTGGCGCCGGCCAGGACCACGCCCTCGCTGACCTCTTGCGGCAGGTTGCGCGCGAACAGCACTCGATCCCGCGCAGTGTCGTAGTAGCCAGTAGTGATGACTGGCCGGCCCGGCGCGTGGAACGGCACGCTGAAGTTACGCAACGGCAGACAGGCCGCTGTCAGTTGTCCGGTTTTGACCTGAGTGCGCAGAAAGCTCAGAACCGGCGCCGGGATGCCACTGGCTGTCTGGTTTGCGCTGCGCAGGTGATCCGCAGCTGTATTTTCGTAGTCGAGGACCACGCTGATCAGATGCAGGCTGCGGCCCGTCCAGTCGATCCGGTACAGCCCCTCGGCCAGCTCGATGACGCCGTCGAAACGATTCAACACCAGGCCATCGACCAGCATCTCAGGTGCGCTGTCGGCACTGTCCCGTGGCTTTTCGCGGAAGCTGACCTGCGCCAGCCGAGCCCAGGACGCCTGCACCGTCCATGTCACCTGTTCCCAGCCCTGCGCTTGCTCGAAGCTCACCGCCAGCAGGCCCGGCACCAGCCGGATCCGGTACTGCCCCTGCGGTGCGGTGATGCGGTACGCAATCTTCTTGCGCCACTCTGGCGGCAGATCCGCAACCACCAACTGGCGCACCGATTCGCTCAATTGCACCGCGATCGTCGTGGCCAGAAATACCGGATGCAGCTTGAAGAGTATGTGCGGCGCAAACGGTGTACTGAACAGATAAAACTGCCGATTGCCCTGCGTGTCATATTCCAGCTGATGCGCCAGGCGATCATGCAACTGCGGATAGCGGGTGGTGGAAAAGGGTACGGCGCCGGCGCTGCCGATCTGATATTCGTAGCCGTAGTAACAGATTGGCGCACAGGGCAGCACAATCACCTCGGGTAACGTGCCCCAGACGCTGGCGACCGCAGGTCGTTGAAAAGCGCTGCGGATATCGATCGCGGCGTGCCGCCGGGCGGGATCATCGTCGTACTGCGGCAGCTCCAGCGCGCTGCCCTTCCACGGGTAGAACTTCTGCCCCTCGAACACCACCCGTCTGCTTTGCAGATTCAGATCGGTGATCACTGCCAGTGAGGGGAACTGCAAGACCGCACCATGGCTTTCGTAAGACGCCTGATAAGCGTCATGGATCTGCGAGAGGTGCTCGCCAATGGCCGCAGCCTTGTCCATGATCTGCCCCAGATTGCTGGCAATGGCGGTCACGCCGATACCCACGCCCAGGAGCGGCACGGACAGCGCTGCGGCGAACGCGCCCACCGCTCCGCCCGCCGCCAGGGCGACGATATCCAGGCCCAAAGCCGCCACGTTGAACGCCAGAGACGTGGAAAAGCGCGCACGCTGCTCACGATTCTCTGCCTGCGTCAGGTTGTAAATGTCGAAGCCGATGTTGGCCACGGAAAACGCCACCCCGACGCCCGTGGCGGCCTGCCCTGCCAGGCGAGCGGATAACGAAGCCTGCTTCAATGCCTGCTCAGCCGCCGCCACCTGGCGCACCAGTTGGGCAATCTGCAGTGCATCGCTGACCACACCAGTCCCCAGCTGTGCATAACTCACGTACAGCTGGATTTGCAGGGAGACGGTCAATGTCGGCAATGAATCGCCAACGCGGTACTCGCGCTGGCGCATTTCACTGATCAGCGTCTGGATCGCGAAGGCGAAACTCAACCGGCTGCCACCGTCGTGATCAGCCGCCAGACCTGGCCTGGCCGCGCCGCCCTGGACGAGTCGTTCGACATACTGCCTGATTCTCTGAAAACGCGAATCCCGGCTGAGGACCGTCACGGTATTTTGCGCATTGCGCGAATCCATCAGCGTCAGGCGATAGCCGCCGTCGGCGTCGTTAACTAGGGTATCGAGCAGCGGCACATACTCACGCGTCAGCTTGTGCTCACTGCGCAAACGCTGGGTCGCCTGTTCGAACTCGCTGGCCCAGTAGCGCGCATCCAGCTGCGCCAGACTGGCGCCCAGCCGCGAGTTCTGGCCCAGAGACCGGGTGCGGGCCAGCGCCTGTTTGCGCCAGATCGACGCCCCCTGAGGGTCGGCCAGCGCAACGTTGTGCAGAAAACTGTCCACGCGCAGATCCGATGACAGCCTGCGTTCGGCGATCGCCACGGTGTCCAGTTCAGTCACGGTGAACTGCGCCGTGGCCATATCGCCCAGGCCATAAAGCTTCGCCAGGGCGTTATCGTCCGCGCTCAGATAACGCTCTATGCCACGCAGCAGTTGTGCGCCATCGGCAAACCCGTAGAGGGCAAAATTGGGATCGTAGAAGCGATAGGTCGGGTGTTCACCGGTCAGGACCTTGGCCAGCAACAGGGCGTGGTCGCCAGTGTCGAGCAGCAGCACCGCAGGCCCCGCGCGGGCGTCCAGTGCAGCCATGATGCTGTCGAGACGCTGCACGCCCCGCGCGGTGCCGACCTCGGCGGTGGGCACGGCACGCAGTTCGTCCAGCGCACTGCGCAACGCCTGTGCACCGAGTTCGTCGGGACTCGCGCTGGCGGTGGCGACATGCCCTACCAACGCCCGCTCGGCCGTCTCGCCGGCAGCCACGGCGGCGGCCATCAGCAGCGCCAGCGGATAGCAACGGCGACCCGGATCGCCCGCGCTGCGTAGCAGCAGATCCTGCGGCAACTGCTTGACCGAGACGGCGCCAGCCGTGAAAAAGGCGTCGCGCACTTGCCCGCTGCGCTGGAAGATCTGCGTGCGCAACTCCTGCTCGGCGCTGCGCTTGATCTGGCCGATACGCTCGCCCCACTGGCGTAGCGTAAGCGGCTCGGACATGGCTTGGACCTTGAGCTCGCGGGCCGTCGATGCAACGGCCGGCAGGTCGCGCGCCAGTCCGTTTTCGAACGTTGCCGAGTGGCGCTGGCACACGGCTTTTTCGATCGCATGGTAGCGGGCGAACGTACCGTCGCTGTCCGTTTCGAGGGCGAGGTTGCGCACGTTCTGCCAGGTATCGGCGAAACCTGCATCGTCCAGGTGCGTCGCACCGAAAATCCCCCCGAGCACCACTCGCATCAAAGGACTCAGTTGTTCCAGCGGCATCGTTCCGTGGGCGATCCGGCTGAACAGTTCGTTGAGGTGGCTGACGGAATCCGCACCGCGGGAGGTCGGCACAACGGCAGGCCTTTGCGCCAGTACTTGCTGGCGGGTGTCGAAGTCGATGACCACGGCCTGGTGGAAAGCGACTTCACCACTCAACTTGTCGCGCATTGCTCGAATGAACGGCTCTCCCAGATCATCCATCAAACCTTGCAACACCGAGGTCAACAGCACCGGTTTGCCTTCGATAATCGGCCAGCCGCGCTCGAAGGTCAGGCTTCGATCATTGAGCAGTTCGGACAAGCGACCGGCATACCGAGACTTGAGCTTTCCCTCGGCCCACCGCGCGTGCTCCCGTTCCAGCCAGTCTTTTTCCTTGCCCCTGACGATCCAGCCGGAAACGGTTTCCTCTTCGGTATTGACGTTGTAGCCCTCGCGCAAACGCTGTTGCGCCAATACCTGACGGCTGAAAGACGGATCGGAATTGGCTTCGATATATTCATGCAATCCGGCGAGTGCCGCGCCCGGGCCGGTAAGCGTTACGGTACCCCCGGCGTCATTACGGATACCGTCCTGGTAATAGGTGACAACCGCTTTAAGCAACTGATAGGCATACGCCTCATCCCATCGGGTGAAGTTCGACCTGACCAGAATATCTTCAATGACTGTTGCAGCAATGCCGGTCAGGGTTTCGCTGTCGGCCCAGCCCGCTCCCGAATTCGCCATGCGTTTTTCAACTTCAATGAGCACGTCGTAATTAAGTCGAATGACTTGCATGATCGACATCGTCATGCCGCTGCCTGGCTGAGCAATAAAATGCGCGTTCATTTCTTCGCCGATTTGCAGTCCCATGCGAAAGCCGTTCTCGACAGCGTCCATGGTTTCTGGCGGCACGAACAGCTCAAGGACGTCCGGCTTGCTCCGAGCAAAATCCTCCAGAAGTTGTTTATGTTGTTCGGGAAGGCTGTCGGTTCTGTCCGGGTAATGCTGCGGATCGCGCCCAGGCATCAACTGTCGGTTGTTATTCAACAACAGTTGCAGAACACCGATTTTCTGCGTCTGGCTGTAATCACTGATATCGACACCACCCAACTTATCGAGCAGTGGCGGCAGATAATCCATGTCGGTATAACGCCCGCCTTCAAGGAGTTCTGCCTGCAAGCGCACCACATCGCTCGCCGCGGCGAAATTGCCACGCATCGCCACTTCGCGGCGGTAGACGTCCGCCAGCAGGTCATCGGTAAAGGCCTGAGCTACATCGCGTAATTGCAGGTCCGGACCCACCATGGCCAGATGGCTGTCGAGGCAGCGTTGCCGGAAAGCCTGCAGCGTCGCGCGGTCCTTGCCATAAGCACGCACCATCAGATCGATGCGCGCTTCATCGGTTCGCCCCTTCCATTTCGGCTGGCTGAGGTAATCGAACATTTGCTGTTTCAAGACCCGCGCGCGGTCTTCAATCATCGTCGCCAGTTGCCCGGCATGGTGGAGTTGTGCGCCACCGGACGCCATCGCATCAGCCCTGGCACTGTCGAGAATGACCCGGTTCATCTCGAAAGCCAGCAACGCGTCGCTGTCGTACCAAAGGTTGAAGCGGTAATCCTCAGCCCTCATCACCTGGCGCCAGATGTTCATGTAATCGCGCTGGTTGACACCGACTTCGCTTCCGCCAACCCAGACGAAATGAACAATTTTCGGCACCGGTCGGCCCACCCCCGACAACATTTCCACGGTCGTCGAAAGCCGTGCCAGATAACGCTGCAGCCCGCTCGCAATGTTATCCACAGCCACGGGCACAGCGGTTTTCTTGCGTTTCAACAATTCTGCAAGTTGCTCTTGAAACAAGCTCGCCAGATTCAGTAACAGCACCGGGTCAGTCGTCTGACTGGCCTGCTGATAATAGTCGTTCAGCGCTTGGTATTGCGCCGAAGCGGAAAACTCCCGAAGTGCCTTGGAAAGCACCGAATATTCTTGCGCAGATACGAATGCTCGTCCGAACGAATAATCATTTTTTAAAGCCATCACACATTCCTTGTTTATTGAATGACCCATTCACCGCGCACACTTTCGCGCCGCTGCAGAGCGGTAATCCGATTTCAATGACACTCGACAAGTGCTACGAACACAGCACCCTAGTGGGCCAACAAGCGCCATACAAACAACAAGGAATACAAAGCTTGTCGCCGGCAATATCTGATCACACGGAAATCATCAAACCGTAACAGCAGTGCGATTACTAACGGGCTGGCGCAATCTCCAGGCATAAAAAATGGCCCTGTCCGGGGGGACATGACCATTTTTTATGACTTGAAGAAAACAATTGAAACTTCAACTCAACTTACAACCGCTCAAACTTCTTACAGCTGGAAATCGAATGACTGGCGGCTTTCTCAGGAACGTGGTTTTTCGCCATACCAACGCGGCGTATACACCCAGTCACCGCCCCCGGCACGAGCGAAAGTGCAAGTGGTCGACGAACCGATCAGCACCATCGTGCGCATGTCGACCTGTTCCGGCGTCAGCGCACCCAGCGTCGTGGTGCGCAGGGTCTGTCCCGGGCGGCCGATGTCTCGGCCCAGAACCACCGGCGTTTCCGGCGAGCGGTGCTGTGCAACGATTTCCAGCGCGCGGCCCAGTTGCCAGGGGCGCGCCCGGGAAATCGGGTTGTAGAACGCCAGGGCCAGATCCGCTTCGGCGGCCAGATCCAGACGCTTCTCAATGATCGCCCACGGCTTGAGGTTGTCCGACAGCGACATCACACAGAAGTCGTGGCCCAGCGGCGCCCCGGCCTGAGCGGCGGTCGCCAGCGAGGCGGAGACACCGGGCAGGATCTCCAGCTCGACACTGTGCCAGGCCGGATCATCCGATTCGTGCAAGGCCTCGAGCACCGCAGCGGCCATAGCGAACACGCCCGGATCACCAGAGGAAACCACGATCACCGAGCGCCCCTCGGCGGCAAGCCTGAAGGCGTGACGGGCACGCTGCATTTCTTCACGATTATCGGTGCAGTGCTGCACTTGATCATCGCGGAAGGGGCCGGCCATGCGCACGTAGGTTTCGTAACCGAGCACATCGGTGGCGCGCGCCAATTCGGCTTTCACCGCCGGCACCATCAGTTCGGCGGCGCCAGGGCCAAGGCCGATCACCGCGAGTCGACCCCGTGGGCGGCCGATCTGCGAAACGTCCAGTGGTTGCTCGGCAATCGCCACCGCCAGATGTTCAACGCCAATCACGTTCGCTTCAGGCACTGCGATACCCGCCAGGGCCTGCAGATCGCTTTGCGCCGCCACGAAGCGCAGTGGCACGCCCAATTCGAGCGCAGCCTCGCGCAAGTTCGTCGCCGCCATGTCAGTGTCGGCGGCCACGAGGCAGGCGAGCGCCGGCACGGCGACGTTGGCCCGTTGCAATGCGGCGCGAACGACGTTTGGCAGATCCGCCACTTCAGCATTCACCGCCACCGCCACACTGCGCGGATAGATCAACAACTCGTCGGCACTGGCCAGACGCTGCGCACTGCTCACATGGATCGAACGCAGTGCCTGCGGATCCTGTGGCAACTGCGCCTGATCCAGCCACGGCGCCGCGCCTTCGATACGCACGCTGTGCCCGGCGAGCAGGTCGGAGACGAAGCGTTTGCCCGATTCCAGATCCGCCAGCGCATAACCACTGGGCGGATTGAGCAGGCAGGTGCCAAAGCGCAATTCCCCGCTGGTGGTGATTGCCGGCGCCACGTGCAGCGCCGCCGCGATCTCCCGGGCCATGACATTCACTCCGCCCAACCCGCCAAGTAGCGGCACCACAGCGCTGCCGTCTTCAGCGACAGCCAGCACCGCCGGTTCGGCGCCCTTCTCCAGCAGCAGCGGCGCCAGGGTGCGGATGACGATGCCGGCCGCGCACAGGGCAATGATCGGCGTGTCCTGCTGATACAACGCGCGCAGGGTCGCGCCGAATTCCTGATACAGGCAATCAGCGCCTTCAACCCGCCCGGCGAGGCCGTGGATCTGCGCCGCCGGATAGACCTGCTGAATCCGCCGTGCCGTCGCGAGACTGCCCTGGCCGAGGATAACGATGGCGGGTGTCGAGTGCGTCATCACCCTTGCCACCGTTCGCCCGGGACGATGATCAGCGAGAAGTATGGCGAGGACATCGGCTCGACCTGATCCATCGGCACGATCTTCTGATTGGCCATGGTTGCCCGTTCGACGTACAGCGCGCGCTCGGCGAGGCCGAGTTCTTCCAGAACCTGACGCACCTTGGGAAAATTGCGCCCCAGCTTCATGATCACCGCCGCATCGGCATCGGCCAGACGCCGTTTCAGCTCTTCATGGGGGAGCACGCCCGAGAGCACCGACAGGCTCTGATTGCGATACACCAGCGGCGCGCCGAGCACCGAAGCGCCGCCGAGCATCGAGCACACGCCGGGCACCACTTCAGCCTCATAACGGCTGGCGAGGCGGTCGTGCAGATACATGTAGGAACCGTAGAAGAACGGGTCACCTTCACAGATCACCGCCACGTCACGGCCGGCATCCAGATGTTCGGCCACCGCCACCGCGGCTTCGTCGTAGAAATCGCTGATGACCTGTTCGTACGACAGCGGAGCCGGCAACGCCTCGGTGGTCACCGGGTACACCAGCGGCAGCAGATTCTGCGCCTCGACCAGGTGCGCCTCGATGATCCCGAACGCATTGCCCTTCTTGCCCTTGGCCACGAAGTACGCGACCACTGGCGATTCGCGCAACAGGCGCAAGGCTTTGACGGTGATCAGTTCCGGATCACCGGGGCCGACACCAAGGCCGATCAGACGTCCTTTGGCCTGCATCATTCGATCTCCGTGGCGAGGGCATTGACGGCGGCGGCGGCCATGGCGCTGCCACCCAGGCGGCCTTGCATGATCACGAACGGCACGCCACGACTGTCGGCAGCCAGCGCCGCTTTCGATTCGGCAGCGCCGACGAAGCCCACCGGGAAGCCAAGAATCAGCGCCGGTTTCGGCGCGCCGGCGTCGAGCATTTCCAGCAGGTAGAACAGCGCGGTCGGCGCGTTGCCGATCACCACGACGCTGCCTGCAAGGTGCGGGCGCCACAGCTCCAGCGCCGCGGCCGAGCGGGTGTTGCCCAGCTCGCGAGCAAGCTCCGGCACGCTGTCGTCGCGCAAGGTGCAGATCACTTGATTGTTGGCCGGCAGACGGGTGCGGGTCACGCCTTCGGAGACCATGCGCGCGTCGCAGAGAATCGGCGCACCGGCCGCCAACGCATCGCGCCCGGCCTTGCCCGCGCCTTCGGAAAACTGCATACCGTCGACGGCCTCGACCATGCCGCACGCGTGGATCACCCGCACCGCGAGTTTTTCCAGATCGGCGGGGATGCGCGCCAGATTGGCCTCGCGGCGAATGATCGCGAAGGAGTTGCGATAGATCTCCTGACCGTCGCGGATGTAATCAAGCATCAAGGGGGCTCCGGGAGCGGGCGTCGAGCAGGGTCGCGGCCGCTTCAATAGTAAGGTTGCAGGCGTGCAGCGAGCCGAAACCGGGCTGTGCTGCATCGCGAAAATAGAGGTCGTAATGACCGGGGGCAACGGCCAGCAGCGTGGCTGGCGCGCAGTGAGCGGCGGCGCAGGAGCGCGAGCAGCCTGACAGGTGCACGCGCAGTCCTTCGGGCAGCAAAGGTGCCAGTTGCCGGGCGTCCTGCTTGGTGTCGGCCAGGCCTTTGCTGCAGCCATCGGCACCGGTGCAGGCGATCAGCCGGGCCAGCGGTTCGGCTTCGGTCGTCAACAGGCCCAACGCCCGTAACTGCTCAAGCACTTGCTCGGTCTCAGTGACGTTCACGTTCGGCAACAGCAGGCTTTGCCATGGCGTAAAGCGCAGGCTGCCATCGCCAAATTGACGGGCCAGTTGCGCCGCGCCGCGTAGCATCAGCGGATCGAGTCGTCCAAGCGGCGGCACCGCGCCGATGTAAAAACGATCCGTCGTGTTTTGCTGCCGGGCGCCAATGTACAGCGCATCTGCCGACGTCGGGCGCTGCCAATCGCTGATCGCCTTGACCGATACGCGCTCGCGCAACGATTCAAGAAACGCGAGCCTCGGCAACTCATCGAGCAGATGGCGCATCCGTGTTTGCTCTGGCCGGGCCAGGTCGAGGAACAACTCCAGCACCGCGACCACCAGCGCGTGAGCGTTGTCCAGGGTCACGGCGCCGAGCGGGCGATCGGTCGGGCAACCGGCCAGACCGAATGCCCAGAGGATTTCGCCATCACGCTCGCACGCCGACAGCCACAGGTCATGGGGATGTTCGAGCATCGCCAGCGCTTCACCACCATCGAGCTGCACGGCGAACTTGGCGCTCAGTTCGTGGAAGCGCGGATGGCTTTGCAAGGTGTCGAGGATCTGTTCGGCGAGCGGACGCGTGTCGATCGACAACTGCTGATCGACCCCGGCGGTCGGGCTGAGCATCAGATTGCGCACATCATCGCCGGCGGCGGTTTTTGGCCCCAGCCCAGCGGCGAGCAAGCGCTCGATCAGCGCCGCCGATTGCGCACCGATTCCGCGAATCTGCAGATTGCCGCGATTGGTCGCCTCGATCGCGCCACTGGCGAACTGCTCGGCGGCAGCGGCCACCGCATCGGCCTGATCGGCACTGATCGAACCGCCATCGAGTTTGATCCGACAGATACCGCCGTCCAGTGCCTGGACGATACGCAGCAACCCCGGGCAGGCCGAGGGGCGTAAGGCGGTGGACATCGGGCGTTCGTTCAAGGGGCTGACCGGTTGCGTGGCAGAAGCGCTTCGCGGGCGAAGGCGCGGTATTATGCCTGCTTTGTCCGGCGGCATGAAAAGTCTGCCCGTCGGAACGGCACGTTTAGAGGAATATAGATGTCACCCTGGCTGACGATCGTGGGAATTGGGGAGGACGGCTTCAAGGGCCTGGGCAAGAATGCCCGGCGTGCCCTGATGGGCGCTTCGCGGATCGTCGGCGGCCAGCGGCAACTGGATTTGCTGCCGCCGTGCATTGGCGGCGAGCGGCAGTCGTGGCCCAGCCCGTTTTCTCTCGCGCTGGTGCTTGAGTCCCGTGGCGAGCCCGTTTGCGTGCTGGCGAGCGGCGATCCGATGTTCTACGGCGTCGGTGCCAGTCTGGCGCGTCTGGTGCCGAGCGCCGAGATGTCGATCATTCCCGCGCCTTCGTCGTGCGCATTGGCGGCGGCGCGCTTGGGCTGGCCGCTGCAGGAGGTGACGGTTGTGTCGCTGGTGGCGCGGCCGCTGGCGGCGCTCAATGCGCACCTGTTCAGCGGCGTGCGTCTGTTGTTGCTGAGCAATGACGGCAGCAGCCCTGCCGCCGTCGCGCAACTGCTGCGCGAGCGCGGTTTCGGCGCCAGTCGCCTGAGTGTGCTGGAGCATTTGGGTGGCGAGGCCGAGCGGTGCATCGACCGCCGCGCCAGTGAATGGGACAACCCGCCCGTTGCCGATCTCAACGTCATCGCTATCGAGTGCCTGGCCGAGCCCGGTGTTGCCGGCCTGTCGCGGCTCGCCGGTTTGCCCGATTCGGCATTCCGTCACGACGGCCAGTTGACCAAGCGCGACGTGCGCGCCATCACCCTCGCCCGTCTGGCACCGACGCCCGGCGAACTGCTCTGGGATGTCGGCGCCGGCAGCGGCTCGATCGGTATCGAATGGATGCGCGCCCATCCGAGCTGTCGCGCCATCGCGGTTGAGGCCGACGCGGGCCGCCAGCAATTGATCGAACACAACCGCGATGCGCTGGGCGTGCCCGGCCTGCATCTGATTCGCGGCAAGGCACCGCAAGCGCTGCATGGCCTTGAACGTCCGGACGCTGTGTTCATCGGCGGCGGCGTCACCCGTGAAGGCGTGGTCGAAGCCTGCTGGGAACAACTCAAGCCCGGCGGCCGTCTGGTCGCCAACGCCGTGACGCTGCAAAGCGAAGTCGCCCTGATGCACTGGCGCGAACGTTACGGCGGCGAGCTGACGCGCATTCATGTCGCTCAGGCGCAGCCGCTCGGCGAGTTCGACACCTGGCGTCAGGCACTGCCGATCACCCTGCTGGAATTGGTCAAACCCCTCGATGCGTGACGAAACCGCCGAACAACCCGCGCCCCTGCGCAGTGGCCTCACCACCGGCAGCTGTGCCACCGCGACCAGCCTCGCCGCGGCGCGCCTGTTGCTCACCGGCGTCGGCGCCGACGCAGTGCAGATCACCTTGCCCAAGGGCAAACAGGTACAGATGCGTCTGGAGTTCTGCCGCCTGAGCGAGAACGGCGCCGAGGCCGGCACGATCAAGGACGCTGGCGACGACCCCGATGTGACCCACGGTGCTTTGCTCTATTCACGAGTGCGCTTGCTGGACGAAGCGGGGATCCGTTTCAATGCCGGCGCCGGGGTCGGCACGGTGACCCGCCCAGGACTGGTACTGGCTGTCGGCGAGCCGGCGATCAATCCGGTGCCGCGCAAAATGATCAGCGATCACCTGACCCTGCTCGCCGCCGAAACCGGTTATCACGGCGGCTTCGAGGTCACCGTCAATGTCGAGGGCGGTGAGGCACTGGCGCTGAAAACCATGAATCCACGGCTGGGCATTCTTGGCGGCCTGTCGATCCTCGGCACCAGCGGCATCGTCCGGCCATTTTCCTGCGCTGCCTACATCGCCTCGATTCATCAAGGCATCGACGTGGCGAAAACCAACGGTTACCTGCACATCGCCGCGTGCACCGGCAACGCCAGCGAAGACACCATGCGCCGGGTCTACAACCTGCCGGAAATCGCCCTGATCGAAATGGGCGACTTCGTCGGCGCGGTACTCAAGCATCTGCGCAAGGTGCCGGTGAATAAACTCAGCCTGTGCGGCGGCTTCGGCAAGATCAGCAAACTGGCCGCCGGGCATATGGATCTGCACTCACGGCATTCGAGCATCGACTTGCCGCAACTGGCCGAGTGGGCGGCGGCGATTGGCGCGGACGCGGCGTTGCAGCAAGGCATTCGCGCGGCCAACACCAGCCAACAGGCCTTGGCCATGGCCAGTGCGGCGGGGATCGCTTTGGGTGATGAAGTGTGTCGCCATGCGTTGAATTTCGCCCGCAGCGTCGTGCCTGCGCAGGTGCAGGTCGAGGTGTTTGCGATCGATCGCCAGGGCGGGATCGTCGGGCACGCCGGAGGGTTTGCATGAAACGGATCTTGTTGCTCGGTGGTGTGACTGAAGCGCTGGCGATTGCCCGCACGCTCGGGCCAGAACATATCTACAGCCTCGCCGGTGTTGGCCGGGTGCCGAGCGACTTGAGCTGCCAGGTTCGGGTCGGCGGTTATGGCGGCGCTGAGGGACTGACGCAGTTCATCGCTGATGAAAGTGTCGATCTGCTGCTAGACGCTACGCACCCGTACGCCGCACAAATCAGCGCTAACGCCGCCCGCGCGGCACAGCTCGCCGGCATTCCCTGCTGGGCCCTACGGCGCCCAGCATGGCAGCCGCAAGCAGGCGATGACTGGCGCGAGGTGAGTGACTGGCCCGAGCTGATCACAGCCCTAGAACCCTTCCACCGCCCGCTGTTCACCCTCGGCCGCGAACCACTGCAACACCTCGACGAAATCCCCGCCCACCAGTTCTGGACCCTGCGCGCCCTCGACGTTTACCCCGGCAATGAACGCTGCGAAGTGATCGGCGCCCGAGGGCCGTTTCTGCTTGAGGATGAACGAGCGCTGTTCGAGCGCCGGCAGATCGACGTACTGATCAGCAAGAACAGCGGCAGCACCGCGACCGAGCCGAAGCTGGAAGTGGCGCGTGAGCGTGGCGTGCCGGTGCTGGTGTTGAAGCGGCCGGGGTTGCCGGGGGTTGATCGGGAGTTTGCCTCGGTTGACGATATCCTCGCTGCCCTCTCCCTCTGAATCGGCACGTCCCGTCGTGGGAGCGAGCCTGCTCGCGAAGACGTCAGCACCGACAGCCCATTAGTGCCTGACAAATCGCTTTCGCGAGCAGGCTCGCTCCCACAGGAACCGTGGATGTTGCTGATAGCTGTGCGCAGCCACAAAACCTGTGGGAGCGGGCTTGCCCGCGAAGACGTCAGGTCTGGCACTGCAAATCCAAGTGGCTACACTCTTTTCAACGGCGCACTGCGACACCAGACCGCAGGACGCTTTTTTACTTATCGGCCCTGATCAGGCTAAATAGCCGCGCCTGATCGCCCACCCAACGGACCTGTCCCATGAACCGACGCCGGTTAGCATTTGCCTGGATCGCCTGCTTTGCAGTGCTGTTCAACATGCTCGCCATGCCGCTGAGCGGGGCGATGGCGCAGGCGGGCGGCGACCCCGCCGAGCAGATCCTCTGGAGCAGTTTCTGCACCGGCAGCGGCATGAAGATGGTGGCGATCGACATCGGCGCCACAGATCAAAAGGCCCCGCAAAACGATAGCCATTCGAACATGCAGCATTGCTGGTGCTGCTCAGGCTCGGCGCCACTGCTGGCGCTGCCGGGGCATTCGCCGCAGTTGTATTTCGCGCGATTCGAAAGTAACCGCAGCGTTGCCCCCGTCGCCCTGCAAGCCCTCGCTCCGCGCCAGCAATGGCCGAGTCTCAATCCCCGTGCATCCCCTCTGGTCTGATTTGTTCGCGCCATAAATCCGCGTTTCAAATCGTTCTGGAGAACTGCCATGTTGAAGAAACTCTTCGTCCTCGCTGCGCTGCTTTTGCCGGCGTGCTTCGCCCATGCCCACGAATACAAGGCCGGTGCGCTGGAAATCGCCCATCCGTGGTCACAGGAACTGCCGCCGAATGCGCCGACCGTTGCCGCCTATTTCATCATTCACAACACCGGCAAAAGCGCCGATCGCCTGCTCAGCGTCGACTCGAAGATTGCCGCCGACGCACAACTGCACGAGCACGTGATGCAGGGCGACCTGATGAAAATGCAGCAGGTTCCAGGCGTGGATATTCCACCTGGCGGCACCGTGACGTTTGCGCCGATGGCTTACCACGTCATGTTGCTCAACCTGAGCGATCGCAGCCTGCTCAGCGATGGCAAGCGCTTCCCGATGACCCTGCATTTCGAGAAGGCCGGCGATGTCACGGTCGATGTCGCCGTGCAGAAGAAACCGCCGGAATCCACCCAGGCCCACGTGCACGCTCAGTAACCGACCCGGCTGACTCCGCCCATGCGTCCTTTGCGCGCCAGGCCCGCCCCGCACCACCGTCAGACTCAAGCGCTGACGCGTGGCAGCTGGATCGCCCTGTTCGCCATGTTGATGATCTTCATCGGCCCACTGATTTCTCAGTCGATGCCGATGGATCAGCACGCCTCGACATCGATGCCAATGAGCATGGACATGTCGATGGACATGCCCGGCATGGACCACAGCAGCCATGACGCCAAGCCCTCGGTAGAGCACTGCCCGCCGCAATCCTCGCATCACGTGCTGTGGGAAAAGTGCGGTTACTGCAGCCTGCTGTTCAATTGCCCGGCGCTGACCGGCGGTGGCGATTTCATCGCTTTCAACATCCCGCCACCCAATACCTTCACCCCACCCTCCCCGCGTTTGGGCCACGCCCGCCAACCCTTCTTCCCCGGCGCCCGCACCCGCGCCCCGCCCGTCGCCACGTAAACACGCACCTCTGATTGCACACGGTTGAGAAGACAGTTTCAGGCTGTCGGCCGTGGTGTTTACGACTGTTCGATGGAAATTGTCATGTCCAGGTTTACTGCTGTTCCCTGCGCGGAATCCGCCCGCGCGCCTTTTACCCTGAACCGATCGCGGATGCGATTCGGGCACGCCAGCGCCGTCCTCTGCGGCGTATTGCTGACACCGCTGGCCCAGGCCGATGAGCATGCCGGCCACCCGCAAGAACTGAGTCCGACGGTGATTACTGCCATCGCCCCCAGCTCACCACTGACGATCGTCACCGATCCCAAGGACCCGCGCCAACCGGTGCCGGCCAGTGACGGCGGTGACTATCTGAAGAGCATTCCCGGCTTCGCTCTGGTGCGCAATGGCGGCACCAACGGCGATCCGGTGCTGCGCGGGATGTTCGGCTCGCGGCTGAACATCCTCACCAACGGCAGCATGATGCTCGGCGCCTGCCCGGGCCGAATGGATGCGCCGACTTCGTACATCTCCCCGGAAACCTACGACAAACTCACGGTGATCAAAGGCCCGCAAACTGTGCTCTGGGGCCCCGGCGCGTCGGCGGGCACGGTGCTGTTCGAGCGCGAGCCGGAGCGCTTCGGCGAACTCGGCACGCGGGTGAACGCCAGCGTGCTGGCCGGCTCCCACGGTCGTTTCGACAAGGTGATCGACGCCGCTGCCGGTGGTGCGTTGGGCTACATGCGGGTGATCGGCAACACCGCGCATTCCGACGATTACCGCGACGGCAACAACGACGTCGTCGCCTCGCGCTACGACAAATGGAACGGTGATATCGCGCTGGGCTGGACGCCGGATGCCGACACCCTGATCGAGCTCACCGCCGGCAAGGGCGATGGTGAGGCGCGGTATGCCGGGCGTGGCATGGACGGCTCGCAGTTCCTGCGCGAAAGCCTTGGCCTGCGCTTTGAAAAATCCGATATCACCGATGTGCTGGAAAAACTCGAGGCGCAGGTCTACTACAACTACGCCGACCATGTAATGGACAACTACACCCTGCGCACACCGTCCGGCACCGGGATGATGGCCGGCCCCATGGCGTCCAACGTCGACCGGCGCACCCTCGGCGCGCGGATCAAGGCGACCTGGCGTTGGGCGGATATTCAGCTGATCACCGGGCTGGATGCGCAGACCAATGAGCACCGCGAGCGCAGTGCGATGGGCGTCGATACCTACAAGGATCTGCCGTACAGCAAGGACGCAGACTTCCACAATTACGGCGTGTTCAGCGAAATGACCTGGTACGCCGCCGAGCGTGATCGCCTGATCAGTGGCGCGCGGGTCGATCGCGCTTCGGCCAGGGATTATCGCCAGACCACCGGGTCGGGGATGATGTCGCGGCCCAACCCGACCGCTGACGACACCCGCGCCGATACGCTGCCCAGCGGCTTCGTGCGCTATGAGCATGACTTGGCTGACAGCCCGACCACGCTTTACGCAGGCCTCGGCCACGCGCAACGCTTCCCGGACTACTGGGAACTGTTTTCGCCAGACGCCGGCCCGACGGGTACGGTCAATGCTTTCGACTCGATCAAACCGGAAAAAACCACCCAGCTGGATTTCGGCGTCAATTACAAAAGCGCCGACCTCGAAGCCTGGGCATCGGGCTATGTCGGCGTGGTCCGCGATTACATCCTTTTCGACTACACGCCGGGAATGATGGGTATGAGCACTTCGCGCGCCGAGAACATCGACGCGCGGATCATGGGCGGCGAACTCGGCGCCGCCTACAACCTCAGCGAACACTGGAAGGCCGACGCAACGCTGGCCTACGCCTGGGGCAAGAACAGCAGCGACGGCTCGGCGCTCCCGCAAATGCCACCGCTGGACGCGCGTTTCGGCCTGACCTACAGCGAAGACAACTGGAGTGCCGGGGCGCTGTGGCGGGTGGTCGCCGCGCAGCACCGCATCGACGCAAACAAGGGCAACGTAGTCGGCAAGGACTACGACCAGAGCTCGGGCTTCGGTGTGTTCTCGCTCAACGGCGCGTACCGCATCAACAAGCACTGGAAGGTCAGCAGCGGCGTCGACAACCTGTTCGGCAAGGCTTATGCCGAGCACTTGAACCTGGCCGGCAATGCCGGGTTCGGCTACCCGGCCAATGACCCGCAGGCAATTAATGAACCGGGGCGAACGCTCTGGACCAAAGTGGATATGAGTTTCTGACACGCCACGAGAAATTCCTGGTGTGAACACTGCCCTGTGGCGAGGGAGCTTGCTCCCGCTGGGGCGCGTAGCGGCCCTCTCTTGATTTGCAGAGCCAGAGCCTGCTTCGCAGGCCAGCGGGAGCAAGCTCCCTCGCCACGAACAGGCAGTCCAGACAAATAGCGAAAAGAACCAAGCCCAGCGGAGCACACGTGATGCAAAAGCCTCAACCCAATTTCTACAACCTGGCCTGGCGCTGGCATTTCTATGCCGGCCTGTTCGTCGCGCCCTTCATGGTGATGCTGGCCCTGACCGGGATCATCTATCTGTTCAAACCGCAGCTCGACGCGCTGATGTACAGCAGCCTGCTCGAAGTGCCGGCCGGTCACCACACGGTCCCGGCCGATGACTTGCTGCAACGGGTGAAAAACGCTTATCCGCAAGGCCAGGTCACCCAGTACCTGCCGCCGGTGAATGCCGAACGCAGCGCGCAATTCGTGGTGAAGAATGCCGGGCACGAACTCAACGTGTTTGTCGATCCGTATCACGGCGACATCCTCGGCGAGCAGGACGCCAAGCAGAATCTGCAAGCCATCGCCCGGGCGATCCATGGCGAATTGATGATCGGCACCGTCGGTGATCGGCTGATCGAAATGGCCGCTGGCTGGGGCGTGGTACTGGTGGTGTCGGGCCTGTTTCTGTGGTGGCCGCGTGGTCAGGCGGCGGGCATTCTGTGGCCGCGCCTGAGCAGCCGCGGTCGGGTGTTGTGGCGCGATCTGCATGCGGTCAGCGGTTTCTGGGGCGCGACGTTGCTGTTGGTGATGCTGCTCAGCGGCATGACCTGGACCGGTTTCTGGGGCAAGCAGTACGCGCAGGTGTGGAACGTGTTTCCCGCCGCGATGTGGAACAACGTGCCAACCTCCGACATCGAAGCGCGCAGCCTCAACAGCGCCACTCGCCAGACCGTGCCATGGGCGATGGAAAACACGCCGATGCCCATGTCCGGCGACCACGCCGAACACATGAACCACGGCAACGCCCACGCCGGCCCCGCGGCTCCCGCGATCAGTCTGCAGGAGGTGCAGAACATCGCCAGCGAGCGCAAGGTCGAACCCGGCTATAGCATCACCCTGCCAACCACCGCCACCGGCGTGTTCACCATCGCCGTATTCGCCGACGACCCGCGCAACGATGCCACCCTGCACGTCGATCAGTACACCGGCAAGGTCCTCGCCGATGTGCGCTTCGAACACTACGGCACGGTTGCTCGCGCGACCGAAATCGGCGTGATGCTCCACGAAGGCAAGATGTTCGGCACCTTCAATCAGATCGTCGTGCTGCTGATCTGCCTGATGATCCTGCTCAGCGCCGTCAGCGGTGTGGTGATCTGGTGGAAGCGTCGCCCCGAAGGCAAGTTCGGCGTACCGCCGCTGCGTCATGACCTGCCAAAGTGGAAAACCGGCGTGGCGATCATGCTGGTGCTGGCGGTGGTGTTTCCGCTGGTAGGCGCCTCGCTGGTGGTGGTGTGGTTGCTGGATCGTTTCCTGCTGCCGCGATTGAGCCAGCGCACCGCCGGCCAGCCCCAGTGATCTCGCGGCGCGGGCTCGATGGCCCGCGCCCGACATGGCGTTCGATTTACAGTTCATCTCTGATCCGCACGGTGCCTCGAGCCGAGGGCTGTTGGCGACGGGTGCGCCAACCGCTGCCCAGGCGCCCGGTATGGCGCCAGTACTGGCCTGCCACCAACACCTGAAGCTCGCCCAGTTGCATGAGCCGCGAGACAAATTGCCCAGGCGTCAGGGGGCTGATCCATTCCCCGTTTTCATAAACGATTGACCGGGTCAGCAACAGATCCTGTTCGGCGTCCGAGTACACAGGCGTGTATTTGAGCAACTCATGGCCGGGCGTCGAGTAGTAATAGGCACGGATATCGAAACCCTGGTTTTTCAGTTCATGGGTGTGTGCGTGCACCTGCGCGGGATCGGCGAAATTATTGCGAATCTGTTCGCTGTCGACGACCAACAGGGTGTTGCCCGACAGGCTGAATTGGTGGCTGGCCACCACGGCGTATCCGTCAGGGAAGCGTGGCACCGGCCGACGCCAGTCGGTCGCCGGGTCTGCGCTGGTACGGTAGAGCCGCAGACGCAGGTTTTCCTCATTGCCGAACCAGGCAATCGGCTCCAGCGGCACAAAGCGCTGCCGCGTCTTTTCCGCAAGAATCGCCCCCTCATAACCGGTCCGGCCGAGCGTTTCCCTGTCAGTCCGATGCTGGGCATAGCGAGCCGCATCGTCGGGATGCTGAAAAATCGGCCCCAGTGCCGGAACCGGATGGTGTTGCCAGCGAAGCATGCGCGACGTATCGGCAAGGCCCGGCTGCCAGCTTTCATCCACCCGCCCATGACGCGACCAGCAAGCACTGGTTTCAATCACATCAAGCTCACCGGCACGGGCCATGCGCTTGATGTAATCGACCATGCTGAACGTCCCCTTGGCGATGTCGCGCTCATCGTCTGCGGCCTGCTCCATCGAGACAAAGGCGTTGGGGCGCAACTGGATCTGCCCGAAGCCGTCGTAAAACGTGCCAGGCTCGAACGCGTGCAGTTGCAGCTTCAACAGTGCACCGTCGGCGCAGGAGAAGTAGATCGGCCGGTAGCCCTGCGGCGTAGAGGCCCGTCTACAGGCCTGCTGGACATCGCCGGGCGAAAGCAGCACATGCCGGATATCCCCGGACTGCGCGGCCAATGGCGGCAGAGCGGCACGCAAGTAGATGGAATCGAGCAGATAGCCTGAAGGCAGTCGCCCTTGCTCGAACACCCGGTCCAGCGCCAACGCCGAGCGTTGCGTCGTCAGCGGCAGACTGGCAAGAAACAGACCCTCGGCCGAGCGCAGAACGACACCAAAGGTCTGCGCATCCCGGCTCACCGCCAGCTCATGCACGTATCGGGCGGCTGCCTCCGCCTGAAGGAATAACGGGCTGCACACCGACTCAGTGACGGCTTTGCTGTAATCCGACCCGGCCTGCAGATCGGTCGAGAACGGCACCCAGCGCGATACTTGCCGAGGCAGGCCCCACAGGTCACTGCCGGTGACGACTTGCAAATAGCCTGTTCTGGCCAGCGAGTCGATCCAGGCAATCGGTTTCAATGCGCCGCTGTAGAGGCGCTGCTTGATGACCTCGCCGTTCAACGAGTCGGGCAGCGTATTGTTTGCGGTCAGCGCAATCGACAGATCGGCGCGCAAGCGCTCCCACAGTCCCGGCTGATAGCGAATCGTCGCTCCGTCCGGCGCGAACAGGTATTCATCGTGCACCGGCTTGCGCGTAAAAGCCGAATACAACGTCTCGACCGAGAGCATGTTCAGATAAATCCGTTTTTCCATGGACGAGAAGGCGACCGACAGTTCCCGTGCAACTCTGGAACGGTAACGCGCAACGATCCGACAGCCTTCCGGAAACAGTCCAGCGGAGCGGCTTTCATCGGCGATGATCTGCGTGCTGTCGAAATTTTCCCGGGTGACTTCCACTGGCGTCGTGGCGACGTACAGGCCGTCGAGCCTTTCCAGAATCAGCCCTCCCCAGATTTTTTCCGTGACGTCCGGCACAAGCGATCGGGCGTGAACTGCCGCATCATCGGCACTGCGAAAAACCGGGCCGAGGGCGCGCCGCTCAAGATTTGCAAAGGGCTGCCAGGTTTTCTTGACGATGCCCGGACGGTCCCAGCACAGGCTGGTTCGCAGCACGCTCAGTTGGCCACTCTCGGCCACGACATGGACCAGATCCGACGGTAGCAACCGTTGCGCAGCAAGATCGTCCTTGAGCGATTCGAGCGTCTGTTGCGAGCTCTCGTCATGGAACAACTTGCCGGAACTGCTGCGCACATATTTCAGCAGGGCATCGTCGCCTGTCGCGATGAACAGTGTCTTGTGCAGGCCAGAGGTGATGACCGGGCGCCGGGGCGACAAGTACATCGCCACGGCCAGGGTATCGGGTGAAACAAAAAAATGCCCAAGCCAGTCCGCAGGATCGCGCGAAGGATCCTCGACACGCCGGTGCGAATAAAAACCGGCATGCAGATCGAAGCCATCCGGGTATTCATGCCAGGGGGGCGTTGTTCGGGAGCCAAACACCGACGCCAGGCGAAACAGGTTGTCGCCGGAGTCATTCACGGGAATCAGTTCGGTGCCGATGTACTCTTCCCGATCGTTGTGCTTGAGGATAAAACCGAACCACGCTCGGTTTTCGCTGTGCAAGCGCCGGTCAGCAGCGCACTGACTCACGGCCACATCGTCCGCCGAAGCGAAAACCGCACCGAAGAGCACCCTCTCAGGGCGTTTCCATGGCATTACCGTAGCGGCGGGCAGAGGGGTTGCCGGCGACGGATACGGCGGCAAAGAAGGTTGCGGCAATGAAGGCGCCGGCAGCGTGGTCTGCGGCCTCTCGGGCTCGGCGGGGACAGCCGGGAAAGCCACCGGCAGGTAACCGTCGGGCTTGATCTGACCGCGATAGCCCCACAGTGGATGGTCGATCAGATTGACCAGTTGGCCCGCCTGCGCCTGTTCGCGGACAAAATCCTGCGGCCGCTTGCTGCCTCTTTCCAGCTCATTGGCCAACCAGCCCGGCTGCTGGCGAGTGCCGAGGCGTTGGGCCAGGTCGCTGGCCTGCGCGGTTGCCGAGGGCTCGAATCTGATCAGGCTATTGCCGGCACCGGAACAGTACACAATCGCGCGATCGAGCAAGGTCTGGCGCATTTCATCGACACTCAGCATCTGCTGACTCAGCACCGCTTCTTCCCATGTCCAGCGCAAATAGCGGACATGCACCGGATCAAGTTGCGACAGCGCCACGTGACAGACATAACGCGCATATAACCGGTGGTCGTCCGGAAATACCGGGCGACCCTGATTGTCCTGGGGAAAAAGTCGCCCCTGGCTCAGCCTGTCGATGTCCGCCGGCAACGGCTCGGTCACGACAAAGCGTTGATCGCTGCGCTGGAAAACATAACCGCCGTGCTGCCGATCGCGACGGCTGCCGAGCTGCTCATGGGCATGCAGGGCGGCATCGTCAGCGCGCCGGAAATCCCGACTCAACACCGGCCAGGGGAAGTTGGCGAACGGCTGCCACTGCAGACTCACCGCGCCCAGGTTCGCCCAGAGCGCACTGCCCCGCACTACCTCCAGCCTGCCGGCCAATACCAGCATCGAGACGAACTCACGCGGACTCAGCGTGCCGGCCAGCAACCTGGCCTGCACGCCGTTATCGCTGACCGTGGCGTCGGCGTTCACGACGCTCAATGCCGCCTCGATCGGCTGGTCGCTGAAGCAGTACCTCAACATCGAATGATCCTGCGCGCGCATGTACAGCGACAGCGCCCCCCCAACCTTTGCCAGGTGTTTACTGCGACCAAAGGCTTCGATGCCGATGGCGATTTCCTGCGGGGTGAAAAAGTTCTCGTATAGCCAAGGTTGCGCGGCTGGAAACTGCGCAGGGTCGGGGCGTGATGCGAAGTAAAAGCCCTCCAGCAGATAGCCCCGCGGCAGTTGCAATTGCCCTTGGGCATCCGCGGGAAAGATCTGCTCGGGATCCCACGCAGCGAGTCCGGCCGGGCGCGCATGGGTCGCGACATATTCTTCCCCGGTGATTTTTTTCAGCAGCAGCCCGGCGGTTTGCGCGCCGGTGGATTTCAATGCGGCGAGCACTGCGCGCTCGGCGTTGACACAGACCCGGGTCATCAGCGGTGGCTCGCTCGGGGTACCCGTGGAAAACCCCTGACCCGGTTGCCAGTCCAGCGGCACCACGCCCACTGAATGGCCCCAGTCGGCATTGGAAACGATGACCTTCAGTTCACCGACCGAGGCAAGTCGGATGATGGTATCGATGATGTTGATCGCCCATGATTTCTGCCCAGAGCGTGATTGCTCGCCATATAACCGATAACTGTCGAGCTCCGCTTGTGAACCACTGGGCGAATATTTCAGCAAGGTCCCATCGGGGCCGGAAATATAGGCACCGGGAAACTCGGCGCGCAGATCGATGGCCGTCTTGAAATCCTTGAGCGAGAAAAAGTTGACGAAGAGTCGCCGACGCCTTTCGTCCAGTTCCGGCCAGGCGGCACTGACAACCTCGTAGAGAGCCACATGGCTGTGAAGATGGGCAACGAACCGGTACCCCGAGGGCGCTTGCCAATATCCGGAGATACCCAGTTCGAGCACAGTGCTGAGATCGAAAGAAGTGGCATCCCCGGGCGTGGGTGCAGTGGCCACGAACCTGCCGTCCGGGCGCAGCAGAATCACGCTGCCATATTCCCGGTCCGGTTTACGCGGTAGACGTGTGTGGACCCAATAGGCCGCGTCCTCCTCAGACAGGAACGCCGGACTCAGCGGCGGCAGCCTGGATTTTCCATTGTGGGTGGCAGCAAGACCGGGCCGGCCTGGGACGTCATTCATGATAAAAATCCTGCGAAATGAAATCGGGATATCGATCGAATGAGTGTCGGCCGTCGGTTCGCCCGTGCTGTGGTACATGTTTATCGTTTCTGTATCTGCATTCGAGCGCCGCGCGCGCCCCAATCTGGCGCACCCCTGCGCACCACCGCCCGCAACCCGTCCCCTCGTGGTGCACGCCTTCAGCGCGCAAGCGCTCTAGCACGACATTTTCCTGCCTGATCCCGACCGGGCACAGCCCTTGCAAAACACCCTTCAGTCGTCCGCATCTGCCAATCAAAAAAAATCGAATGTTCATGGAGATCGCACAATGAAGCGTCGCAGTTTGATCAAGGCTTTCACACTCACGGCATCCATTGCCGCGATGGGCATGACCTGGACCGTCCAGGCCGCCGAGACCATCAAGGTCGGGATTCTGCATTCGTTGTCCGGGACCATGGCGATCTCCGAAACGTCGCTCAAGGACATGGCGCTGATGACCATCGACGAGATCAACGCCAAGGGCGGTGTGAACGGCAAGATGCTCGAGCCGGTGGTGGTCGACCCTGCTTCCAACTGGCCGCTGTTCGCCGAAAAAGGCCGGCAGTTGCTGACCCAGGACAAAGTCGCGGTGGTGTTCGGCTGCTGGACGTCGGTGTCGCGTAAATCGGTATTGCCGGTGTTCGAAGAGCTCAACGGTCTGCTGTTCTACCCGGTGCAATACGAAGGTGAAGAGATGTCGCCGAACGTGTTCTACACCGGCGCCGCGCCGAACCAGCAAGCAATCCCGGCAGTGGAATACCTGATGAGCGAAGAAGGCGGCAGCGCCAAGCGCTACTTCCTGCTCGGCACCGACTACGTCTATCCGCGCACCACCAACAAGATCCTGCGCTCGTTCCTGCACTCCAAAGGCGTGGCCGACAAGGACATCGAAGAGGTCTACACGCCGTTCGGTCACAGCGATTACCAGACCATCGTCGCCAACATCAAAAAATTCTCGGCCGGTGGCAAGACTGCCGTCATCTCCACCGTCAACGGCGACTCCAACGTGCCGTTCTATAAAGAGCTGGCCAACCAGGGCCTGAAGGCTACCGACGTGCCGGTGGTAGCGTTCTCGGTCGGTGAGGAAGAGCTGCGCGGCATCGACACCAAACCGCTGGTGGGCAACCTTGCGGCGTGGAACTACTTCGAATCCGTGGAAAATCCTGCGAACAAGAAATTCGTCGCGGACTGGAAAGCCTATGCGAAGAAACACAACCTGCCGGGCGCCGACAAAGCGGTGACCAACGACCCGATGGAAGCCACCTACGTCGGCATCCACATGTGGGCTCAAGCGGTCGAGAAAGCCAAGTCCACCGACGTCGACAAGGTTCGCGAAGCGCTGGCCGGGCAGACCTTCGCCGCGCCATCGGGCTACACCCTGACCATGGACAAGACCAACCACCACCTGCACAAACCGGTGATGATCGGCGAGATCCAGAGCGACGGTCAGTTCAACGTCGTGTGGCAGACCGAAGGCCCGATCCGCGCGCAACCGTGGAGCCCGTTCATTCAGGGCAACGACAAGAAGCCGGATTATGCGGTGAAGAGCAACTGAGGCGAATTCAGTTTTTGAGGCGAGCATGAGACTTCCCCCTCACCCCAGCCCTCTCCCTCAGGGAGAGGGGGAAAGGGAGCCGATCTTCATGCTCTTCAAACCCTGAGTTCGACTCGAATTCGCAGGCCGCAGCACATCGTCCAGACACCTCGGTCAGTCCCCTCTCCCTCCGGGAGAGGGTTAGGGTGAGGGGGCGGTTGAACAGGACACCACTAATGCCCACTGCCATACACCGCGTACTGCTCGCCATCGCACTGTTGCTGCCACTCCTGGCCCACGCCGGCGACGCCGAAGACTTTGTCGCGGCCAACCCGATGCAACAGGCCAGGCTCCTGGAAGCCTGGGCCGCGCAGCCCGATCCGGCACGTATCGAGTTGCTCAATGCCCTGCAACAAGGTGCGCTGACCATCGACGGCCAAAGCAAGACCCTGCGCCTGAACAATCGCCTGCGGGGTCTGATCGACACCGCCATGGCCAGCCATCAACTGCTCGCCGCTGACGGCAAAATCCGTCTGGCTGCCGCACAGCAATTGCAGAAAAGCGCGAAACCCGCGCAGCTGAAATTCCTCGACCAGCAACTGGCTGGCGAAAAAGATGAAAGTGTCCACGCCGCCCTGAGCCTGGCGCTGGCCAATCTGCAACTGGTCGATGCGGATCCGGCGGTGCGCCTCGCCGCTGTTCGCCTGCTCGGTGAAACCGGTGATCCGCTGGCGCGCACACGCCTTGAAGGCTTGCTCGAACCCGGCGTGGAAAGCGATGCCGGCGTACGTACCGCCGCCGAAACCAGCCTCGCTCAGGTCAAGCGCAAATTGCTGATCGGCGAAATGCTCGGCCAGGCGTTCAGCGGCATGTCGCTGGGCTCGATTCTGCTGCTCGCCGCCCTCGGTCTGGCCATCACCTTCGGCCTGCTCGGGGTGATCAACATGGCCCACGGCGAGATGCTCATGCTCGGCGCCTACTCGACCTACGTGGTGCAACTGATGTTCCAGCGTTACGCGCCGCAGGCCATCGAGTTCTATCCGCTGATTGCGCTGCCGGTGGCGTTCTTCGTCACCGCGGCCATCGGCATGGCGCTGGAGCGCACGGTCATCCGCCATCTCTACGGTCGGCCGCTGGAAACCCTGCTGGCTACCTGGGGCATCAGCCTGATGCTGATTCAACTGGTGCGTCTGGTATTCGGCGCACAGAACGTTGAAGTAGCGAACCCGGCATGGCTGTCCGGCGGCATTCAAGTGCTGCCCAATCTGGTGCTGCCGTACAACCGCATCGTCATCATTGCTTTCGCATTGTTCGTTGTAGTGCTGACCTGGCTGCTGCTGAACAAAACCCGGCTCGGCCTGAACGTCCGTGCCGTCACCCAGAACCGCAACATGGCCGCCTGCTGCGGGGTGCCGACCGGGCGCGTCGACATGCTCGCCTTCGGCCTCGGATCGGGCATTGCCGGCCTCGGCGGCGTGGCGCTGAGCCAGATCGGCAACGTCGGCCCGGATCTGGGCCAGAGCTACATCATCGACTCGTTCCTGGTGGTGGTGCTCGGCGGCGTCGGTCAGTTGGCCGGTAGCGTGCTCGCTGCGTTTGGCTTAGGCATCGCCAACAAGATTCTCGAACCGCAGATCGGTGCGGTGCTCGGCAAGATCCTCATCCTCGCGCTGATCATTCTGTTCATCCAGAAACGTCCGCAAGGTCTCTTCGCACTGAAAGGACGGGTGATCGACTGATGAACCAGCCTCTGTTAGTCACGGCTACACAAAAGGCCGGGCCGAAAGCCACGCTCGCGGTCGGTGGTGTGATCCTTGCGCTGCTGATCGTGCTGCCGCTGCTGTCATTGCTCGCGCCGGACAATGCCCTGCACGTCTCGGCCTACACGCTGACCCTGGTCGGCAAAATTCTCTGCTACGCCATCGTCGCCCTCGCGCTGGACCTGGTCTGGGGTTACGCCGGCCTGCTGTCGCTGGGCCACGGTCTGTTCTTCGCCCTCGGCGGTTATGCGATGGGCATGTACCTGATGCGTCAGGCCGCTGGCGATGGCTTGCCGGCGTTCATGACCTTTCTGTCGTGGAGCGAATTGCCGTGGTACTGGAGCGGCACCAGCAGCTTCCTCTGGGCCATGTGCCTGGTGGTGCTGGCCCCGGGCTTGCTGGCGCTGGTGTTCGGTTTCTTCGCCTTCCGCTCGCGGATCAAAGGCGTGTATTTCTCGATCATGACCCAGGCCCTGACATTCGCCGGCATGCTCCTGTTTTTCCGCAACGAGACCGGGTTCGGCGGCAACAACGGGTTCACCAACTTCCGCACGATTCTCGGTTTCGGCATCACCGAGCCGGGCACCCGCGCGGTGCTGTTTCTCGCTACGGTGTTGTTGCTGGTGGCGAGTCTGTTCATTGGCTGGCGCCTGGCACAGAGCAAGTTCGGACGGGTATTGACCGCCCTGCGCGATGCGGAAAACCGCCTGATGTTCTGCGGCTACGACCCGCGCGGTTTCAAGTTGTTTGTCTGGGTGCTCAGTGCGGTGTTGTGCGGTCTGGCCGGTGCGCTGTATGTGCCGCAAGTAGGCATCATCAATCCGAGCGAAATGTCACCGACCAACTCGATCGAAGCGGCGGTCTGGGTTGCTCTCGGCGGGCGCGGCACCTTGATCGGCCCGCTGCTCGGCGCCGGCGTGGTCAATGGCATGAAGAGCTGGTTCACCGTGGCCTTCCCGGAGTACTGGCTGTTCTTTCTCGGCGCGCTGTTCATCGTCGTGACGTTGTACCTGCCCAAAGGCGTGATCGGTCTGCTGAAGAAACGAGGTGAACAATGAGAGTCACAGCGAGTGCGGAATTCATGCTGGAACCTGCGTTCTTTCCCGTGGAACCGAACAAGGACGAAGGCACCAGTCGCGACTCGATCGGCCTCGGCCAGCGCGTCGGCCCCGGCCTCGATACGCGCCATGGCACGATCCTGACCCTGGAAGACATCAGCGTCAGCTTCGACGGCTTCCGTGCGCTGAACAATCTCAACCTGTATATCGGCGTCGGTGAACTGCGCTGCATCATCGGCCCCAATGGCGCCGGCAAGACCACGCTGATGGACGTGATTACCGGCAAGACCCGCCCCAGCCACGGCAAGGCCTGGTTCGGTGAAACGCTGGATCTGACGCAGATGAGCGAAGTGCAGATCGCCCAGTCCGGCATCGGCCGCAAGTTTCAGAAACCGACGGTGTTCGAGGCCTTGAGCGTGTTTGAAAACCTTGAGTTGGCGCAGAAGACCGACAAGTCGGTGTGGGCCAGTTTGCGTGCGCGTTTGAGCGGCGAGCAGAAGGACCGCATCAGCGAAGTGCTGGAGACGATTCGCCTGACCACCTCGGTCAATCGCCAGGCCGGGCTGTTGTCCCACGGGCAGAAGCAGTTCCTCGAGATTGGCATGTTGCTGATGCAGGACCCGCAACTGCTCCTGCTCGACGAACCCGTGGCGGGCATGACCGACGCCGAAACCGAGTTCACTGCTGAATTGTTCAAGTCGCTGGCGGGCAAGCACTCGTTGATGGTGGTCGAGCACGACATGGGTTTTGTCGGCTCGATTGCCGACCACGTCACGGTGCTGCACCAAGGCAGCGTGCTGGCGGAAGGCTCGCTTGAGCAAGTGCAGGAAAACGAGCGGGTGATCGAGGTTTACCTCGGCCGCTAAGGTTTGCGAATACAAAACCTGTGGGAGCGAGCCTGCTCGCGAAAGCGGTGCATCAGGCGATGAAGATGTTGAATGTCAGTCTGCATTCGCGAGCAGGCTCGCTCCCACAGGGTTCTGTGTGCAACAGAAGGAATTCGAACATGCTGCAAGTCGACAAGCTGCATCAGTACTATGGCGGTAGCCACATCCTGCGTGGCCTGAGCTTTGACGTGAAGGTTGGCGAAGTCACCTGCCTGCTCGGGCGTAACGGCGTCGGCAAGACCACCCTGCTCAAATGCCTGATGGGCCTGCTGCCGGCCAAGGAAGGCGCGGTGAACTGGGAAGGCAAACCGATCACCACGTTCAAGCCGCATCAGCGCGTGCATGCCGGTATCGCCTACGTACCGCAGGGCCGTGAGATCTTCGGGCGCCTGACGGTAGAAGAAAATCTGTTGATGGGTCTGTCGCGCTTTCCCGGCAGCGAGGCCAAAGAAGTCCCAGGTTTCATCTACGAACTGTTCCCGGTGCTGCTACAAATGAAGCAGCGGCGTGGCGGCGATCTGTCCGGCGGTCAGCAACAACAATTGGCGATCGGCCGAGCGCTGGCCAGCCGTCCGCGACTGCTGATTCTCGATGAGCCCACGGAAGGCATACAGCCGTCGGTGATCAAGGAAATCGGCGCGGTGATCAAACAGCTCGCGGCGCGCGGTGACATGGCGATTCTGCTGGTCGAGCAGTTCTACGACTTTGCCGCAGAACTGGCCGATCAATACCTGGTGATGTCCCGGGGCGAGATCGTTCAGCAGGGTCGCGGTGAGAATATGGAGGCCGAGGGTGTACGCGGGCTGGTCACAATCTAATGCGGCGGTCTAATCTGTAGCTTCCTAACGATAATCACAACACCATGAATTCAATTGTTGCACCTGCCCTGTTTACCCCCAGCTGGCACGCCGAGCTGGAACTGGCCTACGCGCGCTTCGGCGACTGCACGCGCCCGGTCATGCGCCGCCACCTCGGCCCACTGCGGGTGCAAAAGCATCTGTACGCGGAAGGCCCCGAAGTCTGCCAGCACATCATCGTCCATCCGCCGGGCGGGATCGCTGGCGGCGATCGGCTGGATATCAGCGCCCGCGTCGAACCCGACGCCTGGGCACAGATCACCAGCCCCGGCGCTGCCAAATGGTATCGCGCGGGTGGGCCGGCGTATCAGCAGCTCGACTTGCAAGTTGCTGCCGGCGCGACCCTGGAATGGCTGCCGCAGGAAACCATCGTCTACAGCGCCGCGCAGGCCGAGTTGAGCACGACGATCGAACTCGAAGGCGATGCGCGACTGTTCTACTGGGACGTGGTGGCGCTGGGTCGTCCGGCCAGCGGCGAGCGTTTCGACCTCGGGCATTTTCAGGCGCACCTGGATATACGCCGTGACGGGCGGTTGCTCTGGCACGAACGGCAGCGCATTGTCGGTAACGATGGTTTGCTCGACTCGCCAATCGGGCTGGATGGGCAACCGGTGTTCGCGACGATGCTGGTGACCGGTGAAATCGATGCTGAATTGCTTGAGCGCTGCCGCTCGCTGGGGCATGAGGTACGCGGGGATTTGACTCAGTTGCCGGGGTTGCTGGTGGCACGGTGTCTGGCCGGTGAAGCGTTGCTAGCCCGCGCCTGGCTGATTGATTTGTGGCGACTGCTAAGGCCTGTGCTGCTGGGGCGCGAGGCTATGCCCCCCCGAATCTGGAACACCTGAAATGCATTGCCCTGTAGGAGCTGACGAGTGAAACGAGGCTGCGATCTTTTGATCTTGATCTTTAACAGCAAGATCAAAAGATCGCAGCCTTCGGCAGCTCCTACAGATCGCGATCGACCTGATCATTCTTAACTGCCGATATTGGATTCCAACAATGGACCTGACCCCACGCGAAAAAGACAAGCTGCTGATCTTCACCGCCGGCCTCGTCGCCGAACGGCGGCTGGCCCGTGGCGTGAAACTCAACTACCCGGAAGCCATGGCCTACATCTCCGCCGCGCTGCTCGAAGGGGCCCGCGATGGCCAGACCGTGGCCGAGCTGATGCACTACGGCACCACCCTGCTCAGCCGCGAACAAGTGATGGAAGGCATCGCGGAAATGATCCCGGAAATCCAGGTCGAGGCGACGTTCCCTGACGGCACCAAACTGGTCACCGTTCACCAGCCGATCGTCTGAGGCCGCGCCATGACTTATGCGATTCGCGATGCAACCCGGGCCGATCTGCCGGCGATCCGCGACATCTATAACGACGCCGTGCTCAACACCACTGCGATCTGGAACGAACAAGCTGTCGACCTCGGCAACCGCGAGGCCTGGTTCGACGCCCGTCAGCTGCAGGCGTACCCGATTCTGGTGATCGTCGACAGCCAGAACGCAGTGCTGGGTTACGCCTCGTTCGGCGACTGGCGGCCGTTCGACGGTTTCCGTCACACCGTCGAGCATTCGGTGTACGTGCGCAGCGATCAGCGCGGCAACGGCCTCGGCCCGCAACTGATGAACGCGTTGATCGAACGCGCCCGCACCTGCGACAAACACGTCATGGTTGCCGCCATCGAAAGCGGCAACGCCGCCTCGATCCGTCTGCACGAACGCGCCGGTTTCACCATCACCGGGCAGATGCCGCAAGTCGGCATCAAGTTCGGCCGCTGGCTCGACCTGACCTTCATGCAGTTGACCCTCAACCCCGGCGCACCGCCGCCGAATGTTCACAAGGAGTGATGTCGATGAACGCCGCCCAGTTGCGCCGCGTCAACGCTGAGAGTTTTGCCCACTATCGCCAGGGCCTGATTGATCTGCTGCTCGACGCCGTCGGTTACGGCGCCAGCGTCGGCTTCATGGCCGACCTCGATGCCGCGCAGGCGCGCGCCTATTTCGACGAGGTGCAGGACAACGTCAACAAGGGCAGCACGCTGCTGTGGGTGGTGGTCAAGGACGAGCAGATGCTGGCCAGTGTGCAATTGGGCCTGTGCCAGAAAGCCAACGGTCTGAACCGCGCCGAAGTGCAGAAACTGCTGGTGCGCGAACACGCCCGGCGCCGCGGTCTCGGTCAGCAACTGATGCAGGCGCTGGAACTCGAAGCGCCCAAGCACAAGCGCGGCATGCTCTATCTCGACACCGAGGCCGGCTCGCCGGCTGAAGATTTCTACAAGGCGCTGGGCTACGTTCGCGCCGGCGAAATCCCTGATTACGCCTGCGACCCGAACGGCACCTATCGCCCGACCGCGCTCTATTACAAAGTCCTGCAAGGAGCCCAGCGATGATTCCTGGCCAATACCAGATCCAGCCCGGCGACATCGAACTCAACGTCGGCCGTCGCACCGTCAGCCTGAAAGTCGCCAACAGCGGCGACCGGCCGATCCAGGTCGGCTCGCACTATCACTTTTTTGAAACCAACGACGCGCTGACCTTTGATCGCGCAGCCAGTCGCGGCATGCGCCTGAACATTCCCGCCGGCACCGCCGTGCGCTTCGAGCCGGGGCAGAGCCGTGAGATCGAACTGGTCGATTACGCCGGGCATCGCCGGGTGTTCGGCTTTGCCGGACGCATCATGGGTGATCTCTGACATCGGCGTGCACCGCCGCCCCTCACCCCAGCCCTCTCCCGAGGGAGAGGGAGCCGATCACCGATAGCCGCACGACCGCGATCAATCCCCTCTCCCTCTGGGAGAGGGCTAGGGTGAGGGTCCATGGCTCACCACCATTTTCCTGAAGGACGCAGCATGAAGATTTCCCGTCAAGCCTACGCCGACATGTTCGGCCCCACCGTCGGCGACAAGGTGCGCCTGGCCGATACCGAGCTGTGGATCGAAGTCGAGAAGGACTTCACCACCTACGGCGAGGAAGTGAAATTCGGTGGTGGCAAAGTCATCCGCGACGGCCAGGGCCAGAGCCAGTTGCTCGCCGCCGAAGTGGTCGACACACTGATCACCAATGCGCTGATCATCGACCACTGGGGCATCGTCAAGGCCGATGTCGGCCTCAAGGACGGGCGCATTGCCGCGATCGGCAAGGCCGGCAACCCCGACGTACAGCCCGACGTGACCATCGCCATCGGCGCCGGCACCGAAGTGATTGCCGGCGAAGGCATGATCCTCACCGCTGGCGGCATCGACACGCATATCCACTTCATCTGCCCGCAGCAGATCGAAGAAGCACTGATGAGCGGTGTCACTACCATGATCGGCGGCGGCACGGGACCTGCCACCGGCACCAACGCCACCACCTGCACCTCCGGTCCGTGGCATCTGGCGCGCATGCTCCAGGCCGCCGATGCCTTCCCGATGAACATCGGTCTGACCGGCAAGGGCAACGCCAGCCTGCCGGAGCCGTTGATCGAACAGGTCAGGGCCGGCGCCATCGGCCTCAAGCTGCACGAGGACTGGGGCACCACCCCGGCGAGCATCGACAACTGCCTCAACGTCGCCGATCAGTACGATGTGCAGGTGGCGATCCACACCGATACCCTCAACGAATCCGGTTTCGTCGAAACCACCCTCGGTGCGTTCAAGGGCCGCACGATCCACACCTATCACACCGAAGGTGCCGGTGGCGGCCACGCGCCGGACATCATCAAGGCCTGCGGTTTCTCCAACGTGCTGCCGAGCTCGACCAACCCGACCCGGCCATTCACCCGCAACACCATCGACGAACACCTCGACATGCTGATGGTCTGCCACCACCTCGATCCAAGCATCGCCGAAGACGTCGCCTTCGCCGAGAGCCGTATCCGCCGAGAGACGATTGCCGCCGAAGACATCCTTCACGACCTCGGTGCGTTTTCGATGATCAGCTCCGACAGTCAGGCCATGGGCCGCGTCGGCGAAGTCATCACGCGAACCTGGCAGACGGCCGACAAGATGAAAAAACAGCGCGGCCCGCTGCCGCAGGATGGCGAAGGCAACGACAACTTCCGCGCCAAACGCTACATCGCCAAATACACGATCAACCCGGCAATCACCCACGGCATCAGCCATGAAGTCGGTTCGATCGAAGTCGGCAAATGGGCAGACCTGGTGCTGTGGCGCCCGGCATTCTTCGGCGTGAAGCCGACGCTCATCCTCAAGGGTGGCGCGATCGCCGCCAGCCTGATGGGCGATGCCAACGCCTCGATTCCGACGCCGCAACCGGTGCACTACCGGCCGATGTTCGCCAGCTACGGTGGCTCACTGCACGCCACCAGCCTGACCTTTATCAGTCAGGCAGCGCAGGAGGCCGGACTGCCGCAAGCCTTGGGACTGAAGAAGAAAATCGCGGTGGTCAAAGGCTGCCGCGACGTGCAGAAAACCGACCTGATCCACAACGACTATCTGCCGGACATCGATGTCGATCCTCAGACCTATCAGGTCAAGGCAGACGGCGTATTACTGTGGTGCGAGCCGGCGGAAACACTGCCGATGGCGCAGCGTTACTTTCTGTTCTGATAACTGCCGGGGGCTGAATACGGACGGGCACATCCGTATTCAGCCGTGCACGGCAAACGCTCAGGGAAACGCCCACGACATCTGTTGCTCGCTGTAGTTGTAATCCAGACGCAGCTCGGTGCCCGCGGGGATGTCCTGGGTGGCAAATACGGCGTTGAGGATAAAATCCCTGGTGACCAACTGTTTGCCGATCCATTGCTGCGCCTCGACATCGAACGGCACCAGCTCGACGTTGTACCCCTCCGTTGCCTGACGCACAGGCTTGCCCGTCGCGTCATATTCAAAGGTGGAGTTGATGCGGGACATGATGGTGTCACCCAGGATCGCGAGCGGATCAGGGATAAACTCTCCGGCGCCATACTTCAAACGTACCCCGGCAAGCATGGTGAAGGTCTGCTCGTGGGGCTGGACGAAACGTGCTGGCGTGATGGCCCCGCCGTAGACACCCAGCGCCTCGCCTTTGGCAATGCGCCGGTTGGCGACCACCATGGACTGACCGATCAAGGCCCGCTCACCGGGGGCTTGCATATCGGCTTCGGTAAACACGCGCCATTGCAGCTTCTCCTCATACAGCCGCGCGACATCCTCGTACCCTTCAAACCTGATGTAAGGTTTGATCTGCTCGGAGGTGTAGAGATCGCCGTTTTCGAAGCGCACTTTCGTTTGCAGTTTTTTGATGCGGATCGGCCGGCCAGCGGTGTCTCGCAGCGGATACTTGCCGTTGTTGGCGCGGTTGTAGGTACCCAATTGATTGGCCAGGAATGAATAACGCGTTTCACTGCGCATCGTGTTCAGTTCTTCCGCCGTGTAAGGCTGGATCGGCATCGATTCGGAGGCCAGATAAAACGTCTCGCCAGCGCCTTCGTGATCAGTGGGCAGCTCTTCGAGAGCCGACTCGAATTCATCGTCACTCTGCCGGCTTACCCTGCGGTTTTTCCGCGGCAGGAGTACGGAACCGTCCGCGGGCGCGGTGAAATCCTGCAGCGGATACCAGTGATTGTGCAGCGGGTCGAACGCGAGAGTGGGACCGGAGGCTCGCGCCTCGCTGGGTAATGTGGCCCGGTACAGACCGGTTTCGGCATCGACGCCAAGCAGGACGGTACCGCCATTCTGCAGGTCGGCGTATTGACGTCCCTTGAACACACGAAACCCCTGAGCATCGGCGCCTGGCAAGGCAACCGTCGAGGGAATCAGATAATGCTGCAGAGAAACGGCTTCAGCGGTCGCGGCCATCGAAGCGCTGGACGATGATGGGTGAACCTGGATGTTCGGCGTTGCGGCTGCGGTCTCGATCTGCCGCGTGCCGTCGCCGGTTCCTTGCGTATCGCGCGGGGTCTGGTGAATGCCCGGATCGGGGGTAATGCGCAGCGTTTCAAGACCCTGCGCAGTTGCATCGACAGGCGGGCGCGCAGGCGTGTTCACATCGGCTGTGGCCGTTTTGGGCGGTTTGGGTTTGACTGGCATGGGCAGGCTTCCTTGCAAAGTTTGCGTAGCGCTGGCCCGCGTGGCTGGCGCTACGACAGTCGGCATCCATTGCCGACCTGAGCGCGAAAAAGTATCAGACCCTGCTCACGCTTAACATGGACGGAAACACGCGCAAACACTAACCCGCTGATGACCCGCACACAGCCGTCAGCCCCTCTATTCCACCACCAGGCGCCCCAACCGTTGCCGCAACATGCGATTCTCGGCGCGCAGCGCTTGCACTTCCTCCAGCAGATCCAGGGCCAGCGCCACGCCTTCCCACTCCAGCTCAAGATCACGCCGCAGCTTCGCCGCACGTTTGGCCAGCGCCAGTTCGTAATCGGTGAAGCGCCATTCCCGGGGCTGCGCGCCCTGAGGTTCGAGGATGCCGTGCTCGACGATTTCGATCACGTAGACGTCCGACAAATCGGCCGCCTCACAGAATTCTGCCAGGTCCAGTTGAACGATCAGGGGGCTGCTCATGATGGGCTACTCCGTCGTCGGGTTCAGAAGTTCTCTCGCGGGTTGAACGCAGCTTTCTTCGCCAGTTCCTGCCACAGCGCCTTGACCTCATCGTCGGACGCTTTCGGCATCACGGCCTTGAGTTGCACGAACAGATAACCGCGCTCGCCGGCCTTGTTCAGCAGGCCGTGGCCCTTGGCACGCATGCGCTGGCCATTCTGGCTGCCGGCCGGAACCTTGAGGTTGATCTTGCCGGTGAGGGTCGGCACGGCCACTTCAGTGCCCAATGCCAGCTCCCACGGCGCCAGCGGCAAGGTGATGATCAGGTTTTCGCCTTCGACATCGAATTTCGGGTGCGGCGCAAAACGAATGGTCAGGTACAGATCGCCATTCGCTCCGCCACCGATGCCCGGTGCGCCCTGGCCCTTGAGGCGAATGCGCTCGCCGTCGGTCACGCCGGCCGGGATCTTCACGTTCAGGCTCTTGCTGGTGTTGCTCACGTGCTGGCCGTGCGCGTTGTATTGCGGCACCTGAAAGGTGACTTTCTTCGATTCGTTCGACAGGGTTTCTTCGAGGAAGACCGGCAATTCCATTTCCACGTCTTGCCCTCGGCGTCCGCGTGATTGGCGGCTCTCGGCGCCACCGAAACCGGGGCCGCGATTGCCGAAGATCGAACTGAAGAAGTCCGAGAAGTCGCCGGTGTCGCCACCGCCGCCGCCAAAACCGCCACGGCTCTGCCAACCCGGTGGCCCCTGGAACGGCTGACCGTGCTGGCCATAACGACGCAACTCGTCGTATTCAGCGCGCTTGTCGGCGCTTTTCAGCGCTTCATAGGCTTCCGAGGCGTCCTTGAACTTGGCCTCGGCGTCTTTTTCCTTGCTGACATCGGGGTGGTATTTGCGCGCCAGCTTGCGATAGGCCGCTTTGATGGCCTTGTCGTCGGCTGTCGGCTCCACGCCGAGTATCTTGTAATAGTCTTTGAAGTCCATTGAAGGATCACCATCCGTTATCGATTTCGCGCCGAGGCCAGCGTGCGCCCGAATGGCGCGTGCCGGGTTGACCGATCTCAAGGTTGTGACCGGGTGGCGCCGCAGAAGTTTATCGGCAGTGGACGACGGTTCTTGCGACCGCCGGTGTGTCTGCCGGCCCATGCCAGCAAGTTTGGGGCGATGCGGCGGTTTTCAACCTGCCAGGTGGCGAAATAGCGGATGACCGGCCTTCGAATCTGCCGCGCACTGACATACACTGCGCGGCCGTTTTTTGACCGGAATCCGAAAGACATGAAAGACGCCTCTCCAGCCCGTGCCTGCGGCATCGACTTCGGCACGTCCAACTCCACCGTCGGCTGGCTGCGCCCCGGCATGGACACCATGATTGCGCTGGAAGACGACAAGATCACCCTGCCGTCGGTGGTCTTCTTCAACATCGAGGAGCGCCGCCCGGTGTACGGTCGCCTGGCCCTGCACGAGTATCTGGAAGGCTACGAAGGCCGGCTGATGCGCTCGCTCAAGAGTCTGCTCGGTTCCAAGCTGATCAAGCACGACACCAGCGTCCTCGGCACGGCGATGCCGTTCAAGGACCTGCTCGGGCTGTTCATCGGTCAGCTCAAGAACCGCGCCGAAGCCACCGCCGGTCGGGAATTCGAACAAGTGGTGCTGGGCCGTCCGGTATTTTTCGTCGATGACGATCCGTTGGCTGACCAGGAAGCCGAAGACACCTTGGTCGAAGTGGCGCGCAAGATCGGTTTCAAAGACGTGTCGTTCCAGTACGAACCGATCGCGGCGGCATTCGACTATGAGTCGACCATCGAAAAAGAAGAGCTGGTGCTGATCGTCGACATCGGCGGTGGTACCTCCGACTTCTCGCTGGTGCGCCTGTCGCCTGAGCGCCGCTCTGTGGATAACCGTCACGATGACATCCTCGCCACCGGCGGCGTGCACATCGGCGGTACCGACTTCGACAAACAGCTGAGCCTGCAGGGCCTGATGCCGCTGTTCGGCTACGGCAGCCGGATGAAAAGCGGTGCCTACATGCCGACCAGCCACCATATGAACCTGGCGACCTGGCACACGATCAACTCGGTGTACTCGCAGAAGTCCACGCTGGCCCTGGGCAGCATGCGCTACGACATCGAAGACACCGGCGGCATCGATCGCCTGTTCAAACTGATCGAACAGCGCGCCGGCCACTGGCTGGCGATGGAAGTCGAAGAAACCAAGATCCAGCTGACCCACGCCGACAGCCGTCACGTGCCGCTGGACCGCATCGAAGCCGGCCTGAGCGTCGAGCTGACGCGTGCGCTGTTCGAATCGGCAATCGAAGCTTTGCTCGAGCGCGTGCGCGGCAGCGTTACGCAGCTGTTGAATGACGCCGGCGTGGCGGTCGATCAGGTCGACACGGTGTTTTTCACCGGGGGTTCGAGCGGCATCCCGGCCCTGCGCAACAGCGTGTCAGCAATGTTGCCGAACGCGCGGCATGTCGAAGGCAACATCTTTGGCAGCATTGGCAGCGGTTTGGCGATTGAAGCGATGAAGCGCTACGGCGCCATGAACTGACCACAATCTCTGTGGCGAGGGAGCTTGCTCCCGCTGGACTGCGCAGCAGGCCCCTGCTTTGGACTTTCAAGAGCGGGGCCGCTCCGCGCCCCAGCGGTAGCAAGCTCCCTCGCCACAATGGTCGACAGCCAGACAGTCAGCTCAAACCATCCCGCCCAGCTTCAACTCACTCTTCAGATACGCGTAATAAATCGGTCCCGCCACCACGCCCGGCAAACCGAACGCGGCTTCGAACACCAGCATCGCCAGAAGCAACTCCCACGACTTGGCACTGATCTGCCCGCCGACGATGCGCGCGTTGAGGAAATATTCGAGCTTGTGGATAACGATCAGGTAGCCCAGCGCGGCGATCGCTACCCAGATCGACAGCGACAGGCCGACGATGGTGATCAGCGTGTTCGACATCAGGTTGCCGATCACCGGCAGCAGGCCGAGCAGGAAGGTCAGCACGATCAGGGTTTTGGTCAGCGGCAGCTTGATGCCGAACATCGGCAGGATCACTGCGAGGAAGATCCCGGTGAACACCGTGTTGAGCAGGGAAATCTTGATCTGGGCGAAGACGATATTGCGAAACGCCTGCACCAGCAGATGCAGACGGTCGAACAGGGCCGCGGCCAGGGGTTTGCGCTTGGTCACGTCGGGGATGCGCTGCAGGGCGATGATCGCGCCGAGCACCATGCCGATCAGCAGGGTGACGAACATGTGCGCGGCGTCCTTGCCGACCAGTTGCAGGTCGGCCAGATGCTTGCTCGCCCACTCGCCGATCGCCACGCGAAACTCCGCCGCGCTGGCCGGCAGATAGGCGTCGATGAACGGCGGCAACTGCCCCCGCGCGCGATCGACCACGCCCATGAACTTATCCAGCGAAGCGCCCGGATTTTCCGCTTCATGCAAGAGGAAACTGATAGCCCCGGCGAAGATCAGCGCCAGCACACTCACCACCAGCGTGCCGAGCAGCGCCACCGCCAACCAGCGCGCACGCCGCCCTTCGATCAGTCGTTGCAGTTGCGGGGTGAGCATGTTGACCAGCTCAAACACCAGCAACCCGGCCAGCAGGCTCGGCAACAGGCGCAGCGGCAGCACCAGCAGCAATCCGCCAAAAATGATGATGCAACTGACCCAGAACACAACATGACGCTGAGAAAACGTTGGCATACAGCCTCAAAACGAACGGCGTGAAAGGATGGGCAGTCTGCCAGCGATCCGGGGTTAGCACTAGGGATATGCGGGGTTTCGGATTTTCGTGCAACGCGTGCGATTTTCCCCCTCACTGTAGCCCTCTCCCAGAGGGAGAGGGGACCGATTGGGGGTTGCTCGAGAAATTTGCCGACCTGAACGTGCAGCGCCGAATCCGCCATCGACTCGGTATTTCAGACCACAGTTCCTGTCGGTATCCATGCGGTCGGTCCCCTCTCCCTCCGGGAGAGGGTTAGGGTGAGGGTGAGGGCAAATCTCAAGCCGACCGAATCAATCGGGCACGCATGGCGCCCGCTTATTTCTTCTTCAGACACTCACTCATGAATGTCTTGCGCGCATCGCCGGTCAGCGCCTTGGTTTTCGCATCGGCATTGCAGGTAGTCATCTTCTGCTGCTGCGGGGTCAGCGCCTTGCCATCGTTGGCCGCTGGCGCCGCTTTCAGGCAGGTGCTCATGAACGCCTTGCGCTCATCGCCCTTCAAGCTCTTGGCGGTCGCATCGGCATTGCAGGTGGTCATCTTGTTCTGTTGCGCCGTGGCGGCGAAACCCTGGGAACACAGGAGCAGACCGATCATCAACAACGGCACACGCAACATCTTCATGGAGTTTTCTCCTTGTTGCCGCACCGATGGATGCGGCCTCTGTCGCAGTGTAGTCAAAGCTTGTTACACCTTCCTGCCCTCGAGGTGACTGCGCCGATACTGTTCCGGCGTACAGCCAGCCTGGCGGGCAAACATGGCGATGAAGGCCGAGCCGCTGCTGTAGCCGAGATCGAAAGCGATTTCCTGCACCGAACGCGACGTCTCCAGCGCTTCGATCGCCGCCAGATAACGCAGGCGCTGACGCCACTCGCCAAAGCTCATGCCCAGTTCGCGGACAAACTGCCGCGCCAGCGTGCGCTCGCTGACATGCACCTGCGCGGCCCAATGCGCCAAGGGCTGATTGTTGCCCGGCGCGGCCTGCAAGGTTTCCAGAATCGTCAGCAGCCCGGGACTGCTCGCATATGGCAGGTAACATTCCTGCACCGGCGCTTGTTGCAGTTGATCGACCAGCACCTGGGCCAGACGCTGATCGGCCGCATGTTCGGGGATTTTCACATCGCGGGCGGCGAAGTCCTTGAGGATCGCCTTGAGAATGTCGCTGATCGCCAACGTGCAGGCGCGCGCCGGCAAGCGCGCGCAGACATCGGGATCAAGGCACACCGCGCGGTAGTTGACCGGTTGATGACTGTAGAAACTGTGCTCGACCTCGGGCGGCACCCACACCGCGTATTGCGGCGGCGACATGAAGCGACTGCCGTCGACATCCATGTGCAGCACGCCATGGGCCGCATATTCCAGCGTGCCCCAGGGATGCCGATGGGGCGCGGCATATTCGTGGGCATTGAAATCGGCGTAGCGGAAGTACACCGCTGACGGCAATTGGCTGAATGCGAGCAAGTCGATGTGTTTACTGTTCATGCTGTCCGGATGCAGAGGCAGGTTGTCTGGTTCGCAGTATAGGCCTGCATCCAGACAGGGGATAATCGCGCTTCATCAACGTAGGTTTTGTCCCATGCAATACGCTTTTCCCCTGCTGGCGATTTTCATCTGGGCTGGCAATACCGTGATCAACAAACTGGCCGTCGGGGCGATCTTCCCCGCCGAGATCGGTTTCTATCGCTGGCTGCTGGCCGGGCTGCTGTTTACGCCGTTCATGCTGCGCAAAGTCATCGCGCACTGGCCGCAGATTCGGCCGAACCTGGGGCGGATCTTCGTCCTCGGCGTGCTCGGCATGGCGGTGTATCAAAGCCTCGCCTACTTCGCCGCGACACTGACCACGGCCACCAACATGGGCATCATTCTCTCGCTGATGCCGTTGATGTCGCTGGCCATGGCGATCATCAGCCTTGGCCAGCGCCTGACTGCAGGGGCCTTGGTCGGTGCAGTGCTGTCGTTCGCTGGCGTGCTGGTGGTGGTGTCAGCCGGCAGCCTCGGTGCGCTGCTGCAACACGGGGTCAACATGGGTGACGCGATGATGCTGATCGCGACGCTGGCCTATGCGGTTTACAGCACGCTGTTGAAAAAATGGCAGCTGCGCCTGCCACCGTTGGTGCTCCTGTACTTGCAGGTGCTGGTGGCGATTGTGGTGTTGTTTCCGTTGTTCGCGGTGTCGCCGAAGACCGGTTTGAATCTGCAAAACGTGCCGCTGGTGCTGTATGCGTGCCTGCTCGCTTCGATGGTCGCGCCGCTGGCGTGGATGCAGGCGGTGCAGCGGCTGGGGCCGAGCCGGACAACGTTGTTCTTCAATCTGCTGCCGCTGATTACCGCGATGATTGCCGCTGTGGTGCTGAAGGAGCAGTTGGCGATGTATCACCTGGTGGGCGGATTGCTGACCTTGGGTGGGGTGGTTTTATCGGAGCGCTGGACCACGGTGTTGGGCCGCAGGATGAGCGTCGCCTGAACCGACGCTTTCGCGAGCAGGCTCGCTCCCACATTCAAGCGCATTCCTTCAGTTGAAATGCAGACACCTGTGGGAGCGAGCTTGCTCGCGAAGAACGATAACGCGGTCTGACTGCTAACACCCAGCCGCCTCCAGCCGCGCCGCATGCTCGACAAACAACCGCACCGGATCCGCGCCCTTGCCCACCAGCCCCAGCGACTGATTGACGATGTCGAAATGATCCAGCGGATAGTCATCACCGATTACCGTGCCCAGATGCGAGCTGTAACGACCGACCATGCCATCGCACTGCCCCCGCTCGCGAACGAAGGTCGTGGCGAACAGGCGGCAACTGCGATTGGTGCCGTCAAAGAGATTGCCACCACGATCGGTCTTGCCCGGTTGCAGCGTTCCTGACCAAGAGTAGTACCGCACGCCGTTGACCTCTTCCGGGCCCTGCCCGCCCCAGGTTTGCGGCAACCCTTGTGGATAACGTTGATTGAACAAGGCAACGCCCGCCGTCGTCAGCGAGTGGTGGGAGGCGTGGATATCCACAGGCAATCTTGGCCCGTGATAACCGGTGTCGAGCATCGCCATGATCCAGCCGATCAAGCGCAACAATGCTTCGAGCAGACGCCCTTTGGCGGTGTTCGCCGGATAGTTCTTTTCCAGATGATCGGCCAGCTCCGAACCGTGATTCGGCCCGGCCACCGATGTTACCGAGGCGACCAGATCGGGACGTTTCGCCGCTGCATAGCGCGCCGTCAGCGCGCCCTGGCTGTGACCGAACAGATTGACCTTCTGCGCCCCGCTCTCGCGGAGAATGTCCTCGATCCGCGCCAGCAACTGCTCACCGCGCACTTCGGTGGAGTTGAGCGGCGAAACCTGCACCGCGATCACCGTCGCACCACCACGGCGCAAGGCCTTGATGATGCCGAACCAGTACGGGTAAAGCACCAGCCGGACAAAGCCGAGCATGCCCGGCACCAGCACCAGTGGATAACGTGTCGACATGGGTTACATCCTTGTGCGCGGTGAGTGGAGGCCTGACGTGCAAGACGCCCGCCAAGCATCCACCGTGACGATGACAACTCTTGGATGAGCCTACATCAACCCCACCTGAAACTCCCGGGCCAGTTCGAGCAAACGCTGCTCGGCCTCGGCCACCGACACCGCGAAGGTGCGCTCAGCGGACTCCTCGCCTTCTGCCGCGACCACGCTGACGTCATTGATACCGATAAAGCCCAGCGCAGTGCGCAGCCATGGGTCGGCGTGATTGAGCGCCAGGTCCCCGCCCGGGCCAAAGCCGAAACCGCCGCGACTGGTGACGATCAAGGCTTTCTTACCCTGCAACAATGGGCTGTACTGCGCGACGCCATTGTCCAGCGTGTGATCGAAGGTCAGCCCCAACCGCACAATCTGATCGACCCAGGCCTTGAGCCCGCTGGGCACGCTGAAGTTGTACATTGGCGTGGAAATCAGCAGCAGATCGTGGGTGAACAACTCGTCGACCAATTGATCGCTGAGCGCCAGATCCGCCTGCATCACCAATGGCCGCGCCTGCGGTTGTGGATAAAACGCCGCCGCCACAAAAGCCTCGTTGACCGCAGGAACCGGCACCCGCCCGACTTCGCGGCGGGTCACCTGCCCTTCTGGATGACGCTCCTGCCAGGCACTCAAAAATCCCTCCGCCAAACGCCGCGAAGTCGACCGATCCCCACGCGGACTGCCATGCACCACAAGAATCCTGCTCATCTATAAATCCTCAGGCTAAACTCAAACCTCTTGAGGCTTGCAGCTTGGAGCTCGCAGCTGCTCCATACAAATGTCTGGACTGACGCCGAGATCGCAGTCTTCAGCAGTTCCTGCACGGAGCCCGGCGTAAATCGCATAAAACTTTTCGCTTCGCTCAAGACTCACAACCTGGGTAGCGACCGCGTCTTCAGAACGTGGCGCCCATCGGATTAGCCTCCAGGAGAATGAAATGAGTGACCTGCATTTGTCTGATGTTCAAACCCTGCGCGAACGCGCACGGCAACACGTGGAAAACGGCGCGGTCACCGAGACCTACAGTGCCAACCGTGAGGAGGTGCTGCGCTTGCTGAACGAGTCGCTGGCCACCGAACTGGTCTGCGTATTGCGCTACAAGCGCCACTACTTCATGGCCAACGGCCTGAAAGCCAACGTCGCCGCCGACGAATTCCTCGAGCATGCCAACCAGGAAGCCGAACACGCCGATCGCCTCGCTGAACGCATTGTGCAACTGGGCGGCGAGCCGGAGTTCAACCCCGACCTGCTGAGCAAGCTGTCCCACGCGCAGTACGTGGCCGGCAATTCGCTCAAGGAAATGGTTTACGAGGATCTGGTGGCCGAGCGTATCGCGATCGACAGCTACCGGGAAATCATCCAGTACATCGGCGACAAGGACCCGACCACCCGCCGCATCTTCGAAGACATCCTCGCCCAGGAAGAAGAGCACGCCGACGACATGGCGGACATCCTCAACGACCTGTAACCCTTAACAGCAAAAGATCGCAGCCTTCGGCAGCTCCTACACAAGGAACGCATTCCAAATGTAGGAGCTGCCGAAGGCTGCGATCTTTTGATCTGCCCTGCTTACTTGGTAGGTTTGACGGTCACCGGCGCCTTGCCCTGCTTCATCTGCTCCAGCAACGGCGCGCATTGATTCGGCTCGCCACCGCTCGGCGCCACCAGCGCCAGCAATCCCGCCGCTGGTGCGGCGATCACGCCCAAAGCGACCATCCCCGCCCCACGCAGCATCAACGGTACGGCTTTGACGCCGGCATCCGGCTTGATGAACTTGCCGCGCACATACAGCGGCGAGCGCAGGGAGATCAGGCGCCAGCCCTTGGATTCCGGTGTCACCGTCAGGTCCAATCGCTCGGTGGCCATGTTTGCCGTGCCATCGATGTAGATAATCGCGTTCTCGGTATCGAAGACAAACAGCCGCGTGGTCGCCAGGCCGGTCTTGATATCGAAGTCCGCCGCCGCGCAGTTGATCTTCACTTCCTTGTCGCCAAAGATTTTCCCGACCACGTAGTTGCCGACGTTGAGCCCGGCCAGCTCCATCAGCTCACGGCTGATCGCGCCGTCGTTGATCAGCATCTTCAGATTGCCGTTAGCGCCGCCAAGCAGCTTCGCTACGGAGTTGCCACGGCCACTGATGTCGGCATCACCGTTGAGCTCACCGAAACTGGTTTTCATCGGTTCGAAAGTCGGGAACAACTCTTTCAGCTTGAACTTGCGTGCGGTCAAACGCGCCCGGCCTTCCAGTGGTTCGGTGCGGCCATTGAGGCGAATCTGCGCATCCAGCGTGCCGCCGGCGACGCCAAAGCGCAGCGGCTCGAGACTGAGCTCGCCATCGTTGAGTTTCAGATGGGTATAGAGATCCTTGAACGGCAGCTTCTCGCTGTGGACGATGCGCTTGCCGGTGAACTCGACGTCGGCATCCATGGCGCGCCAGCGGTCGGTCTTGAACTCTTCTACCGGCAGAACCTTGTCCCCGGGTTGCTTGCTCGCACCGCCACGGGCTTTCTGTTCGGTGTTGGAGTCGGCGCCGATCAATGGCGCGAGGTCGGCGAACAGCAGTTGATTGGAGAGCAACGCACCGCTGAGTTTCGGCCGTGGCTGGCTGGCGACGTAGGTGAGGTCGCCGTGGATGTCGCTGTCGCCGATCTTGCCGTTGAATTTCTCGTAAGTGAATCTCGCCCCGGCCTCGTCGTGCAGCTTGGCGATCAGGTGGCCGTCGGTGGAATACGGTGGCGTGTCCGGCAGGGTTACGCCGGTCAGCGGATAGAGATTGCCAAGGCTATCGCCGGCGAGCTTCAGGCGCAGGTCGAGGGCGCCGAGGTTGAGCGGGTCGGTGAGGGTGCCGGCCAGCTCGATTCGGGTGTCGCCAATCTTCGCCTGGGCCTGCAACGGGAACGGTTTGCTCGCGTCCTGCAAAGCCAACAGTCCGCCGATCTTGCCCTGCCCGGTGAGATTCTGCGCGTGGTACTGGCCTTTGACCTTGAGCGCAAAAGCGTAGTCCTGCGGTGCGCCGCCCTTGTCCTGCGCGGTTTTCGCCGCTTTGTCGCCGACGATTTCGCTGAAGGGGATCGGCTTGCCGAGCGGGTCGATCAGCACATCAAGGTTGGTTTTCAGGGTCTGATCGTCGAGGGTCACGTGGCCCTTGTCGAAGCCGATCGCGCCGATATCGACCACCCAGTTCGATGGCTCGGCGTTCGGGTCCTTGGGGTCGAATTTGAAGGTCCAGTTGGCGCGGCCATCGGCCAGACGTTGCAGCTCGGCATTCGGCTCGGTCAGGTCGATGCGCGGAATCACCACGCGCTGGGCCAGCAGGGCGAGCGGCGAAATGCGCAGCTCGACGCGTTTCAGCGTGACCATCTGCGGCTGCGTCGACCAGTCCGGATTGCCCAGGCTCAGGTCCTCCGCGACCACGTGCGGCCACGGCACCCAGGCACGCCAGCCGCCCTCTTCCGGCTCGCGCTGCCAGATCACCGCGAGGTTGCCATTGATAGCAAACGCCCGGTGCAGTTCTTCCGAGACTTTGGCGTTGATGGTGGGTTTGATCCGGTTCCAGTCGAAGAACACGATGATCAGAATCAAGGCTGCCACTAGCAGCACGAGGATGGCGAAGGTCCAGCTGAAGATTTTTCCAGTGCGCGTCATGCACAAAGCTCCTGATCACGACTGCACGCCGATTACCCGACGCACAGCTGAAACGGCAGACCGAAGCGGCCCCTATGCAGTCTGTGACTGGCGAAAGGCCCGCAGGTTTAATCGAAAGGCAGTTTAAGCCATAAAAAGCGCAGCAAATCTGACCGATCGGTCGAGCAGTGTTACCGCGACCCGCACTTTTACGAGGCGCGAGTGAGTCGAAAATACCCACGACGGTGCAAAACCGCCGCCCGCAAAGGCCCGTGCTAGAGCCTTCGCGTGGAACAATCAATTCTGTTGATTATTACCATTGCGTTTATGAACTTTTATATCGACTTATCGAGAGTAGCATTGCCCTCGTACCCACTTTATCGCCCTCCCAAGGAGCCACTATCATGAAACGCCAATTACTGCTCAGCCTTACCCTTTCGATGCTAGCCAGCACTGCTTTCGCCCTGCCCGCTGCCGATCAGGCCACTCCGCAAATCAAATCGAGCCACTCGGTGTTTAGCCAGACCGTAGCTTCCGACGGTTCCGAGCGCACTCCACAAGGTCAGACCCTGGCTGAAAACGGCCGCAACCGCCTCGAAGAAAAAGGCCTGGTTCAAGACGGCTCGGATCGCACCCCACAAGGCCAGGCCCTGGCTGAAAACGGTCGCAATCGCCTCGAAGAAAAAGGTCTGGTGCAAGACGGTTCGGATCGCACGCCTCAAGGTCAGATCCTCGCCTCCGACGGCACCGAGCGCACCCCACAAGGCCAGACCCTGGCTTCCGATGGTTCCGAGCGCACTCCACAGGGCCAGACCCTGGCTGATGACGGCTTCGATAAAACCCCACTGGGTCAAGCCCTCGCTGAAGGCGGTGGTGACCGTGTGATCGAACGCAACAGCAAACTGAGCTGAGCCCATGACGGCCCGGCAAAAAAGCCCAATCAGCGGATTGGGCTTTTGACTTTTCAGCTTCTGTAAATTCCTCGCTGAACGACTCCCCGTTCGACGCCGACAAAGCCGATTTGCTAGAGTGCGGCGCTTGTCCTGCCGAAGAACACACCCTGCGATGCTGCCCCGCGCCGAACAGAAACAACAGACCCGCAACGCCTTGATGGACGCTGCCCGCCACCTGATGGAAAGCGGCCGAGGATTCGGCAGCCTGAGCCTGCGCGAAGTGAGCAAGACCGCCGGCATCGTGCCCACTGGATTCTATCGTCACTTTGCCGACATGGACGAGTTGGGGCTGGTGCTGGTCAGCGAAGTCGGCCAGACCTTCCGCGAGACCATCCGCCTGGTGCGGCACAATGAATTCGTCATGGGAGGCATCATCGACGCTTCGGTGCGCATCTTCCTCGATGTGGTCAACGCCAACCGCTCGCAATTCCTGTTTCTCGCCCGCGAACAATACGGCGGCTCGCTGCCGGTACGGCAGGCAATCGGACGCTTGCGCGAAAACATCAGCGCCGACCTCGCGGCGGACCTGGCGTTGATGCCCAAACTGCAACATCTGGATCTGGCGGGTCTGAGCGTGATGGCCGACCTGATCGTCAAATCAGTCTTCGCCACCCTCCCCGACATCATCGACCCACCGCCCGAAGCCTTGCCGGAGCACCTGACGCCGCAGGCGAAGATCACCCAACAGTTGCGCTTCATCTTCATCGGCCTCAAGCACTGGCAAGGGCTGGGCAGTACCGAATAACACCTTCCTACCGCGACAACACATATCCCCTGTAGGAGTGAGCCTGCTCGCGATAGCGGTTTAACAGTCAGATATTTACTGACTGATCCACCGTCATCGCGAGCAGGCTCACTCCTACAAGGGTGCACCGCGACAGCCTCTCTTTGGTGCATGACAAATTCTTCATGCACCAAAACCTTCCAGAATCCCCGCGCCTGTTGAAAGATCGGATGCGCGCCGACAGCTATTTCCTACATCTCGTGCGATTGGCGCGGCCCTTGCTCTAGCCCAATCAACGTTCATTGCTGGAAGCTTTCCGATGCTGGTGATTCATCGCAGAATCGACCCTCAACCCGTCTGGGCCGCCGAGTTGCACCTGACCTTCGAAGCGCGCAGCAAAAGCCGTTTGCGCTGTTTCAGTGCCGAAGGCGAAGACGTCGGGTTGTTTTTGGAGCGCGGCCAGCCACCGCTGCATGACGGCGAATGCCTGCAGGCCGAAGACGGCCGCGTCGTGCGCGTCTGCGCCCGTCCCGAACAATTGCTCCATGTCACCTGCGCCAATGCGTTCGAACTGACGCGCGCGGCCTATCACCTCGGCAACCGCCATGTCGCCCTGCAGGTCGGCGATGGCTGGCTGCGCCTGCTCGACGATTACGTGCTCAAGGCCATGCTCGAACAGCTCGGCGCACAAGTCGAAGCCATCGAAGCGCCGTTCCAGCCGGAGCACGGCGCCTACGGCGGCGGCCATCATCATTCCCGCCACGGTGACGAAGACTTCAACTACGCGCCGAAACTCCATCAGTTCGGCGTGCGCCTGTGAATCCGGCCTGGGCGCTGCTGCGTCTGGCTAGTCCGCAATTGCCGATTGGCGGCTACAGCTATTCCCAGGGTCTGGAAATGGCGGTGGATAACGGCCGGGTGAACAACCCGGACAGCGCCCGTCGCTGGATCAGCGACCAACTGCTGCTCAATCTCGCCCGCTTCGAAGCGCCGCTGCTGTTGGCGCATTGCCGGGCGGCGGCGGACGAAAACTGGGCCGACCTGCAGCTACTTTGCGAAAACCATCGTGCCAGCCGCGAAACCCGCGAACTGCATCTGGAGAGCCGGCAGATGGGCTACTCCTTGCAGCAGTTGTTGAACGGTTTGCCGGAACTCGACGCGTCCGCCCGCGATTTTCTTGCACAGATCACAGAACCGCATCTGGCCCTGTGCTGGGCACTGGCCGCGCGCGCCTGGGGCATCAGCCCCCAGGACGCACTTGCCGCGTGGCTGTGGAGCTGGCTGGAAAACCAGCTCGCCGTATTGATGAAGACTCTGCCGCTGGGCCAGCAAGCCGCCCAGCGCCTGACCAGCGAGCTGCTGCCGCTGCTGCAACAGGCGCAGCACGACGCAAGCCAAATCAACCCCGAACACATCGGCAGCGCCGCTTTCGGTCTGTCCCTGGCCTGCATGGCCCATGAACGCCAGTACAGCCGTCTCTTCCGCTCTTAGGCCTGTTTATTTTGGAGAATGAAATGCAAACACAACCTCTGCGCGTCGGCATCGGCGGCCCGGTCGGTTCCGGCAAGACTGCGCTGACTTTGGCCCTGTGCCTGGCCCTGCGCGAGCGCTACAACCTCGCCGTGGTCACCAACGATATCTACACCCGCGAAGACGCCGATTTCCTGGTGCGCAACGAGGCCCTCGCGCCGGAGCGGATCATCGGCGTGGAAACCGGCGGTTGCCCGCACACCGCAATCCGCGAAGACGCTTCGATCAACCTTGAAGCGGTCGACCAACTGAACCGACGCTTTCCGGGGCTGGATCTGATTCTGGTCGAGTCCGGCGGCGACAACCTCTCGGCGACCTTCAGCCCCGAGCTGTCCGACCTCACCATCTACGTGATCGACGTTTCCGCCGGCGACAAGCTGCCGCGCAAGGGCGGCCCAGGGATCTGCAAGTCCGACCTGCTGGTGATCAACAAGATCGACCTGGCGCCGCTGGTGGGCGCCTCGCTGGAAATGATGGACAGCGACACCACACGCATGCGCAACGGCAAGCCGTTCGTGTTCAGCAACCAGAAAACCGGTCAGGGCCTTGAAGAAATCATCGCCTTCATCGAACGCCAGGGCCTGCTGACCGCCGCCTGACTCACTTATCAACAAGGAAGCTTATCCATGACATTCAAACGCATTCTTGGCGCCGTGGCGCTGCTGCTGACACCGGCGCTGGCCTTCGCTCACCCGGGCCATGGCGACAGTGGCCTGGTCGCGGGCATCAGCCACCCGATCGGCGGTCTCGACCATTTGCTGGCAATGCTCGCCGTCGGTTTGTGGGCGGCGCAGCAACAAGGCGCGGCGCGCTGGGCGCTGCCGTGCACCTTTGTCGGCACCATGCTGCTGGGCGGCCTGCTCGGTTTTGAAGGGCTGGAGTTGCCGGCGCTGGAAAGCGGGATTGCCGCGTCGGTATTGGCGCTGGGCCTGGCCGTGGCACTGGCGGTGCGTCCACCGCTGGTGATGGCGGTGGCGGCGACGGCGCTGTTTGCGCTGTTCCATGGCGTGGCGCATGGGCTGGAGTTGCCGGAGATGAGCAGCCCGTGGGCGTATGCGACCGGGTTTGTCGCGGCGACGGCGGTGTTGCATGCGCTCGGCTATGGCGTGGTGCGGGTTCTTCCGCAGGCAGCGGCACCGCTTGTGCGACTGGCGGGTGCGGCTTCGGCGGCGACCGGGGTCTGGTTGTTGGCAGGATGATTGTTTAGCGCCTGCACTGGTCTCTTCGCGAACAGGCTCGCTCCCACAGGTTTTATGTACGCTGCAAATCCACTGTGGGAGCGAGCCTGCTCGCGAAGACGGCCTGACAGACACCGCATCTCTCAAGCAGTGCTCTCTGCTACCATGTCGCGCAATCGCCCCAGCCCGTGACGACATCCGCTCATGCCCCACGCTTCCCGCTCCACCACCCTGCCCGAATTGACCGCCCTGTTTGCCGAGGTGCAGAAGCATTTTCTGCATGTCATCGTGCCGCTGTGGCAAGGCCCGGGCTGGAATGCCGACATGGCGTTGCCCTATGAGGCGCTGGACGCCGCGCATCAAGCGTTGCCGGCGCAACGTTATCGGGCAATGGCCTGCGCACGGCAGCTGTACCTGTTCTCCAGCCTGATCGGGGTTGTGGATAACGCCGAAGCACGGGCGGCGGCGCTGTTCCGTTCCTTGCAACGGCACTTCCATGACGCCGAGCATGGCGGCTGGTTCTACAGCATCGACGCCCAGGGCAAGCCGCTGGATCAGCGCAAGGATCTCTACACCCACGCTTTCATTCTGTTTGCCTGCGCGCATTACTGGAACAAGTCCGGCGATTCGCTGGCCGAGTCGACATTGAACGCCGCGCTGGAAATCATCGGCCGCCGTTTTGCCACCGGTGACGGCTTGTACGAAGCCTGCCTTGAGCGTGACTGGATCACCTTGCAGACCGGCCCGTTGCAAAATCCGCTGATGCATTTGGCTGAAGCCTTTCTGGCTACCCTTGCGGTGCGCGAAGATCCGCAGACGCAGAAAGCCCTGCTTGAGTTATGCACAGCCATGCACAAGCAATTCGTCGATCCGCAACATGGCGTGTTGATGGAGAAGCCGCTGGGGGCTGTGGATAACTGGTACGAGCCGGGGCATCAGTTCGAATGGTATTTCCTGCTCGAATCGTCGCCGCTGTTGCGCGATTCCAAACTGCATCGGGCATTGGATCGGGCGTTTGCCTTTACCGAACAATATGGCGTGCTGGAATCTTGCGGCGCCGTGCGGGCGATGCTTGATCTGGAAAGCAATGGCCGACCAAGGGATTCGACCCAGCGTATCTGGGCTCAGGCCGAATACCTGCGCGCACTGACGTTGCGCAAGGACAGCGAAGCGGCGGTGCTGCGCCAGTTGCAGGCGTTGCAGCAACGGTTTCTGCATACCGGTGGGTGGCACGAGTGCCGGGATGAAAACGGCGAAGTCAGCCGCAAGGACATGCCTTCGACCACGCCTTATCATTTGGCTACGTGCTACCACGGTTTGGCCGCTTATCTTGCTTGAAGATCAAAAGATCGCAGCCTTCGGCAGCTCCTACACAGAAACGCATTTCAAATTATAGGAGCGAGCCTGCTCGCGAATGCCGTTACGCGGTCATCAGGCAATCCACTTCTTGTCCCCGGTGAAACTGATGGTCAGCCACCGCGCCGCATCCGGCTTGCCCAACTGCGCGGAAATCTGCTCACGCAACGCGTCCAGCTGCGCGACATTGCGCAACGGATAAGCCGCCGGCAGCACCACATGAATTTCGATGAACCGCGCCCGACCGTGCTTTTGTACGTAGGAGACGTAATCGTCGAAACCATGCTCGACCTTCGCCACCTCCATCACCTGCCGTACCTGCTCATCCAGCGTGTCCGGGGCGATACCCAGCACATCACGCAATGCCGGGCCGAGGATCTTCAACGCCGGGGGCAGCATGCTCAGCGCAAGTACGATAAGGATCAGCGGGTCGACATACACCGCCCACTCGCCATAACCCTGGGACTTGAGCAGCAGCGCGGCGAGGAAACTGATCAACAAGCCCACCGAGAGCATCGCATCGACCAGCCAACTGATGTTGTCGAACTGGATCAGGCTGGATTTGAGCGTGCGATTACGCCGGCGCACGTAGAAGAAATAAGCGAACTCGACGACGGTGAACACCGCCGCGTAGACGATCACCAGACCCAGCTCGATATCGCGACCACCGTTGATGATGCCGAACAGGCCATTGAGAAATGCATAGATGGCGATCAGCAGCAGGAAGCTGCCTTCAATCAGCAGCACCATCGGCTCCAGATGCCAGAAGCCGAACTGGAAACGCTGATTGCTTTGCTTGGCGATCAACCGGGCGGTGATCAGCATCAGGATTTTGATAAACGTTGCGATCAGCGAGAAAAAACCATCGAACAGGATGGATTGCGAACCTGAAACAAAACCGGTGACGATCCCGGCAATTGACACCGCCAGCATCAGCAGCGTCGATTGTTTGAGCAGTGCCTGCTCACCTCGGTTACTCACTTGAACTCCTCATGAAACCTTGCACACCGCGGGGTGCGGCGGGCTGGCTGAGTGCGGAGTTTAGCTTATCGTCGATTTACACCCGACTTTGTGGCGAGGGAGCCTGCTCCCGCTGGGGTGCGAAGCGCCCCCCCCTGTTTCAGCAAAAAAGCAGGGGCCTGCTGCGCAGTCCAGCGGGAGCAAGCTCCCTCGCCACAGGATCAGGTATCAAGCCTTGTTACGCTCAATGGCAAACCCGGCCCAGGTCTGACTCACCGGCATCAGCTCCAGGCTGTTGATGTTGATGTGCGCCGGGGTGTTCATCACCCAGAAAATTGTCTCGGCGATGTCCTGCGGCTGGATCGGCTCGGCGCCGGCGTAAGTGGCGTTGTAGCGTTCCTGGTCGCCGGCGAAACGTACCAGCGAGAACTCGCTTTCGCACAGGCCGGGTTCGATGTTGCTCACGCGCACGCCCGTGCCCTGCAAATCGCAACGCAGGTTCAGCGAGAACTGTTTGACGAAGGCTTTGGTCGCGCCATACACGTGGCTGCCCGGGTACGGGTAGTTGCCGGCAATGGAACCGAGGTTGACGATACCGGCGCCACGGCCGTGGGCGATCAGGCGTGGCAGCAGCAGGCGAGTGGCGTACATCAGGCCTTTGACGTTGGTGTCGACCATGGTGTCCCAATCGTCCAGGTCGCACTTGGGCGCAGGATCGACACCAAGCGCCAGGCCGGCGTTGTTGATCAGGCCACGGAGTCTGGCGAACGACGGCGGCAGGTTGGCGATCGCCTCTTCCATCGCCTTGCGATCACGCACATCGAGGACCAGACCGTGCACTTCGGTCTGCTTCGACAGCTCGCTGCAGAGGGCGTTGAGGCGTTCTTCACGACGGCCGGTCAGCACCAGTTTCCAGCCAGCCTCGGCAAAACGGCGGGCACAGGCTTCACCAAAACCGGACGTCGCGCCGGTGATAAACAGGGTGTCGGACATCGTGTTCTCCTTGCTTCGGCCGCCACGGCAGCCCTTGGAATAGAAAATCAGCAGGCAGCATGCCCGCCCTCGCGGATACGGGCAACACCCGCCGCCTGTACAAAAATCAACCAGACGCACCAAGTCCTTAGCCTGCGTGGCTTCCAGCCATGTGCACGCACGTTATCCACAGTCTGCTCCACAGTTTCCGGGGGCAAGTAGAAACGCGCAAAGCCGCGCTGCACAGGGCTTTGCGGGCGAAATGCAAAGTTTTTTGCTTGACCCTGAGTGACCGGATGTGCGGGACAGGGCATTTTGCACGACGGACGGTACAACCGCGTGATTGCGCGAGGCCAGCAATTACGGCCTCCAGCGAGGTCTTTCCAGAGTTTAGTCACAGACTTATCCACAGGCCGAGGCATACGAAATCCTGTGTGCTGCCAACGCTATAAAAAGGTTGACAATGGCACCCCGCGCTTGCTTGAAATTGCCTGATCAAAAAACAACCACAAGCTTGAAAGCCACGGATTACAAGGGCTGCAACCATATACACCCACGTTATGCACAGCCAGCTCCACAGCAATCGGGGACAAGTCAAAACTGTGGAAAAACAGCCATTTGCAGCGTCTATATGTCGCGCTTTGGCAGCTTGGGGAATTTGTTTTCCACAATTCTGAAAGTTGTGCAATTCCAATGTAGGAGTGAGCCTGCTCGCGATCGCGGTTATTCAGCAGCATCTACAGGACTGACACACCGCTATCGCGAGCAGGCTCACTCCTACAGGGGGAGGTGGTGAGTTGGGGGGATAAAAAAGCCCCGGGACTCTCGTCGCCGGGGCTGTGTATAACCGCGAGAAGAATCAGTGCCCGCCCAGATAGGCGTTACGCACCTCCTCATTCACCAACAGGTCTTTGCCTGTGCCGGTCAGACGGATCTCGCCGTTGACCATCACATACGCCCGGTCCGACAGCTTCAGCGCATGGTTGGCGTTTTGCTCGACGAGAAAAATGGTCATCCCGGTTTTCGCCAGTTCACGCAGGGTGGCGAAAATCTGCTTCACCACGATCGGCGCCAGGCCCAGGCTCGGTTCATCGAGCAGCAACAATTTCGGCCGGCTCATCAGCGCACGGGCGATGGCGAGCATCTGCTGCTCACCGCCAGACATGGTCATCGCGCGCTGATTGCGTCGTTCTTCAAGCCGTGGGAACAGCTCGAACATGCGCTGCATGTCCTCTTTGGCGTACTTGTCCCCAATCGGGATGGTGCCCATCAGCAGGTTTTCCTCGACAGTCATGTCGGGGAACACCCGCCGTCCTTCCGGCGACTGCGCGATGCCGTTGGAGGCGATGTAATGCGAGGACTTGTGGGTAATGTCGACGCCTTGATAAAGAATCTGCCCGCCCGCCGCTCTGGGCTGACCGAAGATCGACATCAGCAGGGTCGACTTGCCGGCGCCGTTGGAGCCGATCAGGCTGACGGTCTCGCCTTCGTTGATCTGCAGCGAAACGCCTTTGAGCGCCTGGATCGGGCCGTAGAACACGTCCAGATTGCGCAATTCGAGGATCGGTTGGCTCATACCAGCTCCTCTTCGTCGGCGCCCAGGTAGGCTGCAATCACTTTCGGATCGCTGCGAATCGCTTCCGGTCCGCCTTCGGCGATAACGATGCCGTGGTCGAGGACCACGATGTGATCGGAAATGCTCATGACCATGCCCATGTCGTGTTCGATCAGCACCACGGTCAGATCGTGCTCGTCGCGCAGCAGCCGGATCATCGCGCTCAGCGCTTCGGTTTCCTGAGGGTTGAGGCCGGCGGCCGGTTCGTCGAGGCAGATGATCTGCGGCCGCGTGCACATGGCCCGGGCAATTTCCAGACGCCGTTGCTGACCGTAGGACAGCTCACCGGCGAGACGGTTGGCGCAGTCGACCAGATCGACCACTTCCAGCCAGTAGAAGGCGACATCCAGCGCATCGCTCTCGGCCTTGCGATAGCCCTTGGTGTTGAGGATGCCGGCGAGCATGTTGCGGTTGACCCACATGTGCTGCGCCACCAGCAGGTTTTCCAGCACCGACATTTCCTTGAACAGGCGAATGTTCTGGAACGTCCGGGCCAGACCTGCACGGTTCACCAGGTGAGTCCCGCCGAACATTTTGTAGTACATGCGGCTGAGGAAGGATTTCGGCGAGACGAAATCGGTCGCTTTGAACGACTCGCCCAGCAGCTGGATGACGTTGGTCTGCTGGCCACGCACGTTGAGTTCGATCTTGCCGCCAGAGGCCTTGTAGAACCCGGTCAGGCAGTTGAACACCGTGGTCTTGCCAGCGCCGTTGGGGCCGATCAGGGCGAAGATCGAATTGCGTTTGACCTTCAGGCTGACATCGCTCAAAGCCTTGATGCCACCGAAATGCATCATCAGTTTTTCAACAGAGAGTACGACTTCACTCATGGCGCAGTCCTCTCGTAGTGAATGGCACCTTTGCGTGGTTTGACCCCGGTGCGGCTGATGCGGATCAGCCCGCGTGGTCGCCAGATCATCATCAACACCATCAGGATGCCGAACAGCAGCACTCGATACTCAGCGAAACCGCGCAGCAGTTCCGGGGCGACGGTGAGTACGAACGCAGCGATGACTACGCCGATGGTCGAGCCCATGCCGCCGAGCACGACGATGGCGAGGATCAGCGCCGATTCGAAGAAGGTGAACGAGGTCGGGTTTACGAAGCCTTGATAGGTGGCGAAGAACACCCCGGCCAGACCCGCCGTCGACGCACCGATGGTGAACGCCGAGAGCTTGACCAGCACGTGGTTGAGGCCCATCGAGCGGCAGGCGATTTCATCTTCACGCAGGGCTTCCCAGGCGCGACCGACCGGCATTTTCACCAGACGATGCTTGACGTACAGCACCGCCAGTACCACCAAGAACAACACCGCGTAGATGAAGTAATACTTCACGTCCGGGTTGTAGGTCAGGCCGAAGAACTCGTGAAACGGTACCCCGCCATCCTTCGCCCGCTTGCCGAATTCCAGACCGAAGAACGTTGGCAGTGGCGCTGGCATGCCGTTTGGGCCACCGGTCAGGGACAGCCAGTTGTTCAGCACCAGACGAATGATTTCACCGAAGCCCAGGGTCACGATCGCCAGATAGTCACCGTGCAGACGCAGCACCGGGAAACCCAGAATGCAACCGGCCAGGCCCGCGGTGATCGCCGCCAATGGCAGCACGGTCCAGAAACCCAGCCCCAGATACTGGTAGCCCAGCGCCAGACCGTAGGCACCGATGGCGTAAAACGCCACGTAGCCGAGATCGAGCAGACCGGCCAGACCGACCACGATGTTCAGCCCCAGCCCCAGCAGTACGTAGATCAAACCGAGGATGACCACGCCAAGCAGGTAGGAGTTGGAAACAAACGGCACGATGATCGCCAGCACAATGATCAACGGAATGATCCAGCGCAGCCGCGATTTGTAATCCGCCGGCAGCACGTGCACGCCGGAACCGGTGCTCTCGAATCCGTCGAGGATCTTCAGGCCCTTGGGCGTCTGCAGGAACAGGCTGAGGGCAAAACGCCCGGCCATGACGATGGCAATGATCCACGCCACGCGGGTTGCTTCGAGATTGAAGCTGTAGCCGTCGAGGACCACGCCGACAATCGGCCCGAACACGATCAGCGCAATCAGGCCGGCAAGAATCGCCTCGACCAGACTTTTTTTGATATCGATGGATTTTTCAGTGGTTGCAGACATCGCTTACACCTTCGACACAAGAGGACGGCCCAACAGGCCCTGCGGCCGGAAGACCAGTACGAGGACGAGCAGCGAGAAACTGAACACGTCTTTGTAGTCGGAGTTGACCAGACCGGAGAACAGCGACTCGGAAATGCCGAGGATGATCCCGCCGAGCATGGCGCCGGGCAGTGAGCCGATGCCGCCAAGTACCGCTGCCGTGAACGCTTTGATGCCGATGATGAAGCCGGCATAGAAGTCGAACGTGCCGTAGTTCATGGTGATCAGCACACCAGCGAGTGCCGCCATGGCTGCACCGATGATGAACACGTAGGAAATCACCCGGTCGGTGTTGATCCCCAGGATCGAGGCCATCTTGCGGTCTTGCTGGGTCGCGCGGCACATGCGGCCGAGCTTGGTGTATTTGATGACGTAGGTCAGCAGCCCCATGCCGACGAACGCGGCGATCAGGATGAAGACTTTGGTGTAGGTCAGTTGCACGAAGCCGCTGCCGACTTCAACACGCCAGGCACCGGTCAGCAGCGTAGGCACGCCCTGTTGTTTGGCGCCCTGAGCGATCTGTGCGTAGTTCTGCAGAATCAGCGAAATACCGATGGCGCTGATCAGCGGCGCCAGGCGGGTCGAGTTGCGCAGGGGTTTGTAGGCGACACGCTCGATGACCCAGCCATACACCGCCGTGACGACGATGGTGAAGATCAGCGTGCCGAGCATCAGCAGCGGGAAGGATTCGATACCGAAGTAAGCCAGCAGAGCCAGACTGATTGCCGCCAGGTAAGCGGAAATCATGTAAACCTCGCCGTGGGCGAAGTTGATCATGCCGATGATGCCGTAGACCATTGTGTAGCCGATGGCGATCAGGCCATAGACCGACCCGAGGGTCAGGCCATTGACCAGTTGCTGCAGGAAAATACCATCCATAACGCAATCTCACGCAGTGAGAACCTGCGCACCAATGGCGCGCGGTTCTTCTAGGAAAAATACAGATGTACGTCGGAGCAATGTCGGAGCGTGACCATCGGACCACCACCGCCCCCTGTAGGCCTTCGCCTGCTCGCGATGACGGACTGACAGGCAACACATGTGTTGAATGTTCAACCGCTATCGCGAGCAGGCTCACTCCTACAAGAAAACCGTGGTGATCAGATGATCGCTTCAGCCCTTACTTCTGCTTTTCCAGCTGGTGGTATTTGCCGTCCTTGTCCCACTGGTAAACCACGTAGTCGGAGACTTTCAGGTCGCCCTTGGAATCCCAGGTCTTCTCGCCCATCACGGTTTTCACCGGATTTTTCTTCAACCAGGCTGCAGCCTCTTCGCCCTTGTTGGACTTGGCGCCGTTGAACGCGGCAGCCAGGGTCTGAACCGAGGCATAGGCGTACAGGGTGTAGCCCTCAGGCTCGGTGCCGGCCTTGCGGAATGCGTCCACTACGGTCTTGCTTTCAGGCAGCAGGCGCGGGTCGGCGCCGAAGGTCATCAGCACGCCATCGGTGAATTGCGGGCCGCCGGCGGTGGTCACCAGCTCGTCGGTCACGATGCCGTCGTCGGACATGAACTTGACGTCTTTCAGGCCTTGTTCACGCAACTGACGAACCAGTGGACCGGCCTCCGGGTGCAGGCCGCCGAAGTAGACGACATCGGCGCCGGCGCCACGGATCTTGGTCACGATGGTGCTGAAGTCTTTCTCGCCACGGGTCAGGCCTTCGTACAGCACAGGCTTGACGCCGCGTTTTTCCAGTTGCGCCTTGGTGGCGTCCGCCAGGCCTTGGCCGTAGGTGTCCTTGTCGTGCAGGACAACGACTTTCTTGCCCTTGAGGATGTCGACGATGTAGTCGCCGGCAACGATGCCTTGCTGGTCATCACGTCCGCACATACGGAACATGGCGCTCAGGCCACGCTCGGTCACCTGCGGGTTGGTCGAGCCCGGAGTGATCGCAATGATCCCGGCTTCGTCGTAGATCTCCGACGCTGGAATGGTCGACGAAGAGCAGAAGTGACCGACCACGCCGGCGACTTTCTGGTTGGTGAGGTCCTTGGCGACCGTCACCGCCTGCTTCGGCTCGCAGGCATCATCGCCTTTGACCAGGACGATTTTCTCGCCGTTGACGCCGCCCGCCGCGTTGACCGCATCGGCCGCCGCCTGTGCACCCTTCATGTACTGCTCGCCGAATGCCGCGTTGGCACCGGTCATCGGACCCGCTACACCGATCTTGATATCAGCTTGAGCAAACGCAGAAACACCCAGCGCAGTAGCCACTGCGAGGGCCAGAAAGCCTTTCTTGTAAAACGTCTGGGACATGAGGTGGTGCTCCAAGGTTTTTTTTAGTTGGCACTGCGACTTCACTTCACTCAAAGCGCAGAGCAAGGCCCGTGCCATCGGTTTTTTATTCTTCAAAAAGTCGCTGCGTTGTTGTTATTTCGACTGTTTCGTTCCCATTTTCATTGGGCGTGCAACCGTCTAAACCGCGGAAGGTGAAACCGTTTGTTTTTTCAGGCGCAACCCGCGCGCGCCATCATTGCAACCGCAGCGGCAAACGACGTGCAACCCGCCTGTAACAGCCCGCGTCACCGAACTGCACACTGCTGGTGCGCAACTGCTACAACCCGCACCATTACAGGCTAGTCGCTGGCTGCAAAAGCGCTGCGTCCGGCAACAAATTTCAACACTCAAATAACGATGCGCAGGCACTGGCCCGCGTGATACAGGGAAAACCCGGCCTCGTACAGGCAACTGCGCAGGCCCGCACCCGCCAAGGGCTGCATCGGTGCGAAGGGAATCGGCAGTGCCTGTGCATCGCCGTGGCACAGGTAATCGGCGAAGGCTTTGCCGACTACGGTGCCGGTGGTCACGCCGCGACCGTTATAACCGGTGACGGCCACCAGTCCCGGCGCCGGCTCGAACAGGCGCATCAGGTGATCAGGCGTAAAAGCAATGCGCCCGGTCCAGGTGCATTCCCACTCGACCGGCTTCAGATTGGGGAAGTAATGCTGCTGGACCCGATCAGCCCAGGCTTTGAGAAACCACGTCGGTTTCTGGTTGCCATTACCGAGGCTGCCGAGCAGCAGACGTCCGTCCTTGTCGCGGCGAATACTGCTCAGCACCTGGCGGGTGTCCCACGAGCCCTGCCCGCCCGGAAGAATCGCCTGCGCGGCGTCTTCGGTGAGCGGCACCGAGGCGACCTGATAGTAATAACCGGGAAAGAAATTGCGTTTGAGCTCGGTCCAGTCGCCTTCGGTGTAGGCATTGGAGGCAATGACCACTTGCTCGGCGAGCACCGAGCCCTGGGCGGTCTGCACTGACCATTTCTGCCCGATGCGTTCGAGGCGAGTCACTGGTGAATGATCGAACATCTGCCCGCCGAGCCCCAGCACGGCGTTGGCCAACCCGGTGACATAGGCCATCGGATTGAGCGTGCCGGCGCGACCATCAAGCAGCGCAGCGGCGATTTTCTGCGTACCGGTGGCTTGCTCGCAGGCTTTGCCGGTCAGCAACTCGACCGGCGCGCCACGGCGTTTCCATTGCTGCTCGCGACTGCGCAGGTCCGCCTCGCCCTTGGCGTTATGCGCCATGTGCAAAGTGCCTTCGCGGCGCAACTGGCAATCGATGTGGTATTTATCCACAAGGCTGAACACCAGCGCCGGCGCCGCCCCGAGCATGCGGTTGAGCTGACTGCCGACCGCCTCGCCGAAACCTGCCTCGATCTCGTCCGGGGGAATCCACATGCCGGCATTGACCAGCCCGACGTTGCGCCCGGAGCCACCGTGCCCTGCGCGATGAGCCTCCAGCACGCAGACGCTTTTGCCCTTTTCCAACAGATGCAGCGCCGCCGACAACCCGGTGAATCCGGCGCCGATCACGCAGACATCGACCTTGACCTCACCCCTGAGCGCCGAATGATCCGGACGTTGTGGCGTGAGCTTTTCCCACAGACATTCTTCGCGTAACGGCATTGCCAGACTCCTGTCGGAGCAGCTGCAAGCCACAAGCTACAAGCTGCAAGCCGGTCTGCTTGACGCTTGTAGCTTGCGGCTCGTAGCTGCTTAATCGAATGTAATGCCCTGCGCCAACGGCAATTCCAGCGAGTAGTTGACGGTGTTGGTCTGCCGGCGCATGTAGGCGCGCCAGGCATCGGAGCCGGACTCACGGCCGCCGCCGGTCTCTTTCTCGCCACCAAAGGCGCCGCCGATTTCCGCACCGCTCGGGCCGATGTTGACGTTGGCGATGCCGCAGTCGCTGCCGACCGCCGACATGAATCGCTCGGCCTCGCGCACGTCGGTGGTGAAGATGCACGACGACAGGCCTTGCGGCACAGCGTTGTTCAAGCGCAGCGCTTCCTCGAAATCGCTGTAGCCAACCACATACAGAATCGGCGCGAAGGTTTCGCTGCAGACCACATCGCTCTGCTCGGGCATTTCCACGATGGCTGGCGATACGTAATAGGCATTGGGGAACTGATCTTCCAGTTGGCGCTTGCCGCCGAACACCCGGCCGCCTTCGCTGAGTGCCTGCTCCAGCGCATCCTGCATGTTTTCGAAGCTGTGTTTGTCGATCAGCGGGCCGACCAGATTGCCTTGCAGCGGATGGCCGATGCGTACTTTCGAATACGCGGCTTTGAGGCGGGTGACGATTTCTTCCTTCACCGATTCGTGAGCGATCAGCCGACGCAGGGTCGTGCAGCGTTGCCCGGCGGTGCCGACGGCGCTGAACAGAATCGCGCGCACCGCCATGTCCAGATCGGCGCTCGGGCCGAGGATCATCGCATTGTTGCCGCCCAGCTCAAGAATGCTGCGGGCAAAACGCGCGGCGACTTTCGGCGCCACTTCGCGGCCCATGCGCGTGCTGCCGGTGGCGCTGATCAGCGCGACACGCGGATCATCGACCAGCGCTTCGCCGGCATCGCGACCGCCAATCACCACTTGGCACAGGCTCGCCGGGGCATCGCTGAAATTCTTCACCACGCGGTCGAACAGCGCCTGACAGGCCAGCGCGGTCAGCGGGGTTTTCTCCGAGGGTTTCCACACCACAGGGTTGCCGCAAACCAGCGCCAGCGTGGTGTTCCACGCCCACACCGCGACCGGGAAGTTGAACGCGCTGATCACCCCGACCACGCCGAGCGGATGCCAGGTTTCGCGCATGTGGTGGCCCGGACGCTCGGAAGCGATGGTCAGACCGTACAACTGGCGCGACAGGCCGACAGCGAAGTCGCAGATGTCGATCATCTCCTGCACTTCACCCAGACCTTCCTGCGTGATCTTGCCGGCTTCCCACGACACCAGCTCGCCGAGGTCGGCCTTGTATTCGCGCAACACTTCGCCGAACTGACGCACCAGCTCGCCGCGACGCGGCGCCGGGACCTTGCGCCAGTGCTCGAATGCATGATCTGCACGACTGATGTGCTGCTCGACTTCGGCAGCGCCTTCCCAGTTCACCGAGGCAATTTCGCTGCCATCGATGGGCGAATGCACCGGCACTTTGCCGTTCTGGTACAGGGCCGGGTTGACTCCCAGACGATCAAGCAATGCGGCAACCATCGGTCTCTCCTCAAGCAAAAACAGAATGTGTGCGGCCATTCATTTCATGGCCGGGCAGGCCTTTAGTTGTAGCGTCACTGCGGCGATGCAACAAACGACCTTTACGCCAGATATCATTCCGTTTATTCATGCTGCGTACAGAAAGACAAGAAAAAGGACTGGCCATGCTGAACAAACGACACTTGCCCTCGATCACCGCCCTGCAGTGCTTCGAGGCGGTGACCCGGCACCTGAGTTTTACCCGCGCCGCCGAAGAGCTGAACCTGACCCAAAGTGCGGTGAGCAAACAGGTCGCACAGCTTGAAGAACTGTTGCAGCACTTGCTGTTTCGCCGCGTGCGTCGGCGTTTGCAGATGACTCCGGCCGGAGATTTGTATCTGGTCGAAGTCAGAAAAATCCTCACTCAAGTGGAGATGTCGACGCATTACCTGCGTTCCTACGGCGGAGAGACCGAAGTCCTGCGTGTATCCACCCCTTCGACCTTCGGTGCCCGCTGGCTGGTGCCGCGCCTGAAAGGCTGGCGACTGCGCCATCCGTCGATCCATCTGGACCTGTGCAACGAGCAGGAAGCCGATGACCTGTTGCAAGGGCGCAGCGATCTGGCCTTCTATTTCGGCCAGGCGTCGCGCCCGGGTACGGAGTCCCTGAAATTGTTCGGCGAAGAACTGGTACCGGTCTGCGCCCCGGGCAGCCTGCCCGACACGCCTTTGACTGACCCGACGCAACTCACCGATCTGGTGCTGCTGCAAAATGCCTCGCGACCGCAGGCCTGGCACGACTGGTTTGACAGCCAGGGCTACCACACCGAACACAGCTACCACGGGCCGCGTTTCGAAACCTTCTATATGTGCATCCGCGCCGCCCAGGTCGGCTGCGGCGTGGCACTCCTGCCACGGTTTCTGGTGGAAGAGGAATTGGCCGAGGGCAAACTGGTCATACCCTGGCAGCATGCGATGCCCAGCAGCGACGCCTATTACCTGGCCTACCCCGAGCACGCGGCGGAAGTACCGAAGGTACGGGATTTCGTGAAGTGGATGCTGGAGCAGATCGACAGCCCGGCTTGAGGTCAACCGGGGATCCCTGTGGGAGCGAGCCGGCTCGCGAAAGCGTCGGGTCAGCCACATCATCTTTAACGACACACCGCATTCGCGAGCCGGCTCGCTCCCACATTCGATCTGCGGTGTGCTTAAAAAATGCTGGCAATCCCTACCGCCGATATGCGCCACTAGCGCCATCGATATAGACCGCGCCAGGCGCGGCGCCACTGGAGACCCGTTTTATGAGCGAGAGTGTGTTTGCCGATCGCATCGTGCAGAACCTGCTCGACACCGACTTCTACAAGCTGACGATGATGCAGGCGGTGCTGCACAACTACCCCAACGTCGAAGTCGAATGGGAGTTCCGCTGCCGCAACGCCGAGGATCTGCGCCCGTATCTGGCCGAGATCCGTCATCAGATCGAGCGCTTGGCCGAACTGAGCCTGAGTGCCGATCAGCTGAGTTTTCTTGAGCGCATCACCTTCCTGAAACCGGACTTCCTGCGCTTCCTGGGTCTGTTCCGCTTCAACCTGCGTTACTTGCATACCGGCATCGAGAACGGCGAGTTGTTCATCCGCCTGCGCGGGCCATGGCTGCACGTCATCCTTTACGAAGTGCCGCTGCTGGCGATCGTCAGCGAGGTGCGTAACCGCTTTCGCTACCGCGAAACCTCGCTGGAGCAGGCCCGCGAACAGCTGTATCGCAAGTTCGACTGGCTGACCGCCAACGCCTCGGCCGATGAACTGTCGCAACTGCAGGTCGCCGATTTCGGCACGCGTCGGCGCTTTTCCTTTGGTGTGCAGGCCGAAGTGGTCAACGTACTCAAGCACGATTTCCCGGGGCGGTTCGTCGGCACCAGCAATGTGCATCTGTCCCGCGAGCTGGACATGAAACCGCTGGGCACCATGGCTCACGAGTGGATCATGGCCCATCAGCAACTCGGCCCGCGCCTGATCGACAGCCAGATCGCCGCGCTCGATTGCTGGGTTCGCGAGTACCGGGGCCTGCTCGGTATCGCCCTTACCGACTGCATCACTACCGACGCCTTCCTTGGCGATTTCGATCTGTTCTTCGCCAAGCTTTTCGACGGCCTGCGCCACGATTCCGGGGACCCGGTGGCGTGGGGCGAAAAGTGCATCGCGCACTACCACAAGCTCGGCATCGACCCGATGAGCAAGACCCTGGTGTTTTCCGACAGTCTGACCCTGCCCAAATCGTTGGAGATTTTCCGCGCGCTGCACGGTCGCATCAATGTGAGCTTCGGCATCGGCACCAACCTCACCTGCGACATCCCGGGTGTCGAACCGATGAGCATCGTGCTTAAAATGACCGCCTGCAACGGCCAGCCGGTGGCGAAGATTTCCGACGAGCCCGGCAAGACCCACTGCAAAGATCCGAATTTCGTCGCCTATTTGCGACATGTGTTTCAGGTTCCTGCCGAATCCAGTCTATCTAGCAAGGAGTGAATTCATGCAAGCCGTACAGCGTGAGATTGCTGAGCAGCTCAAGGTGCAACCACCGTTCGCCGACGATCAGGCCCTGCAGGCCGAAGTCGCCCGACGCCTGACGTTCATTCAGGATTGCCTGGTCAATTCCGGCCTCAAGACCCTGGTGCTGGGCATCAGCGGCGGCGTCGACTCACTCACCGCCGGCCTCCTGGCGCAGCGCGCGGTCCGTGAACTGCGCGAAAAAACCGGCGACGACGGCTACAAGTTCATCGCTGTGCGCCTGCCCTACGAAACCCAGTTTGACGAGCACGACGCCAAGGCTTCGCTCGACTGCATCGCCCCTGACGAAATCCACACCGTGAACATCGGCCCGGCGGTCAAGGCGCTGGCTGCTCAGGTGTCGGCGTTCGAAGGCAAACCGGCGGCGTCGGTGGATTTCGTGCTGGGCAATACCAAGGCGCGGATGCGCATGGTGGCGCAGTACACGATTGCCGGGGTGGCGGGCGGTCTGGTGATTGGAACCGACCACGCGGCGGAAGCGGTGATGGGTTTCTTCACCAAATTCGGCGACGGCGCCTGCGACCTCGCCCCGCTCAGCGGTCTGGTGAAAAATCAGGTGCGCGCAATTGCCCGCAGTTTTGGCGCGCCGGAGTCGCTGGTCGAGAAAGTCCCGACGGCGGATCTGGAAGACCTGTCGCCGGGCAAACCGGACGAAGCGTCCCATGGTGTGACGTACGCCGAGATCGACGCTTTCCTGCATGGTGAGCCAGTGCGCCGGGAAGCGTTCGACATCATCGTCGCGACCTACAACAAGACCCATCACAAACGCGTGATGCCGTTCGCACCCTGAACGGGTACAAAACGGCAAAAACTGTCGCAGACAGCGATCCCGGTTTCGAGGATGACCATCGAAAGATCGCTGCCTGCGCCAGCTTTGCCGCGGTATCCCCAGACTTGCAATCAGTACTTGACGCGAGTTTCAGGCGCCGCGTTGACAGTCACGGTGTAGGTCTCAGACTCTGCGTCGTCTTCAGCCTTGGCTTTCAGCGCATAAGTTGCGCCAGCTGAGAGGACGAACGCGCCGCCCCAGGTGCCATCCGTTGCCGTATACGTTTCAATCGGCGTCGTGTTAGCACCCTCCAGCAACTCGATCTTGCCGTCTTTTGCCTTGCCGCTGATCGTTAGACTGGTGTCGTCGGTAGCCCCACCGTCTGCTACGTCGCCTTTCGAATCCTTCAGCGAAGTGATCTCCAACTCGACTTCGGGCGCCTCGCTGACAGTCACGGTGTAGACAGCAGACTCTTCGCCGTCCTCCGCCACGGCTTTCAGCGCGTAGGTTTTGCCTGCTGTGAGCTCGAACGTGCCGCCCCAGACGTCATTCGTCGCCGTAAACGTTCCAACCGGCGTAGTGTTATCACCCTCCAGCAACTTGATCTCGCCGTCTTTTGCCGAGCCGCTGATCGTCAGTTGGGTGTCTGTGGTCGTCCCACCGCTTGCTACGTCTTGCCCTTTCGAATCCTTCAGCGAAGTGATCTCCAACTCGACCTCGGACGCCTCGCTGACAGTCACGGTGTAGACAGCAGACTCTTCGCCGTCCTCCGCCACGGCTTTCAGCGCGTAGGTTTTGCCTGCTGTGAGCTCGAACGTGCCGCCCCAGACGTCATTCGTCACCGTAAACGTTCCAACCGGCGTAGTGTTATCACCCTCCAGCAACTTGATCTCGCCGTCTTTTGCCGAGCCGCTGATGGTCAATTGAGTGTCTGTGGTCGTCCCCCCGCTTGCTACTTCACCTTTCGAGTCCTTCAGCGAAGTGATCTTCACCTCGCCTTCGGAGACCTCGCCGACGGTCACGGTATAGAGGTCGGACTCCGATCGATCATCCGCTCTGGCTTTCAGCGTATGGATTTTTCCCGCGGCAAGCGTGAGGTCGCCGCCCCAACTGCGGTCACTGCCCACGCGAAACATGACAATCGGTTCAGCAGCACCGTTCAAGATCCATATCTGCCCTTCCTTCCACAAGCCATTGATCTTCAGATCGGTCTCTCCGGTCGAGCCGCCGTTCTCAACATCCCCTGTGGAATCTTTCAACGTTTCGATAAAGGGTTTGGTCGCAACCGCATTCATGGTAAATGGATCGGTGCGCTCGTCCTCATGGGCCAGACGATATTCGTGCCGGCCGTCCGGAAGATCGTCTATCAAAAAATTCAGGTCGCCCGCATTGTTTGTCTGGCCGTTGTATTTCGGCACATCATCGATAAGGAGCTGCAGACTGGCGTCGGCAGGCCCGGTGACGGTGAAGTTGGCTCTTGCTGAAAAAATCGCGCCGCCGTCGGGAACGTCCTGCCCACCTGAAAACACTCTAATGATTTTCAGGTCGGCTAAGGTCGAGTTTTTGCTCTTGGCATTCATGTGGAAATCCTCTTTGCAATCGTCTGGAAAGAAGACTCATGTAAGCCCGACTTTGAAGGAATGGTCTACTGTCAGAAGTAACAGGTAGGCACGTTATTCGGACGAACGGTAGCTTTGCGCCCGACGCGAAAACGCCGCTGGCGATCATCGCGCAGCGGCGTTTCCTGCAATACCTGAACCCGGATTTACTTGAGGGTGACGGTGCCTTTCATCATCGAGATGTGGCCAGGGAACGAGCAGAAGAAGCCGTATTTTTCAGCGGCATCCAGCTTCGATACGTCAAAGGTCACCGAATCGGTTTCCTTGGCGCCGATGATCTTGGTGTGCGCGATGATGCGGGCGTCGCCATCCTTCAGGTAGCTCTTGTCGATACCGGCGGCCAGGCCGTCGGTAGCGATTGGCTGCATGTCAGCTTCTTTGCTGATCACCAGGTTATGACCCATGACGTTCTTCGGCAGGCTGCCGGAGTGGGTCAGTTCGACGGTGAAGGTCTTGCAGCTCTTGTCGATCACGATTTCCTTGGTGTTGAAGGACATCTGATCGGTGGAATCAACGGTGGTTTTGCACTCGGCAGCCATCAATTGGCTGCTGGCCAGCGCCAGCAGGGATACCGCAACAACTTTGGAAAACATGGTGAATCTCCAAGGCAGGGTTAACAAAAACACTAGTGGTGGAAAGACTGCCTGAAATCATCGCAAGTTCATATGACTTGAGTCAAAAATTGTATACAACTTTCAGGCTATGACACTCATCGACACAATCTAACGGTCATTCCATTCGCTCGGCCCTATGATCGGCCCACCTACTGATACGGAGTGCCTGTCATGTTCTTTAACGGCCTGTTGTGCAGCTTGCTCGCCGCCTACGCCTGTGGCGCCAGCGGTACCTGCGAAGCGCCCGAACGCGAAGTCTGATCCTTGGAGCGCGGAGCGGGAGCCGTCACCCTGTGCGACTGATCGCCTCAGGAGTAACCCATGTCGCTGAAATCCGTTTGTGTATTTTGCGGTGCCAACGCCGGTACCGTGCCAGCCTATACCGAAGCTGCCGTGGCCCTTGGCCGGGCGCTGGCCGAGCGCAAGTTGACCCTGGTCTATGGCGGTGGCGCCGTCGGTTTGATGGGCATTGTCGCTGATGCGGCCCTGGCTGCTGGCGGCGAAGTGATCGGCATCATCCCGCAAAGCCTGATGGACAAGGAGATCGGCCACAAAAGCCTGACCCGTCTCGAAGTGGTCGATGGCATGCACGCGCGCAAAGCGCGGATGGCCGAACTCAGCGATGCGTTCATCGCCCTGCCCGGCGGCCTCGGCACGCTGGAAGAGCTGTTCGAAGTCTGGACCTGGGGCCAGCTCGGCTACCACGGCAAGCCTTTGGGCCTGCTGGAAGTGAACGGTTTCTACAGCAAACTCACGGCTTTTCTCGATCATATCGTCGGTGAAGGCTTCGTTCGCGCGCCACACCGTGACATGCTGCAAGTGAGCGAATCGCCAGATTCCCTGCTCGACGCCCTCGATCAGTGGCAGCCGACCGTCACGCCCAAGTGGGTCGACCAGAAACCCGGTTAACCCCCGGACACCGATACAGGGCAGAATACGCGCCGCTCAACCTCACCTTCGACCCCAGAGGATCGCCCATGGCCAAACCCAATTACTCCTTCGCCAAACGTCAACGAGACCTGGCAAAGGAACAGAAGAAAGAGGAAAAGCTTCAGCGCAAGAAGCAAACCGCTGAAGAAGCGGCACTGAACCCTGACGGTGAAGTGGCGACCGATGATGATGTTGATGCATCCGATGCACCGAAAGATCAGACGCCCGACGCCTGAGCCCCACCGGGTTTGATGATCGAATCAGGCCCTGCGGATTTGTGACGGGGCTGGCGGTTCTGCCGCCGGCCCTCGCAGCCCTTCCCAAAACACCCATTTCCCTTGTAGGAGTGAGCCTGCTCGCGATAGCGGTGTGTCAGTCACAACATTTATCGCCTGACACACCGCCATCGCGAGCAGGCTCACTCCTACAGTTTGATCTGCGTTACTCCAGTGGCATCACCGTGACCCGCACTTCCGGGTCGTGATTACCGCCACCGAGAATCACCCCGCGCAACGGCGATACATCGGAGAAGTCCCTTCCCCACGCCAACGTGATGTGTTCCAGCGCCGGCTGCACATTGTTGGTCGGATCGAAATCCACCCATCCCGATACCGGGCAGAACACCGATACCCACGCATGGGAAGCGTCGGCGCCGATCAGCCGTGGCTGCCCCGGCGGTGGCTGGGTCAGCAGGTAACCGCTGACATAACGCGACGCCAGCCCCCGCGAGCGCAGGCAGGCCAGCATCAGGTGAGCAAAGTCCTGACAGACCCCGCGTCGACGCTCCAGCACTTCCACCAGCGGCGTCGCCACTTGGGTGGCTTCGGCATCGAAAGTGAATTCGCTGAATATCTTCTGCATCAGCGCCTGCACGCCGAGCAGCAACGGACGTCCCGGCGGAAAACAGCTGTGCGAGAACTCGACGAAGCTGCGCTTCAAATGCACATAAGGCGACTGGAACCGGTAGCGACAGGCTTCGAGCAAGTCGGCGGACAACGGCTGGCCGCTGTAGGTCAGCGCATCGCGGGTGTGCTCCCACGCCGGGGACTGATTGAAATCCAGCGCCGGTCGCGCCAGCACCTCAACCGTCAGCCGGGCGTTGACCTGCAACTGGTCATGGGGCCGTTCAAAGGCCAAGCGCGTCAGCGGATTGCCGAACACGTCCAGCTCGTCGCGGCGCATGGTCGGCTCGGGGCTGATCAGCAGTTGCTGCTCGGTGCAGCGCTGCCAGCTGCATTCGCGCGGCCACAGGTGCGCCAGTTGCTGCGCGAGGGAGACCGGGCTGTCGTACTGGTAACAGGTGTCGTGAAATATCTGATACTGAGCGCTCATCACACCGACACCGTACGCTGGCTGACATCATCGACATGGGCGAAATGGCGCAACGCCAGACGATCCGATACCTGGCCGCTGGCCTCGGCGATTTCCTGCAACAGATCGGCCAGACCGTCCAGCGCGGCACGTACGCTGGATTTGCCGAACAGCGGATTCTCCAGACAGCCGAGATCAAACCGCGACAGGCGTTCGACCAATTGCAGCAATCCGGTCTCGCGAGGCGCAGCGAAATCGTCGTTCAAACGCTTCAGCGTGCGGGTCACCAGTTTCAGCTGAAACAACACGGCGTGGGGGTTCTGCTCATCCAGCAACAGCAGATCGAGCACCGGAATCAACTGTGCCACCGCCAGATAGCGCGAGCGATAGGTGATGCTGCTGTTGCCCAGTTCCAGCAACCACTCAAGCCCCGCCTGATCGAACGCACCGGCACCGCGCAGAAACGCCGCCAGACTGCTGCTGAGAAACTGCAAGCGTTCGATGCGCCGGCCGATCATCAGAAAACGCCAGCCTTCGTCGCGGGTCATGTCATCCAGGGCAAACCCCGACAGCGCCGCCAGCGACATCACCAGACGGTTGAGGAAATCCAGCAGTTCGCCGAAGTCGGGCTCATCGACTTCCAGCTCCAGTGCCTCGCGCTGCAATTCGACCAGCGCCTGCCAGTTCTCGCGGGACAGCTTGCCGCGCACTTGCGAGGCGGCCCACTGCAAGCGCTGCAAGTTGGAACGCAGGCTGAACGACCAATCCTCGCCCAGCAACGCAGCGAGCAAGCGTTCCGGCAGTTCGCCTTCATCCGGCAACAGCGCCAGTCGCTCACCGAGATCGACCGCCGCCTGCAACGCTTGCGGATCATCACCATCGACATAGCGCGTGAGCATGATGCGCAGCAGCCGCGCGCTGTCGTCACAGCGTTCGCAGTAGCGGCCGAACCAGAACAGGTTTTCCACCACCCGCGACGGCAAGTACGGATCGCGTCGGACCAGATCATGCACGCCGATATTGCGCTGTGCCTTCCACTGCTCGCCACTCGGCGCACGATCGCTCAGCACCCAGGTGTCCTTGCTCGCCCCGCCGCGCTGCATCGACACCACCTCGGCATCGGCGTCGGCCGCCACTCGGGTCAACCCGCCCGGCAATACGCGGTAGCCATCGTGGCTGGCCACGGCGTACATGCGCATGCCAATCGCGCGGGGTTGCAGTTGACCGTCATCGGCTTGCCAGACCGGCGCCTGCGACAGTTGCGCCAGTTCTTGCGCGACATAGGCATAAGGCCGCGCCTGCATGCGTTGCGCCAGCTCCAGGCGCTGACTTTCATTCAAATCACGGCCGAAAACCGGCGCGAAGCTTTGCGACGGAAACGCCGGTTTGATCAGCAGTTCAGGGAGTTTTTCCAGCGCTTGCGCCAGCACTGGTGCTTCCCCGCACCACCAGGTGGCGATCGACGGCAGGATCAGTTCTTCACCAAACAGGAATTGGTTGATCTTCGGCAGAAAGCCCAACAGGCCCGGCGATTCCAGCACCCCGCTGCCCAGCGCATTGGCCACCAGCACCCGCCCTTGACGCACCGCTTCGAGCAGGCCGGGCACGCCCAGCGCCGAGTCGGTTCGCAACTCCAGCGGGTCGCAGAAATCATCGTCGAGGCGGCGCATGATCGCGTGCACCCGGCGCAGGCCGCTGAGGGTTTTCAGGTACACCGTGGCATTGCGCACGGTCAGATCGCCGCCCTCGACCAACGGATAACCGAGCTGGCGGGCCAGATAGAGATGCTCGAAATAACTTTCGTTGAAACGCCCTGGGGTCAGCAGCACTACCAACGGTGCGTCATCACCCTCCGGTGCCTGACGCGCCAGAGTTTCCTGCAACGTGCGGAAGAATCCGGCGAGATGCTGAACTTTCAGATCACGGTACAAATCGGGAAAGGCGCGGGAGACGATGGTGCGGTTTTCCAGCGCATAGCCGGCACCGGACGGCGCCTGAGTGCGATCAGCGGTGACCCACCAGCGGCCATCCGGCGTGCGCGCCAGATCCACGGCATACAAATGCAAAAAGGCTGACTCGGGCGGCGCAATGCCCTGACAGGGCCAGAGAAAATTGTTGTGCCCGAACACCAGCTCTGCCGGCAGCAGACCTTCGCTGATCAGCCGTTGCGGGCCGTACAGATCCGCCAGCACCGCATTGAGCAAGCGCCCACGCTGAGCAATGCCGGCGGACAATTGCTGCCACTCATCCGCCGCAATCACATGGGGCAACAGATCCAGTTCCCACGGCCGATCGGCGCCTTTGGGGTCGGCATAGACGTTGTAGGTGACACCGTTTTCCTGAATCTGCCGGGCCAGTAGGGCCTGGCGTTGCACCAGTTGCGCGGGGCTGCTGCGCTGCAACTGATCGAACAGCCGCTGCCAATGCGGACGCACTGCGCCGTTGCCGTCGAGCAGTTCGTGGTAGGTGCCCGCGTTCAGCGGGTAGCGGTCTAGCAGGTCAGGCATGGAAAGCTCGGCAGACAGCAGGGAACGGTCAGACTAACGCAGGCACGTGACACGCGGATATACGAAAAATCCGCGTGTCACGTGAGACTTAGAAACGTCGCAAATCGAGGGTCATCGGCAGTTCGTCACTGATGTCCACTTCAGGTATCGCAAGTTTCCCCGGGGTATGTCCGAGGCGGAAAAACCGCGCCATGCGCCGACTCTCCGCTTCGTTGGCGTTGACCGGCAAGGTCTCGTAATTGCGTCCGCCGGGGTGGGTGACGTGATACTGGCAACCGCCCAGCGAACGTCCCATCCAGGTATCGAGCAGGTCGAACACCAGCGGCGCGTGCACCGCGATGGTCGGGTGCAGACAGTTGGCCGGTTGCCAGGCCCGAAAGCGCACCCCGGCGACAAACTCGCCCACCCGTCCGGTCGGGTGCAACGGCACCGCGACGCCATTGCAGGTCAGCAGATACCGCTGCGGCGCCAGGCCGTTGAGCTTGACCTGCAAGCGCTCCAGCGAAGAATCGACGTAGCGCACCGTGCCGCCCGCCGAGCCCTCCTCGCCCAGCACGTGCCAGGGTTCGAGGGCCTGGCGCAGCTCCAGCTCGATGCCGTTGACGGCGTAGTCGCCGACCTTGGGAAAACGAAATTCCAGATGCGCAGCGAACCACTCCGCGCGCAAAGGATAGCCGGCATGGTTGAGCTCGACGATGACGTCGGCAAAATCCTGCTCGATAAAGTGCGGCAGCAGGAAGCGGTCGTGCAGCTCGGTGCCCCAGCGCGCCAGCTTCGGCGGCGCGTAAGGCTCGCGCCAGAACCTTGCAACCAATGCCCGCAACAGCAACTGCTGGGCCAGACTCATCTGCGCGTGGGGCGGCATCTCAAATGCGCGCAATTCAAGCAAACCGAGACGCCCGGTAGCGCCGTCCGGCGAATACAGTTTGTCGATGCAGAATTCGGCGCGATGGGTGTTGCCGGTAACGTCGATCAGCAGATTGCGCAACAGCCGATCCACCAGCCACGGCGCGCATTCTTCGCCCGGTTCGGGTATCTGCGCGAAAGCGATCTCCAGTTCGTACAAGGCATCATTGCGCGCCTCATCGACCCGTGGCGCCTGGGACGTCGGGCCGATGAACAGCCCGGAAAACAGGTACGACAGCGACGGATGGTTGTGCCAATAACTGATCAGGCTGCGCAGCAGGTCCGGCCGCCGCAGAAAGGGTGAATCCGCCGGTGTCGCGCCGCCGAGGACGAAATGGTTGCCGCCGCCGGTACCGGCGTGGCGCCCGTCAATCATGAATTTCTCGGTGGTCAGGCGGGTTTGCCGCGCCTGTTCGTAAAGAAACTCGGTGCGCTCGACCAACTCGTCCCAGGTCGCCGACGGCTGCACGTTGACCTCGATCACACCAGGATCCGGAGTGATCCGGAAATTGCTCAGGCGCGGATCACTCGGCGGCTCATAACCTTCCAGCAGCACCGGGCAATGCAGTTCCTCGGCGGTGGCCTCGATGGCCGCCACCAGTTCCAGATAATCCTCGACCCGCTCCAGCGGTGGCATGAACAGGTACAGCCGCCCTTCGCGGGCCTCGGCGCAGAATGCGGTGCGGGTCAGCCAGTCAGCGGACTCATCGATTTTCGGCACGCGCTCATCCAGCGCAGCCGGCTCGCCGTGAAGCCCGAGCTGAACGGGATCCGGCAGCTCGGCAAAGTCCTGATTCGGATCGTTGGGATGGATGAACGGGTATTCCGCCGCCTTCACCCACGGCTGCGACGCCAGCGGCAAGCGATACCCCAAAGACGAATCCCCCGGCACCAGACGACAATTTTCATCGCGCAGATACCAGCGCCCGCTCTGCCACTGATCGCCCTTGGCCGTGCGCGCCAGCGGCAGCACCTGACCGATCACCTTGTTCAGGCCCTGACCGAAAACCTTGCGCAGCCGGGCGCGCTCCAACGGATCTTCCAGGCGCGAATCTTCGGCGCTGACGTTGCCGGGCAACGCGCCCTCGCGCCACAGGTAATAGAGATGATCCTCGTAGGCCGGGAAGACAAAGCGCGCAGGCAACTTCAGACGCTCGGCGACGCTGGCCAGAAAGCGCCCGGCCAGTTCGCCGTCGGCGCCGTAGTCCTGCTGCTCGTCGGCAATCAATGCGGCGTTGTGCCAGATCGGCTGTCCGTCGCGGCGCCAGTAACAACTGAGCGACCAGCGCGGCAATTGTTCGCCGGGATACCACTTGCCCTGGCCGAAATGCACCAGCCCCTGCGGCGCGTACTGCTTGCGCATGCGCTGGAACAGTTCGGCGGACAGCCGACGCTTGTCCGGCCCCAGCGCGGCGGTGTTCCATTCGGCGCCGTCGGGGTCATCGATGGAGACGAAGGTCGGCTCGCCGCCCATGGTCAGGCGCACATCGCCTTCGAGCAGGTCGGCGTCGATCTGCCGGCCCAGCGCCTGGATCGCCCGCCATTGCTCATCGGTGTAGGGCCTGGTGACCCTCGGCGCTTCCCAGATTCGCTCGACTGACATCTCGTGGCTGAACTGCGTTTCGCAAGGTTCGACCAGACCACTGATCGGCGCCGCCGAGGACGGATCCGGACTGCAGGCCAACGGGATATGTCCTTCCCCAGCAAACAGCCCGGACGTGGCATCGAGGCCGATCCAGCCGGCACCCGGCAGATACACCTCGCACCAGGCATGCAGGTCGGTGAAGTCGACGTCGGTGCCGGACGGGCCGTCGAGGCTTTTCACGTCGGCGGTCAGTTGAATCAGGTAACCGGAGACAAACCGCGCCGCCAGACCGAGATTGCGCAGCAACTGCACCAGCAGCCATGCCGAGTCGCGGCAGGAGCCAGAAGCGTGCTGGAGAGTGTGCTCCGGGGTTTGCACGCCCGGTTCCATGCGAATCAGGTAACCGATGTCTTCGCTGAGACGCTGATTGAGCGCCACCAGAAAATCCACGGCAGGCAGCGGCGTCCGGTCGATGCTGTCCAGGTACGCCTTGAAGGTCGGGGTCAGCGGCAAGGTTTCCAGGTACGGCGCCAGCTCCTTGCGCTCATCGGCGGCGTAGCTGAACGGGATTTTTTCGGCGTAGGGTTCGAGGAAGAAGTCGAACGGGTTGAACACCGCCATCTCGGCGAGCAGATCGACTTCGATGCGCAGCTCTGTGGTTTTTTCCGGGAATACCAGGCGTGCCAGGTAATTGCCCTGAGGGTCTTGTTGCCAGTTGATGAAATGCTGCTCGGGCGAGACTTTCAGCGCATAGGACAGAATCCGCGTGCGACTGTGGGGCGCCGGGCGCAGGCGCACGATCTGCGGGCCGAGTTCGACAGCGCGGTCATAGCGATAATGCGTGACGTGATGCAATGCGACATGAATCGACACGGCGTGCCTCCTGCGAGCCTGGGCGTAGAGGAAAGCGCGCAAGACTTATGCCATGCACAGGCCAGCGCGTTTTCTCGAAATGCTCAAGGCAGTACAGCACCAAAACCGGGCGATGCGAGGAAATGCTTTGGCTCAGTTGCACGCAAATGTTGCGAAGAGCCCCTCACCCTAGCCCTCTCCCAAAGGGAGAGGGGACTGACCGAGGTGGATGTAAGAGGTACGCCGACGTGAAAGTCCTGAGTCGAACCCGGATTTCGAAAAGCATGGAGATCTGCTCCCTTCCCCCTCGCCCCCTTGGGGGAGAGGGCTGGGGTTGTTCTGGTCAAACGATACTGGACACGGTTATAGGGTTTAGGTCATTTCTCATG
>NZ_JARVSP010000017.1:0-121398 GCF_030209115.1 Pseudomonas sp. FR229a | reverse complement strand
CCTATCAGCAAGACTCCGGCATGGTCGCCAGCAACCCGGTGATCAAGCGCTTCGACCTGCGCCTGGAAACCCGCACCAGCCGCACCACCCGCCGCGACTACGACTTCGAAAAACCGCGCCTGACCCTGGAAAGCGAGAACCGTGGCGACGCCCTGCCCGACCTTGAAGACTACGATTACCCGGGCCGCTTCATCGACCGCGAGCGCGGCAAGCATTTGGCCAAACGCGCCCTCGAACGCCACCGCAGCGACTTCCAGCTCGCCGAAGGCAAGAGCGATCAGCCACTGCTGGTCAGCGGCCATTTCCTCGCCCTGACCGAACACCCGAAAGCCAAGTGGAATGATCTGTGGCTGCTCACCGAAGTCCTGCACGAAGGCAAGCAGCCGCAGGTGCTCGAAGAGTCGGTGACCAGCGACACCACGGCGCTGAAAGACGATTTCCATCAGGGTTATCGCAACCGCTTTCAGGCCACGCCGTGGGACGTGCCCAACCGCCCGCCACTGCGCCACCCGAAACCGCGCATCCTCGGCAGCCAGAGCGCGGTGGTCACCGGCCCGAAAGGCGAAGAAATCCACTGCGACGAATACGGCCGGGTCAAAGTCCAGTTCCACTGGGATCGCGAAGGTCAGGCCGACGACAAGACCAGCTGCTGGCTGCGCGTCTCGAGCGCCTGGGCCGGCGCCCAGTACGGCGGCATCGCCATCCCGCGCATCGGCATGGAAGTGCTGGTCACCTTCCTTGAAGGCGACCCCGATCAACCGCTGATCAGCGGCTGCCTGTACCACAAGGAAAACACCGTCCCCTATCCACTGCCGGCGAACAAGACCCGCAGCACCTTCAAGACCCTCAGTTCCATGGGTGGCGGCGGTTACAACGAACTGCGCATAGAAGACAAGAAAGGTCAGGAACAGATCTACCTGCACGCCCAGCGCGACTGGGACGAAAACATCGAGCATGACCAGAAGATCCGCGTCGGCAACGAACGCCACGACACCGTCGAACAGAACAGCTACACCGAGTTCAAGGCCGAAGAACACCACACCGTCTACGCCGACCGCAAAGTCGAAACCCGCGCCAACGACCACCTCACCGTCGGCGTCAACCAGCACATCAAGATCGGTACCGGCCAGTTCATCGACGCAGGCCAGGAAATCCACCTGAGCAGCGGCATGAAAGTGGTCATGGAAGCCGGCGCCGAACTCACGCTGGTCGGCGGTGGCAGTTTTATCAAGATCGACGCTGGCGGCGTGACCCTGAGCGGGCCGGTGATCAACATGAACTCCGGAGGCAGCCCGGGAAGCGGGACTGGTGCGGCGCCGTTGATGCCCGGTGTGTTGAAACAAGCCGACGCCGACAAGGCCGGCCAGGTCCTGACCCCGGCGCAGATCAACACCCTGAAACGTAACGCGCCGTTCTGCGAAGAATGCGAAAAATGCAAGGCAGGTGCCTGTGCCATCTGAACGAATTTCCCCCAAGGACTGGCTGGCGCAACAGCCGCTGCAAAGCGGCGAGCGCCTGTACCTGATCATCAGCGCCGCCAGCGACGCAGACGCGCTGAAAACCCTGTACCTCACCGAACCCACCGCCCAGCTCCTGCCGATCTGGGGCGGCACGCCCTACTCCACCTGGCAACCGGTGATGCCCTACCTCACCGAGCTCAAACCGAATTCGGCCTTCCTGCCCTGGATCGCCGAAACTGATGCGCTGGACTGGGGCTGGCTGGCGGTATCGCGATCAGCGCCGAACGAAGTGTTCGAACATCTGCGCAGCCTGACGCAGGTGAAAATGCCGGATGGCACTGAAGTGTTTTTCCGGTTTTGGGATGGACGGCATATTTATCCGATCCTGCGGGGGCTTGGGGAGAAGGCTGGAGAAGTGCTGCCGATGTTTGAGCGGTATCTGATTAATGGACAAGCGCTGGAAGTGGGCACGCGGGTGGTGCCGAAGGTCAGGGACTGGCCGTGGTGGGAGGTGCCGAAGGGGTTGTTGGATGGGTTGATGGCAGAAAATCCATCGACCGTTATCGGCAACATGATGCAGTGGTTGCAGGAGGAACACGCCGATCTGTATTTCTCCGTTCCCGAATCGAACCTGAAACAAAAAGTGGCGCGCTTTGTTAAACGCACGCCACTCACGGAAGAAAACTTTACCGGGCTGTTGAAGGCCTATCTGGAAAAAGAGGTGGTGGTATGAGCGTTTTAATGGGCGGGATCGTTGGCGGTCTCACAGCAAAACAACCCGATGCTCAGGCCATCATCAACGACTTCAAGAAGTGCCTGAAGGATTACCGCGAGCATGCCGAAGCCTGGTACGGCGGCATTCTGGATGCGGAGCAGCAGTTCAAGGTCGGTGATGAAGTCGGCACGGCGGACAAGGACAGCAAAAAGGAAAACACCCTTTATGCCAACTGTCCTGCGAACGGCAAGCTGGTGTTGGTCCATAGTTTCGAGTCCGCGCGTTTCGTGCCGATCGGCAATACGCCAGTTCAACTGACACCGGTCGTCAATGGCCGCTTCATCGGCAAAAACGAAGTTGGTCCAACCATCAATAAAACCATTGATGCATCAGGGATTCTTGAAGTCTCTGGGCTTACTCCCAATCAGCAGTACAAAATCACCTTCTTCCCGAATCCGACGCCTGCCCAAATCGACAGTTTGTTCAACTCCTACCAAGGCGTGATCGGCGAGTTGGGCGGCTGGCTACAAACCGAATGGAGCACCAGTTTCCTGCCGCTTTGGCAGGCACACACCGATGCCTCCCTTGGTGGTCGCGCCTTGCAAGAGCTGGAAGCGGCTTGGGAAGGTTTCATGAAAGCGATCATAGGATTGTGGGGCGATATCAAAAGTCTCTACGACCTCATCGCCCATCCTCGCGAAAACTACGAGAAGCTGAAAAACTTTTTCACTGAAGAGCAGATCAAGAAGATCTACGACGCCTCTGCCGACGCTATTCACACTGCTTTATTGATCGCTAGCGATGAGCCGCTGATGTGGATATACGTCGCGGCCATCGTGGCCTGGGTGAAGATGCTGCCGCCGCAGACTTGCACCGAAGTGCTGGCGCAAATGTCGACAGAGTTCCTGCTGAACATTCTGATCGGCGTTGTATTGACTGGTGGTCTTGGCTTGGCCGTACGCGTGGGTACAAAAGCCGTCAAAGGGGTGCAAAGCAGCGGCAAAGTCATAAAGCTGATTGAAGACTTCACCGGCATGTTGATGAAAGTCAGCAAGTCCAAGGCGACGCCGCATACCGAAGCATCGAGGCCGTTGTTGCTCAATGGTGATTCGAAATTCAATCCGGCACGCAAAGCGGATGTTCAGATTGCGCCCCCCAAACCTGCAGAAACCGCGAAGGCGCCGGAACAGAAACACCCTGTCAGTGACGGGAAAGTGACTTCCGATGCGCAGATTCAGGCACGTAAAAAAGATGAGCCAGCCTCGCGCATCGAGCAGGTAGAGGCGGTCGACAACGTCCCCGAACAGCCGAAGAATCCAGCGAAAAAACCTGCGCAATGCGTCGACGACACATGCTCAGACGGCGAACCGGTATCGATGGTGACCGGTGAAGAGCTACTGACGCTCACCGATGGGGAGCTGGGTGGTCTGCTGCCTTTCGAGTGGACTCGCCTATACCGAAGCAGTGCAGTCGAAATTGATAGCCGCCTCGGCCATGGCTGGAGCCATTCGCTGTCTCATCGTTTGCAGATCGACGATGAGGGTGTGCTGTGGACGGACAACGAGAACCGGCAGACCCGTTTCCCGATGCCCACTGAACAGCGGCCGGCCATCACTAACAGCTTGGCTCAGGCAGCGATTTATCTAGGCAATGAACCCGGCGAACTCATTTTGACCCAGGCCGGGGCAAAAACCCGCTTCTACCATTTTCGCGTAGGTCGACTGACAGCGATCAGCGATGCTTACGAAAATCGACTGCACATCAGTTATGACTTTGTTGATCGTATCCAGCGCATAGATAACGGCGCAGGGCGCGCCCTATTGCTGCGCTACGAGGACAGACACATTGTTGCTGTCGACCAACAGCAACAACGCCCCGAATACAACGAGCGCGGCGAACGCCAGGACCCATGGCTGACGATTCATACCCTCGTCAGCTATCAATACAACGCACTCAATCAACTGGTTTCTTCCACCAATGCGATCGGCGAAACCGAGCATTACCGCTACAACGATCAGCACGTCATCCTCGAGCGAAAAATGGCCGGAGGCGCCAGCTTCTTCTGGGAGTGGGAGCGTGAGGGCAAGCTGTCCCGTTGCGTGCGTCATTGGGCCAATTACGCGCAGATGGAAGCGAGTTACGAGTGGGACGGTAAAGGCTCGGTCATTGTCCATAACGCTGACGGCAGTGAGCTGGTCTATGTGCATGACGAAAATGCACGCCTAGTCAGCGAGACCGCACCCGACGGTGGTGAAACGCAGAACGCTTATGACGATCAAGGTCGACTGATCGCCGTTAGAGATCCCATGGGAGCGATCACCGAGTATCAGTACAGCGATGCCGGACGCTTGATTGCGGTGATTCCACCGGAAGGTGTTCCGACGCGTTACAACTACTTCAACGGTCAACTTATTGATGTCCAGCGCGGCAAGGCCCGCTGGAAATACGAACGCAACCGCCAGGGCGACATTACCCAACAAACCGATCCTGACGGCAACGAGACCTTCTACAGCTATGACCGTCAGGGACGCTTGCTGGAGATCCGCCACCCCGACGGCAGTCGTCATCAATTGGGCTGGAACAACCTCGGCCAATTGCTGGAAGAACGCCTGCCGGATGGAGGTCAACGCAAGTATCGCTACGATGCGCTCGGCCGGCAAATCACTCGCCAGGATGAATTCGGAGCGATCACCCAATACCAATGGGATGCCGTCGACCGCCTCACTCAGGTCACCCTGCCCGGCGGCGCCACCCGCGCGTTCACCTACAATCCTTATGGCCGCGTCACCGCAGAGCGTGACGAGCTCGACCGCATCACCCGCTACGAATACGCCGACAACCTGCATCTGGTCAGCCGCCGCATTAATCCCGACGGCAGCCAACTGCGCTACCGCTACGACAACTCGCAACTCAACCTCACCGAGATCGAGAACGAGCGTGGCGAACGCTATCAACTCGATTACTACCCGAACGGTCTGATACAGCAGGAAACCGGTTTCGATGGTCGTCGGACTGCCTACGAGTACGACCTCAACGGCCAACTGCTGAAGAAAACCGAGTTCGGCGATGACGGTAGCGAACTGGTCACCGAATATCAGCGTGATGCCGCAGGCCGTTTGCTGGTCAAGACCTTGCCCGATGGTGAGGAGATTCATTACAGCTACGACGCACTGGGTCGCTTGGTCAACGTCGACGACGGCCATTGGCCCCTCGCTTATGAATACGACGTGCAAGATCGCTTGATCACCGAGCATCAAGGTTGGGGCACCACGCGTTACGCATACGACAACGTCGGTCAGCTCAGCCACTGCCGTCTGCCGGATGGCTGCACGCTCGATTACCGTCATTTGTCCGGTGGACGCCTGAGCAGCATCGACCTCAATGGCTCACGCCTGACCAGCCACCAGTTCAGCGCCGGTCGCGAACAACAGCGCCAGCAAGGTCTATTACTCAGCCAATACCAATACGATGAACAGGGCCGCCTGCAAGCACACAGCGTCAGCCAACGGGACAAACACCTGTTCCAGCGTTGTTACAACTACGATGCCAACGGCAACCTCGCCGGCATCGACGACAGCCGCAAAGGCAATCGTAGCTATCACTACGATCCACTGGATCGCCTGATCAGCGTACGCGGCGCTATGCCTGAGAGCTTCGCTCACGACCCGGCAGGCAACCTACTCGGACAAAATGACCTGCCCGTTGCGAACCTCGCCAACGTCAAAGGCAATCGTCTGCTGATGCAAGGCGACCGCCACTACGACTATGACGCGTACGGAAATCTGATCCGCGAGCGTCGCGGCACCGGCCAAAAGCTTGTCACCGAATACCGCTACGACTGCCAACACCGCCTGATCGGCGTCAGCCTGCCAGGCGGCAGCACCGCATCCTACAAATACGATGCCTTCGGCCGCCGCATCGAGAAAACCGTCGACGGCCACACCACTGAATTCCTCTGGCAAGGCGAACGCCTGATCGCCGAAAGTGCAGAAAATCGTTATCGCAGCTATATCTACGAACCGGGCAGCTTCCGCCCGTTGGCAATGCTCGACGGCGAAGGCCCGCTAAAAGCGGCCCCGTTCTACTACCAACTGGACCATCTCGGCACGCCACAGGAACTGACCGACTACAGCGGCGAGATCATGTGGTCAGCGAAGTACCGCGCCTACGGCAATCTCGCTGCACTGGACGTCAGCGAAATCGACAATCCGCTGCGCTTCCAGGGTCAGTATTTCGACGCCGAGACAGGCTTACATTACAACCGCCACCGCTACTACAATCCGGGCACTGGGCGTTTTTTGACACCGGATCCGATCAAGCTTGCGGGTGGGTTGAATAGCTACCAATACGTGCCTAACCCTACGGGGTGGGTGGATCCTCTAGGATTGAATACATGCCCCGGAGCCGGAGATAAAAATTCATCGGGTAACCGAACTGACCAAGAAGAACAAAAATCAAAAGTTGAGACGGCAGCCCCGAAGCTCCATATACCGGGCCGATCCCCAAGGCAATGCAGGACAAAATACTGTATGACACACGGAGCCCCGGCCATAATAAACCAGTAGGCGGCCATTCAGCGCAGGTTATGAACTCCCCAAAATATCAGTACGATATTGTCAGTACTAATAAGGACGGAACTACTAGCGTAAAAAACTTTAAAATGATTTTAGAGCGTAAGGATGGAACCATCGGCTGGTCTGCAGCAAAGTCTCCAAATAGACATACATTTGCGCCGAAATCCTGGAGTGACGCGAAAATTTTGAAAGTTACTGATGAGGTAGCAGCAGAGCCAGGCAGAGTGTTACGGAATGATCCCGGCGCGCTCGTGACCGAACACACCAAAATCGTGGACGGGGTTCAATGGCAGGTTATTAAAGAAAACGATGTCATCACTTCTTCATACCCTACGGGAGCAACTCCATGACGACTAGCAATGAAGAAAATCTTTATAAAAAGCTGTGCTCATGGATAGGTGAATCTGAAGATTCGCACTGGACCGAATACAGCACCGAGCTAGTTGCAAAAACGGTACTCATAGACTTCAACGACAAGGACTGGGAGGTCCTAAAAAAAACAATACTAAAAATGCCGGAATTCTGGCAACAAAGATGCGCCGTTTCACTTGGAGAAAATCGTACTGACCAAGCCATAGAGATTTTGAAAATTTTACTTTCGGAATCGAACTATAAAGATGTTAAAATTATTTCTATTTACGAGCTCGACTGGGCCGAAATACCGATCGAAAAAAAGTACTCCTACCATATAAAGGAGATAATAGACACCACACCAAAAAGCGAAATCGAACCAGAAATTTATAGCTTACTTGCAAAAGCGGAATCATCAGAAACATAATGAGAAACTTTACTAATTTTTTATACTAGAAAAATTATGAAAGCATCGCAGGTAGAGCACAACCACTGACTTACCAGAAAAAGCGCCAATACAAGACCTGTAACTAATAGAGGCAGTTATTTGATCAATTGGATGTCGAGAGAGCAAAATGAATATTTTCATTGATATTACAGAATCTTTTGGCGCAATCGATTTCGATAATGCAGGTGGAATCATATCCTACATAAATATTCCTCCAACTGAAAACACACAGGAAAAATTCCAAGTCGAAATGTTCAACTTCGTTCTCAACCTGTCTGACGAGCCGATAACATCCGCAATAGAAAGCCAAGATTCATCCTTTCTAGACAACATGGACGAAGATGGGTTCTTGATAATCGATAACGCAATTGTCACATTTGAAAAAATAAAAGGACACGAAAAACTAGTACGAATCTTAGACCAAACTCAAGATTACTTATTACACGACGTTTACAGACCTAAGTTAGAAGACAAAGACAAAATCTATGATATCGGCGGAAGATCATTCACATCACCTCAACTATTAATCAACCTTGCGATTATTTCACCAAAAAAAGTAACTCTTGAATTCCTCTCCTCAAACCATGCTTACATAGCAACATACGACGAACTGCGAAACGGTGCAGAAACTTTGAATTTACGAGCAAAACGTACGCAACCGCCAATTCAGGGGGTATTCGACACGGGTTACAGCAATCTGCACACGGCAAGTGATTTTGATGCAGGCTATCGAGTTTACAAATCATAGAAAAGAGACGACTCGACAACTAAGGGTGTTTGCCTTTTCAATGCCACGTCTCTGCAAAATTATTCGGTAAACAGGCCGCGCGCACGTAAATGTTTTGGCTGGAAAAAGCCAGCAATACATTACTTTTAAATGCAGTAAAAGAGCATTAAAACTACCGACAGCACTAAACAACCGCCCCCTTCGATGAAGAACTTAAGAAATTTTATCAGACCCCAGCATCCACATATAAAACTTAATAAGCCAGCGAATATGTCGGGTGAAAATTTAGAAATACTGAAGAACTCAATACGATGATCGTGCAGCAGGTTCTTGAAGCGCTCGATTCGGAGATGGCCACGTTTGTTGATGGCGTGCCTCCCGGCAGAAAAATGATCACCGCCATGGACGACGGTAACAACGGATTCGAGCGCGGCGCATTACTGTTGGACGACAAGGGGCATTTGCTCGCCGTAGGATTGGTCAATGGCCACTGCACCGTCAAGTCTCGTGAGGAAGCATTGACTTGTAACGATGCGCCGGAAACAGTGCTGACTATTTTCCAGCCAGAAGGCGCCAAGAAGGCTGACGCTGACTCTTTGGTCTCCTGGAGTAAGCAGTTGCCTCCTATGATGGCGCTGTGGGCGGAGAGTGATGACCCAGAACGCCGAGCCGCTGCGCAGAAGATTGCCCACGTTGAGTACATCGTGACTCAGCCGAAACAGGGAGCCTGGACTGCGGCTCAATTACCGTCCGATTTTCCAAAAGCGATGCTGGCATTGCTTCCGCAGCGAGCTCACCTGATTGGCGCCGGTGCTCACGGTGTCTTTACGACACCGGGTATGGAAGGCACGCCAATTGACGGTGATTGGGACAAAATAGCCGGACGCCCTCAGCATGAATATGAGGTCATTCTCAGGACTTTTACCGAATACGCGGATGTTATCGAGTTCTATCAGCAGCATGCGAAGGACGCCGAAGTCAGCGGCAACGAGCGCAAAGCACTGGTTGAGGGTCACATTGATGGTGGAACTTACAAGGTAGAAATCACTAATAGAACAGACGAAGGCACAGTAATCACGTTCTCCGCCTGGCGGCAGGAGGTCTGATTCGCGCTTCCTGCGGCAGCCAGACAGCTGTAATCACAGGCGCAAAAAGCAGATCTTTCTAACCGCGCTCAACTGTCGCTTTCCTCCAGTCTGCAGGCAAAAAAATCGCAGCCTAACACTGCGATTTTTTTAACGATAACTTTAAGCCCCCGCCAACCGCACCTGCCTCTCCAACTCCACCTTCAACCCCGGCTCCAATTTCAACTGCCGCGCCAGTTCATCCAGATAACTCTTCTCCATAAAATTCTCCTCATCCACCAGCATCACACTGGCGATGTACATCTCCGCCGCCATTTCCGGCGTGCTGGCCGCGCGGGCGACGTCGGTGGGGTCGAGGGGTTTGTTGAGTTCGGCGTGGAGCCAGTGTTGCAGCTCCTGGTCGTTGTCGAGTTTGGTGAATTCGCCTTCGATCAGTTCGCGCTCGCGCTCGTCGATGTGGCCGTCGGCTTTGGCGGCCGCGACCAGGGCTTTGAGGATTGCCTGGCTGTGCTGCTCGACTTGCGCGGGTGGCAGGCGGTCGAGGGTTTGTGGTTCGCGTTGGGGTGCGCTGCCTTTCTGGGCGTTGTAGTTGCCGTAGGCCTTGTAGGCCAGCACGCCCAGCGCGGCGAGGCCGCCGTAGATGGCGACTTTGCCGCCGACCTTGCGGACTTTTTTGTTGCCGAGCAGCAGGCCCATCGCGCCAGCGGCCAATGCGCCGCCGCCCGCGCCGGAGAGCAGGCCGCCGAGGCCGCTGGAGCCTGACGAGCCGCCGAGCAAGCCGCCCAGTCCGCTGGCAGCCGACTTGTTGGAAGCGCCACCAGTCTTGTTCTGCAGCATTTCCTGCCCGGACTTGAGCAGTTGATCGAGCAATCCACGGGTGTTCATGTTCCGTCTCCAAACAAGGGTTATCCGGATCTAAGGCCCTCAGCCTAGTTCGAAAGTGCCCGAACCCGCCCCGCGAGTGTGCTTCGAGATGTTGCTCAACCAGCAGCCGTGTGGGATGTACAGCCAATCAATCAAACCAACGACGGTTAACGTCTGCTGCTTACGCTGCGTCAAACCGTCATTTTGGTCTTCCGGCCCGGGGGGTATTCGGGTGCGTCGCCAACGCCCTTCGCGCCGGCTACCACACTCTGCCGAAATCATAAACCCCGAAAAGCATCATCAAAACAAAAGCTCTGCCTGATCGTGTTTCAACAAGGAAATACGATCGAACAGCCTGATTTTTTCGTTGGCTTTTTGCCTGGCGTGGTCGGACATGACTGCAATCAACTCCTCGAGCTGGCTGACATCTCCGACCACTTTGAATTGCTTTTCCTTGTTGACGAATACAAGAGACTTCTTTTTTCGCGATAACAGTTCAATGACATTGCTGAGCGTACCGGTACTCTTGGCATCCCAGATCATCAAGCCATAATCAGCCGCTTCGGCCATGACCACGTCTTTTTCGGTGAAAAAGGCTCTTGATCCCTTGGTATGTTTTGAGGCCACGGGCCTGGCGGGCCATTGCCCAAGGTTATTCCTGGGCACCGAGCCGCTGCAGAACACCGTTGTTCTGGAAGCTTCGAGACTCAGCAGGTACTCCTGAATGGAGCTATCAGCGCCACCCGCATCACCCACCACCACCTCAAAATCAGACGCAACGATATTATTGATGCGCTCTTTAACCTTTGGATCAAGGTTCTTGATGTTGATAGAGCCAGCAATAAATACAGTGGTCATTGAGTTCATTTCCAGGTTAGTGCCGCTACGTAGATCTTTCCGACCTTTGGATATTTACGTAAAACGGCGCAGGCCGCGTCCATCGACGCCCCACTATCAAACAGATCATCTACTACCAAAACATTCCAGCGCCCGTCAGTAGTGATTTCATCATTGATGCTAAAACTGTTTCCAATCGCAGCAACTTTCTCTGCTTTGGAATGCAGATCCTTGAGCGACTTTCCCGCCGCCGCCTTTCTGAGCAAATCCGAAAAAACCGGCCGCCCGATGATTCGTCCCAACGCCAGGGCAACCTCAGTCACCGGTTGTCGCTGACGGATATTCGAAGCTGGCATAGGCACTACAAACCCGACCTGGTCCAGTCTGGGGAACACATTCGTCGCTACGGCTTGAGCAAGTGGGCCGACCTGGTTCCAATCCTTCTGGTACTTGAGCTGGTAGGTTGCCTCACCTATCTCGGTACGCTGATTATCGAAACATGGGTGTCCGCGATCATCGTTGCCCAGAAAGGTACTACTTACCATGTGTTTGTCCAGCACCCAGCCCTGATCCCAAGGGCCGTTGATCTGCTTGAGGGATACTTTCATCGAATTCTCCGTTATTCATGACAATCTCTTAAGCCCTGAAACCAAGGGCCGAGCATCTGCAGCGACGCGCAAGATCAAACAAATAACGGAAAAAACACCTGCTAGGGGTGGTCACGCTGATGCCTGCACAAAAACAGGCATTTCCTACAGATACGACCTTCCTGAAAAACTCCCATTTCCTACGACATCATCCCGTTGCTGCCAAAAAACTGTGGCGAGGGAGCAAACTCCCTCGCCACAGGTCAGGTTGATTTATCCGTCCACCGTGGAAGCCAAATGGCTTTCACGGTGACTGCTTCAGCGCTAAAACCGCGAAACACTGCGCATCGCATCCACCAGATAGCGCATGGCGATCCGATCGCTCTCTGACAGCTCTCGATAACGCTCCACCAATTTCAATTCTTCGGAGTTGAGGCGGCGTCTTCTGCGCCCGCCGCCCAAGCAAGGGAAGATGCCTAACATTTCGGTGATGCCTTGTATTTTTGCCATGGACGATGTCCTTCTCTATTGAGTCAAGAAACTGCTGAACCTCACATCGCCCTGCCTCTTCGAGCAGCGTCGTGTGCCCCGCCGGCACGAAGGCTTGTATCCGGTCTTGCCCATAGAATAGGAATTAAATCGGCGTTGAAAAGTGGTTTTTAGAGTAATTAATCGAAAAAAGCAGATATGCCCTCTAAATCAGAGAGCCCTGTCAGAAAAATTACAGACATGTCTTGTTTCATTGCCAGATGACACGGTGCAAACAACCCTTTTTGCCCGACAATCGAACCGATTAAGCTAGCGGGCATCTGTTTATAGTCCGTTGCGTTTGGCCGAAGGCATGACCGAACCGTAATTTCCGATCCGACACGTGCCAGGAAAGGCGCGGGATTGCACACGACAGGTTGTATTTATGCACCGCAGGAATTTGCTCAAAGCGTCCATGGCCATTGCGGCCTACACCGGTCTTTCCGCGTCGGGCCTGTTGGCCGCTCGCGCCTGGGCGGCCAATGGTGGCGCCGCCGATGGCGAGGCTCAGGCCTTCGATTTCGAGTCGTTGAAGCGTCAGGCCAAGCAGCTCGCCAGCAATGCCTATCAGGATACGAAACAGGTATTGCCGCCGACCCTGGCGACCATGACTCCACAGAATTTCAACGCGATCCGCTATGACGGCGAGCATTCCCTGTGGAAGGAGAACAAAGGCCAGCTGGACGTACAGTTCTTCCATGTCGGCATGGGTTTCCGTCAACCGGTGCGCATGTACAGCGTTGATCCGAAGACACGCATGGCTCGCGAAGTGCATTTCCGTCCGGCGCTGTTCAATTACGAGAACACTTCGGTCGACACCCAGCAGCTCAAGGGCGACCTGGGTTTCGCCGGTTTCAAACTGTTCAAGGCGCCGGAGCTGGATCGCCATGACGTGGTGTCGTTTCTCGGCGCCAGCTATTTCCGCGCAGTCGACGCCACTGGCCAATATGGCCTCTCCGCACGTGGCCTGGCCATCGACACCTACGCGAAGAAGCGCGAGGAGTTCCCCGACTTCACCAAGTTCTGGTTCGAAACGCCGGATAAAAACGCCACGCGTTTTGTGGTCTACGCCCTGCTCGACTCGCCGAGCGCCACTGGCGCCTATCGCTTCGACATCGATTGCCAGGCCGAGCGCGTGGTCATGGAAATTGACGCGCACATCAACGCTCGAACCACCATCGAGCAACTCGGCGTGGCGCCGATGACCAGCATGTTCAGCTGCGGCACCCACGAACGGCGCATGTGCGACACCATTCACCCGCAAATCCACGACTCCGATCGCCTGGCCATGTGGCGCGGCAATGGCGAGTGGATCTGCCGTCCGTTAAACAACCCGGCGACGCTGCAATTCAACGCATTTGCCGACAAGGACCCGAAGGGCTTTGGCCTGGTGCAGACCGATCACGAATTCGCCAACTATCAGGACACTGTCGACTGGTACAGCAAACGCCCGAGCCTGTGGGTAGAACCTACAACCGCCTGGGGCGAAGGCTCTATCGATCTGCTGGAAATTCCTACAACCGGCGAGACGCTCGATAACATCGTCGCGTTCTGGACGCCGAAGAAACCAGTGGCTGCCGGTGATTCGCTGAATTACGGTTACAAGCTGTACTGGAGCGCACTGCCACCGGTGGGCACGCCACTGGCAAGGGTGCACGCGACGCGTTCTGGCATGGGCGGCTTCACCGAGGGCTGGGCGCCGGGTGAGCACTACCCGCCGGTCTGGGCCCGGCGTTTTGCCGTGGACTTCACCGGTGGCGGCCTCGAGCGCCTGCCACAGGGCACCGGGATCGAGCCCGTGATCACTTGCTCCAACGGCAAGGTGCAGGACTTCAGCGTGCTGGTGCTGGATGACATCAAGGGTTATCGGATTCTGTTCGATTGGTACCCGACCAATGACAGCGTCGAGCCAGTGGAACTGCGCTTGTTCATTCGCACCAACGATCGCACGTTGAGCGAGACCTGGCTGTACCAGTATTTCCCGCCGGCGCCGGACAAGCGTAAATACCCTTGAGGTTCTAAGGCGGCTGTTCTGGCGTCATTCGCGAGCAGGCTCGCTCCCACAGGGGTCCGCATTCCTATTGTGGGAGCGAGCCTGCTCGCGAAGAGGCCCGCCTGACAACGCAAACTTGTGCCGAATAGAAAAGCCCCGACCGTCACCGGCTCGGGGCTTTTGCTTTCCAGCCTTCAATCAATCACGCAAATCAGACTCATGAATCGGCTGATCGCGATGGGTCGCGCGTTGGTATTGCGCCGGCCACACCGCCTTGCGCCCGCCCAGATCGTCATCGGCGTGCAGCGGCCAGTACGGATCACGCAGCAGCTCGCGGGCGAGGAAAATGATATCGGCCTGACAGGTGCGCAGGATGTGCTCGGCCTGCGCAGGCTCGGTAATCATTCCGACAGTGCCAGTGGCAATGCCTGACTCCTTGCGTACACGCTCGGCGAAGCGTGTCTGATAACCCGGCCCGACCGGAATCTCCGCGTTGGCCGCAGTCCCGCCCGACGACACGTCGATCAGATCCGCGCCAAGGGTGTGCAGACGCCGCGCCAGCTCCACGGTCTCATCCGGATTCCAGCCATCTTCAACCCAATCGGTCGCCGAAACGCGGACGAATACCGGCAGTTCTTCCGGCCACACCGCCCTCACCGCTTCTGTGACCTGCAGCACCAGACGGATGCGATTCTCGAACGAACCACCGTACTGATCGCGGCGTTGATTGCTCAGCGGCGACAGAAACTGATGCAGCAGATAGCCATGCGCGGCATGCACCTCGACCACGCTGAAACCGGCCGTCAGCGCGCGTTTGGCCGCGTCGACGAAGGCCTGGATCACTTCAGCGATCTGCCCTTCATCCAGCTGTTTCGGCTGCGTATGCTGCGGATCGAAAGCAATCGGCGATGGCCCGACCGGGGTCCAGCCGCCATCTTCGGGTTTGACGCTGCCATGCTTGCCGATCCACGGCCGGTGAGTGCTGGCCTTGCGCCCGGCATGGGCCAGTTGAATACCGGCGACCGCGCCCTGGGCGGTGATGAAGCGGGTGATGCGTTGCAGCGGAGCGATCTGTTCGTCATTCCACAGGCCGAGGTCTTCGGCGGTAATGCGCCCGTCGGCAGTGACCGCCGTGGCTTCGGTGAAAACCAGCCCGGCACCGCCCACCGCGCGGCTGCCCAAGTGCACCAGATGCCAGTCGTTGGCCAGGCCGTCGACGCTGGAGTACTGGCACATCGGCGACACGGCAATGCGGTTGGGCAGGGTCAGTTGGCGAAGGGTAAAGGGTTCAAGCAGCAGACTCATGGGGCACCTCTCGAATCAGTGGGCAGGCTCCAGGGTTCTGTTTGAAAAGTCGACGAGTGACAGAAAAAGGGTGCAGCACCCGCCCCCGCGGGCAAAAATTCGACAAGACGTCACAAGGCCAATCAAGCAGTGCTTAGAGCCTAGTCGACAACCGGGAATGACGGAGGGTTCAGAGTAATTCAGTGTGTGAAAGGACACTTTCGCGAGCAGGCTCGCTCCCACAAAACTGCACCGTACCTGTGGGAGCGAGCCTGCTCGCGAATGGCGTCAGCGCGGTTCGATGTGAGCAATCATCAACTGCACAGTCTCGTTGCCACGAAACTCGTTAACGTCAAGTTTGTAGGCCAACTCGACCCACTGAATCGTCGGGTTCGGCCAGATATCCCGATCGATCCCAAACGCGATGCCATCGAGTTTCACCGAGCCGCATTCGCTTTTCAGCACCACTTTCAAATGCCGTTCGCCAACCACGCGCTGCTCGACCAGCTGAAACACGCCATGAAACAGCGGCTCGGGAAAATGCTGACCCCACGGCCCGGCGTGGCGCAAGGCGCGGGCCAGTTCGAGGTGGAACTCTTCGACGGCCAGCGTGCCGTCCGACAACATGCGCCCGGTGAGGTCTTCCTCGCGAAGTTGCCTACGCACTTCGGCGTCGAATGCCTCGGCGAACAGCGGAAAATTCTCCTGCGGCAAGGTCAGACCAGCGGCCATCGCGTGACCACCATATTTGGCGATCAGGTTTGGATGCTGCGCCGCGACCACGCTCAGCGCATCACGTATATGGAAGCCCTGCACCGAACGCCCGGAGCCCTTGAGCAAGCCATCACCAGCATCGGCGAAGGCAATGGTCGGGCGGAAATAGCGTTCTTTCATGCGCGAAGCGAGAATGCCGATCACACCCTGGTGCCACTCCGGATCGAACAGGCACAGACCAAACGGCATCGATTCGACCGGCAGATCCTTGAGCTGCGCCAGGGCTTCACGCTGCATGCCCTGCTCGATGGATTTGCGATCCTGGTTCATGCCGTCCAGTTGTGCAGCCATTTCCCGGGCCAGATTGGCGTCGCCGGTGAGCAGGCATTCGATGCCCAGACTCATGTCGTCCAGACGTCCTGCGGCGTTGAGGCGCGGGCCGACGATAAAGCCAAGATCGGTGGAAGTGATCCGCGCCGCCTCTCGCTTGGCAACTTCGAGAATCGCCTTGATCCCCGGCCGCGCCCGCCCGGCGCGAATCCGCTCCAGACCTTGATGCACGAGGATACGGTTGTTGGCATCCAGCGGTACCACGTCCGCGACGCTACCCAGCGCTACCAGATCCAGCAGCTCGCCAATGTTCGGTTGCGGTTTGCTCTCGTACCAGCCGAGACTGCGCAGGCGCGCGCGCAAGGCCATCAATACATAGAAAATCACCCCGACGCCGGCCAGTGCCTTGCTCGGAAACTCGCAGCCTGGCTGGTTCGGATTGACCAATGCGTCGGCCTGCGGCAGTTCATCGCCGGGCAAGTGGTGGTCGGTGATCAGCACTTTCAGCCCGGCGCGCCTGGCCGCCGCGACGCCTTCGACACTGGAAATGCCGTTGTCGACGGTGATCAACAATTGCGGTTCGCGGGTCAACGCAACTTCGACGATTTCCGGAGTCAGGCCATAGCCGTATTCGAAACGGTTCGGCACCAGATAATCGACATGCGCCGCGCCCAACAGGCGCAAACCGAGCACACCGACGGTGCTGGCGGTGGCGCCGTCCGCGTCGAAGTCGCCGACGATCAGAATGCGCTGGCGTTGCTCCAGTGCCGTCACCAGCAGGTCTACCGCCGCATCAATGCCTTTGAGCTGCTGAAACGGGATCAAGCGCGCAAGACTTTTGTCCAGCTCCGCCTCCGACTGCACGCCCCGCGCCGCGTAAAGCCGGGTCAGCAGTGGCGGCAGATCACCGAGAAAAGGCAGTGTGGCAGGCAGTTGGCGAGGTTCGATACGCATGGGGTGACGGAGGCTTCTCTTTGATTCGTGGGAAATATCGGCGGTGTCGCGACTTTAGCCGCGCTCACCTTGCAGCCATTGCAACTGGACTTCGTGCTGACCGCGATCGTCGGTGACGAAGATCGTGCCTTCGCTGATCATCACGTCCCACTTGATGACGCGCGGCATGTCCTTGGCCAGGGTTTCCAGCACTTCCTGCGGGACGGCAGCGATGTTGACGTTTTTCAGATTCTTGATCGCCGGGATCACCTTGGTCTCCCACACGCGCAGGCTGCCGTAGGCCAACAGGCTGGTGCGCTCGGTGCGGCGCGAGCACCAGGTCAGGCGGTCGGCATCCGGCTGGCCGACTTCGATCCAGTGCAGGACGCGGTCGTCCAGGCTTTTTTCCCACAAGGCCGGTTCATCCACGTCTGACAGACCACGGCCGAACGACAGCTGCTCGTTATACCAGAGCGCGTAGGCCAGCAGCCGCACGGTCATGCGTTCTTCGGTCTCCGAAGGATGACGGGCGATGGTCTGCTTGACGCTCTCGTAGACGCTGCGGTCGAGGTCGGTGAGGTTCAGTTCGAATTTGTAGGTTGTGGACGGCTGGGCCATGAACGGGCTTCTTGATACGAGGAAAGTCGGCAAGTCTAACCGATGCCACAGGCAATCATCGAATTGATGGCGATCAAGCTGCGGCGTCGGACAGCCGGCTATGTTAAAACCCCCTATCCGCTCAGCCTTGTCCTACAGGATTTCGCATGCCGTTCACCAGCAAACCGCTCTCGGGTCTGAAAGTCATTGAATTGGGTACGCTGATCGCCGGGCCTTTTGCCTCGCGCATCTGCGGCGAGTTCGGCGCCGAAGTGATCAAGATCGAATCGCCGGACGGCGGCGATCCGCTGCGCAAATGGCGCAAGTTGTACGAAGGCACCTCCCTGTGGTGGTTCGTCCAGGCGCGCAACAAGAAGTCGCTGACCCTCAATCTGAAACACCCCGACGGCTTGGCGATCCTGAAACAGCTGCTTGGCGAAGCCGACATCCTCATCGAAAACTTCCGCCCCGGCGTGCTGGAAAAACTCGGCCTGAGCTGGGAAACCTTGCATGCGCTGAACCCGAAACTGGTGATGGTGCGCCTGTCCGGTTTTGGCCAGACCGGGCCGATGAAGGATCAGCCAGGCTTCGGCGCGGTTGGCGAATCCATGGGCGGCCTGCGGTACATCACCGGTTTCGAGGATCGGCCGCCGGTGCGCACCGGGATTTCCATCGGCGACTCGATTGCCGCGCTGTGGGGCGTGATTGGTGCGTTGATGGCTTTGCGTCATCGCGAGGTCAATGGCGGACTGGGCCAAGTGGTCGACGTTGCGCTGTATGAGGCGATTTTCGCGATGATGGAAAGCATGGTGCCGGAGTTCGACGTCTTCGGTTTCATCCGCGAGCGCAGCGGCAACATCATGCCGGGCATCACGCCCTCTTCGATCCACACCAGCGCCGACGGCAAGCATGTGCAGATCGGCGCCAATGGCGATGCAATCTTCAAACGGTTCATGCAGGTCATCGGGCGCGACGACCTGGCGAACGACTCGGTACTGGCCAGCAATGACGGCCGCGACAGTCGTCGCGACGAGTTGTATGGCGTGATTGATCGCTGGGTCAATTCCTTACCGCTGCAGACCGTTCTCGACTTGCTCAATCAGGCCGACGTACCGGTCAGCCGGATCTTCAGCGCCGAGGACATGTTCAACGATCCGCAATACCTGGCGCGGGAGATGTTCCTGCATGCCAAGCTGCCGGACGGCAAGGATTTCAAGATGCCCGGCATCGTGCCGAAACTCTCCGAAACGCCGGGTTCGTCAGAATGGGTCGGACCACAGCTTGGCGAACACAACGCGCAGGTGCTTGGCGAACTGGGCTACGACGCGGCGCACATCGTCAGGTTGCGTGAAGACGGAGCCATTTAAGCACCGCTGGGCACTCTGGCTTTCGAGCAACCCAATGCGCCGTGAGCAAACGCCAGGCAAAAAGAAACCCCGAGAAGTGGGGAGACGACTCGGGGTTAAACGTGGTCTGCTTCGAGACCCGTAGCAGCAAGCGACAAGCACCGGAGCACAATGCTTGATCCTGCTGTTATGGGGTCTGACTGACAGGGATGCAGGAAGGTTCCCACAAAAAATATTTCATCTTTACAGGGCCGGACGCTTGTCCAGTGCCGCATTGCGCAACGCCGCGATGACGCAGGGTTCCAGCCGTCCTTCGGCGATCATCACGTCGCGGTGCAGGCCGTCCACCACATCTGTCAGCAAGCGCTTGTCGCTCAACTGGGCCTGATTGAATTCGCGCTCCACCACAATGGCGCCGCTGCTGTTCTTCAGCGTCACCAGACATTCACCATGGCTGCCGCGAGGGGTCAGCGTCACCTGATACGGGCTCAGAGCCTCACCGAGCAATAGACTGATACTTTCCATCTCGATCTCCACTCAATAGTCCGAAAACACAGTGCCTGGGGCGTGTTCACATTAAATGACCACCGGCCCGAGAAGAAAGTTCTGCCTCTCGCGCCCCAATCTCGTGGGGGCTGCGTCTGACAGAGCATGCACGGCGAAGATGACAGAAAAATAACCGTCCCCCTCAGGCCTCGATGAGTTCCGGCGGCGAGATCAGATAACTGTCCAGCAGGCCCCTCATCAACACTGCCGAGACCGGCGTTTGCAGACGCCCCAGCAGGCGCAGGCGTTGCTGGCGAAGCACCGGTTCAAGGTCAGTCAACAGGCTCTGCGCGACCGAGCCCAGCAGAATCAGCGCCCGTGCCTCATGGTGCGCGGCCAGATGGTGGATCAGGGCCAGGCCATCCCCACCCTTGAGTTGCGGATCGCAAATGGCGATATCGACCGCACCGCGGTGCCCCAGGGAACATAAGGCTGACGCTAACGAGGGGGCGGTAAGGACGTCGTAGATGCCGATGGCATTGAGCATTTGATGCAATGCCATCAGCTGGAACGGATTGGGTTCAAGAATCAGGACTTTAAGCGAGCGCATGGGCGACCTCTGGAGCGATCATCGCGGACTCTCACCGCAGTTGTCGTCCACTCTAGGCCAGGCGTCTTAAGCCTCCCATCAGAAAAGTAGTCGCGTCTTGCAGGACATTTCCCTTCTTCAATGCAGACATCGGCAGCCGCTCTCAGTCCGGCGTTGAGTGATGTCGGTCCAGCCACCCAACAAGCCGCGCAATTTGCCGTCACCGCTGTAAAACGGCACCGTCCACTGATAGACCTCACGTGGGCCGCCATTGAATAGCAGCTCGCGCTTGCTGAAGCGCGACTTGCGAGTCTGCAACTGCGCGATGAACTCATCGTGCAGCATCCGCGCGGTCGTTTCGGGAAACGCATCGACCTCGATCAACAACCGCCCCTGCATCTGGTCCAGGCGCACCGACAGCGCCTCTTCGTAACTGCGGTTGCAGATGATCAGACGCCCCTGGAGATCGCGCACGAACACCGGATCCGGCATGGAATCAATCAGGGCATGTTGAAACGCCAACTGATCACCCAACTCCTTCTCCGCCTCACAGCGCAACTTGATCACCGCCGCCAGACGCCTGTTCCACACCAGCGACAGTATCCCGAAAACACCGATCACCCCCATCGCCCAGCATCCCCATTCAACCAACTGCTGCCAGATCGATGGCACGGGCGCCGGTGAAATGCCTTCGAGCCACTTAAGCCGGATCGCGCGCAACTCAGCGGCCGGGAAAGCTTCCAGTGCCTTGTTGAGAATACTCAGCAGCTCGGGCATGCCTTTTCGTACAGCCAGGTGATCGGCTTCCCACTTGCCCTCTACCAAGCCACCGACTTTGAGCATGCCCAGCGGGTAGAGCTGCGCGCCGATTTCGTTTTCGATCGTGGCGTAGGCTTCACCACTTTCAACCAGCGCCCGGGCTTCGGCGTAGGTTTTCACTGAGCGTATTTCAATCGAAGGGAAATCACGCCGAATCACATCTTCCAGTGCGTGCCGGGCAGGCAGCACCAACACGCGCTTCGCCAGTTGCTCGAAAGAGTCCACCACTGGCGCATCCGCATGGCCGACAAAAACCCAGCCCGCACCACCGAAAGCGTGGCTGAAATCAAGGAACAGCTTGCGATCATCGCTCATGGCCAGGGTCGTACTGATGTCCGCAACCCCGCTTTGCAGGCGTTCGAGCATGTGGTCGGTGGAAAAGGATTCCTGATGCTCGAATTGCAGCCCGGTCATCGCGGTGACACGCTTGAGCACGTCGTTGTTCAGACCGTTCCACTGCCCGTGCTCGTCCTGAAACAGATACAGCGGGTATTGCACTGATGCCACTGTCACCTTCGGGTTTTCGCGAATCCATTGACGTTCGCGTGCGTCCAGTTCGACAGGCTGCACATTGACGGGCGCATTCGCCTGATCAAGTACCATTTGCGCTGCCATGGCGCTGTGCATCCACCCCAGCACCGCCGACAAAAACAACCAGCCCAGTGCCGGTTTCAAACCTCTGTAAAACAGCATTGCCATTTCCTTCGTGATCGACTCACCCGTCCTTCGTGGGTGAAAACCCGAGCAGTGTGGCAGCAGAAACAAAAAAGCCCGTCAGGAGACGGGCTTCAAAATGTGACAGCTTTTTCAGGCTTAGAGTGGCTTGCCGCGGTTGCCATGCTGGCTGACAAAGGCTTGCACGGCTTTCAGGTCGTTCGGCAGAACCGTGCAGCGCTCGTTTCGCTCAAACAAATCAGAAAGATGTGCAGGTAGTTCGAGCGCTTTTCCTACACCCGCTTTCTCCACTGCCTCGGGAAACTTGACCGGATGGGCAGTGCCCAGAATCACCATCGGGATGTCCAGACTGCGACGGCACTCGCGCGCGGCTTTGACGCCGATGGCGGTGTGCGGATCGAGGACTTCACCGGTCTGCTCGTAGACTTCGGCGATGGTTTCACAGGTCTGGGCGTCATCCACCGCCAGCGAATCGAACAGTTTGCGCGCTTCGGTCCAGCGCTCCTGTTCGACGCTGAAGCTGCCGTCCTTTTTGAACGAGCCCATCAGGCCGGCGATTGCCGCACCGTTTCGACCATGCAGGTCGAACAGCAGGCGTTCAAAGTTGGACGAAACCATGATGTCCATCGACGGCGACAAGGTCGCGTGCAGGGTTTCCTTGACGTACTGGTTGCCGCTCATGAAGCGGTGCAGGATGTCGTTGCGGTTGGTTGCGACGATCAACTGGTTGATCGGCAGGCCCATGTTGCGTGCCAGGTAACCGGCGAAGATGTCGCCGAAATTGCCGGTGGGTACCGAGAACGACACCGAACGCGCCGGACCGCCCAACTGCAGGGCCGCATGGAAGTAGTAAACGATCTGGGCCATGATCCGCGCCCAGTTGATCGAGTTCACCGCCACCAGACGCGTGCCTTTGAGGAAGCTCTGGTCGGCGAAGCTGTTCTTGACCATTTCCTGGCAGTCATCGAAGTTGCCTTCGATGGCGATGTTGTGGATGTTCTCGCCGAAGATCGTCGTCATCTGCCGACGCTGCACCTCAGAGACGCGCTGGTGCGGGTGCAGGATGAAGATGTCGACGTTCTCGCAGTGCTTACAGCCTTCGATGGCCGCCGAACCGGTGTCACCGGAAGTGGCACCGACGATCACCACGCGCTCGCCGCGCTTTTCCAGCACGTAATCGAGCAGACGCCCCAGCAGTTGCAGGGCGAAGTCCTTGAACGCCAGGGTCGGACCGTGGAACAGCTCCAGCACCCACTCGTTGCCGTTCAACTGACGCAGTGGCGCAACGGCACTGTGGGCGAACACACCGTAGGTTTCTTCGAGGATCTTCTTGAAATCAGCATCCGGGATGCTGCCGGTGACGAAGGGACGCATCACTCGGAACGCCAGTTCGTGATACGGCAGGCCGGCCCAGGAAGCGATCTCTTCCTGAGTGAAACGTGGCAGGTTTTCCGGGACGTACAGACCGCCATCGGTCGCCAGACCGGCCAGCAGGACCTCTTCGAAATTCAGGGCCGGGGCCTGGCCGCGAGTACTGATATATCGCATTTTTTTCAAACCTTCGGTTTGAGCTGCAAGCTGCAAGCTGCAAGCTGCAAGTAAAAGCCAGACTGCTTCTCTCTTGCCGCTTGCCGCCCGAAGCCTGCCGCTGCTTTTAGTTCAAGTGTTCGACGCGGATCCGTACAACCGGGCCGTCGACGCCAGCCAGTGCTTCCAGCGCAGTGATCGCATCGTTGATACGTTGCTCGACCACGCGGTGGGTCAGCAGGATCATCGGCACCAGGCCGTCATGCTCTTCGACTTCCTTCTGCATGATCGATTCGATATTGATACCGCGCTCCGACAGGATGCTCGCCACCTGAGCCAGTACGCCCGGGTGGTCCTTGGCGTGAATGCGCAGGTAGTAAGCGCTTTCGCATGCTTCGATCGGCAGGATCGGATGTGCCGACAGCGAGTCCGGCTGGAAGGCCAGGTGCGGCACGCGGTTTTCCGGGTCGGAAGTCATCGCGCGAACCACGTCGACCAGATCGGCGATCACCGACGAAGCGGTTGGCTCCATGCCAGCGCCGGCTCCATAGAACAGCGTCGAACCGGCGGCGTCACCGTTGACCATCACTGCGTTCATCACCCCGTTGACGTTGGCGATCAGGCGATCGGCCGGGATCAGCGTCGGGTGTACACGCAACTCGATGCCGGCGTCAGTGCTGCGCGCCACACCGAGGTGCTTGATGCGATAGCCCAGCGCTTCGGCATAGTTGACGTCGGCGGTGGTCAGTTTGGTGATGCCTTCGGTGTATGCCTTGTCGAATTGCAGCGGAATACCGAACGCAATCGACGCCAGAATGGTCAGCTTGTGCGCGGCATCGATGCCTTCGACATCGAAGGTCGGGTCGGCTTCGGCATAACCCAGCGCCTGCGCTTCGGCCAGCACGTCTTCGAACGTACGGCCCTTCTCGCGCATTTCGGTGAGGATGAAGTTGCCGGTGCCATTGATGATCCCGGCGACCCAGTTGATACGGTTGGCGGACAGGCCTTCGCGGATCGCCTTGATCACCGGAATGCCACCGGCCACCGCGGCTTCGAACGCCACGATCACGCCTTTCTCGCGGGCCTTGGCGAAAATTTCATTACCGTGAACGGCAATCAGTGCCTTGTTCGCGGTGACCACATGCTTGCCATTCTCGATGGCCTTGAGTACCAGCTCACGGGCAACGGTGTAGCCGCCCATCAGCTCTATGACGATGTCGATCTCAGGGTTCGTGGCCACTTCGAAGACATCGTTGGTAATCGCAATACCGGTCGTCTGGAACTGAGGCTTTGGCGTGCGCGTGGCAATTTGTGCCACTTCGATTCCACGCCCGGCACGACGAGCAATTTCCTCGGCGTTGCGCTGAAGTACGTTGAAGGTACCGCCACCGACGGTCCCTAACCCACAGATGCCTACTTTGACCGGATTCACTGTGAACTCCCCATGAAACGGCCGACGCAGGGTCGGCCGGAAAACAACCGCGTGCTCGCGGCTCTCTGTTGATGGCCCGGCGTTGTTGCTGCCGGACCACGATCGTCAACGGCTGCCCGTGACGATGCGAATTACTTCGCGCCCAGCGCCAGTTTGGCGACTTGTGGCGCAGGCTGGTAGCCCGGAATGACCTGGCCGTCAGCCAAAACGATGGCCGGTGTGCCGTTCACACCGATCGACTGACCGAGGGCGAACTGTCTGGAAACCGGGTTATCGCACTTGGCAGCCTTGATTTCCTTGCCATCGACCATTTTGTCCATGGCAGCTTTCTTGTCTTTCGAGCACCACACCGCTTGCAGCTGTTCGTCGCCCGGCGAATTCAGGCCCTGGCGCGGGAACGCCACGTAGCGCACTTCGATGCCGCGCTTGTTCAGCTCGGGCACTTCGGCGTGCAGTTTGTGGCAATACGGGCAGGTGGTGTCGGTGAACACGGTGATGTGCGATTTGGTCTCGCCCACCGCCGGGTACACCACGGTTTCGGCGACCGGAATGGCATTGATCAGTTTGGAAATGCCCAGGCGTTCGGTCTTCTCGGTCAGGTTGACCGGTTTGCCGTTCTCCAGCTGGTACAGGTTGCCCTGCACGATGTACTGGCCATCGGCGCTGGCGTAGAGCACGCGGCTGCCTTTGAGTTTGACTTCGTACATGCCGGGCAACGGGCTGGCATTGATGCTTTCGACCGGAACCTCGAGTTCGAGTTTTTCCAGGCTTTGACGAATGGCTTTGTCGGCCGCGTCGTCGGCGACGGCAAAGGTGCTCACCAGCGCAATAGCGGCGGCGGCGAAAATCTGGGTCAGACGCATGAGTACTCCTGAGGGCGGGCCAATGAAACGATCAGAACGCCCGTGCGAAACACCGGGTCATAACCGTCCATCGTGCAAACCGGGAAAGCCTAACACATAAGGCCGCGAGGGCCGAATGCGCCTGTCGCCACACATTTGAACGTCACCGCAGAATCCTTGTAGGAGTGAGCCTGCTCGCGATAGCGGTAGTCCTGCCGACACGGCTTTGACTAACAGACCGCTATCGCGAGCAGGCTCACTCCTACAAGGGTTTGGTGTTCAGCCGCGGGGGTGGTGCTTGGCGTGCAAGTCCTGCAGGCGGGCGCGGGCGACGTGGGTATAAATCTGCGTGGTGGAAAGGTCGCTGTGGCCAAGCAGCATCTGCACCACGCGCAAGTCCGCGCCATGGTTGAGCAGGTGCGTGGCAAACGCGTGGCGCAAGGTATGCGGAGACAGCGACTTGTTGATCCCGGCGACCTTGGCCTGGTGCTTGATCCGGTGCCAGAACGTCTGCCGGGTCATCTGCTCGCCGCGCTGGCTGGGGAACAGCACATCGCTGGGGCGGCCACCGAGCAATTCCTGACGGCCATCACGCATATAACGCTCGACCCAGACAATCGCCTCCTCGCCCATCGGCACCAGCCGTTCCTTGCTGCCCTTGCCCATCACCCGCAATACGCCCTGGCGCAGGTTGACCTGCTCCAGCGTCAGGCTGATCAGTTCGGTCACGCGCAAACCACAGGCATACAACACTTCCAGCATCGCGCGGTCACGCTGGCCGATGGCGTCACTCAAATCCGGCGCCTTGAGCAGCGCGTCGACATCGGCTTCCGAAAGCGACTTGGGTAACGGCCTGCCCAGTTGTGGCATGTCGACGCGTAACGTCGGATCGACACTGATCAGCTTTTCCCGCAGCAGATAGCGATAAAAGCCACGCACCCCGGAGAGAAATCTGGCGGTCGAGCGCGGCTTGTAGTTCTGCTCCAGACGCCACGCCAGGTGATCGAGGATCAACTCTCGGCCGGCATTGATCAGCTCGAGATTCTTCTCCTGCAACCAGCCGTTGAACAGCGCGAGATCGCTGCGATAGGCGTCGCGGGTATTGTCGGAGAGGCCTTTTTCCAGCCATAAAGCGTCGAGGAATTGATCAATCAGCGGATGGTCGATGGCAGGCATGGGGGCTCGGGCAGGCTGCTTTTCGCGCGGCGTGCAAATAGTCAGTAAAGGGGCGCCAGTCTTTCATAGCCGGCCAGTTCAAGAAACAGGCAGCTTCATTAAGCGAGGCGCGTGCAAGGCGTCCGGTAAATCGCAGGCAACAAAAAAGCAGCCCGTAGGCTGCTTTTTTCTGCATCGGAAGCTGGGCTTAAGCCAGTTTTTCCTTGATGCGGGCTGCTTTACCCGACAGGTCGCGCAGGTAGTACAGCTTGGCTTTACGTACGTCACCGCGACGTTTAACAGCCATGCTGTCGATCTGCGGGGAGTAGGTCTGGAAAGTACGTTCTACGCCAACACCGTTGGAGATTTTACGAACGGTGAACGCACTGTTCACGCCGCGGTTACGCTTGGCGATTACAACGCCTTCGAACGCTTGCAGACGGGAACGATCGCCTTCCTTCACTTTCACCTGAACGACAATAGTGTCGCCTGGGGCGAAGGTAGGGATTTCTTTGGTCATCTGCTCTGCTTCGAGTGCAAGGATGATTTTGTTGGTCATGCTGTGCTCCTAAGGTAAATCGTTCGATCTACCATCGATACGTTGTTAACTATCGTCCCGCTCGCGGATGTATTCCTCGAGCAGCTTCTTCTCTTCTCCAGAAAGCGAGCGGCTTTCCAGAAGATCGGCGCGTCGTTCATAGGTCCGACCAAGGGACTGCTGTAAACGCCAACGCCGGATATGCGCGTGATTGCCACTCAGCAACACGTCGGGAACACGCTGATCCGCATACACCTCCGGTCGGGTGTAGTGCGGGCAATCCAGCAGACCATCCGTAAAGGAATCTTCCTCAGCGGAATCCGCATGCCCTAAAGCTCCAGGCAGCAGTCGTGTAACCGCATCGATCAGGACCATGGCCGGCAGCTCGCCGCCAGACAGTACATAGTCGCCAATCGACCACTCTTCATCGACATGAGCCTCAATAAAGCGCTCGTCAATGCCTTCGTAGCGGCCGGCAATCAGGATCAATGCATCCGATTGTGCCAGCTCGCGTACCGCCGACTGAGTCAGTTGACGGCCTTGGGGGGACAGGTAAATCACCTTCGCCGCCTCCCCGGCTGCTGCCTTGGCCTGGGCCAGAGCATCTTCCAGGGGCTTGATCTTCATCACCATGCCCGGACCACCGCCAAACGGGCGATCGTCCACAGTGTGATGCCGATCCGTCGTGTAATCTCGCGGATTCCAACAGGTCAGCTGCAAGAGCCCCTGTTTGACCGCACGACTGGTGATGCCGTAATCGCCAATGGCGGAAAACATCTCGGGAAACAGACTGATCACTTCTACGCGCAAGTTAGCCACGTTCAGAAATCCGCGTCCCAATCCACCTTCATCTCGCCCGCTTCCAGGTCGACGGCCAACACGCATTGCTCCGTATAGGGCAACAGGCGTTCGCGATCATCCAGGCTGCCAGCGCAAGGCTTGACGACCATTACATCATTGGCGCCGGTTTCCAGAAGATGATCGATTTTCCCGAGCAATTGCCCAAGAGTGTCGATGACCTTCAGACCTTCCAGCTGGTACCAGTAGTACTCGCCTTCGGTCAATTCAGCGAACAGGTTGCGCGGCACGCAGATCTCATAACCGGCCAGAAGACGAGCTTCTTCACGATCATCGAGACCCTTGAGCTTGGCGACCAGGAACTTGTCGCTCCCGCGTCCACTGACCAGCTCGACCTGTTTGACATTGCCTTCGCGCTTGAGCGTCCAGGTTTTGTACTGCAACAGGTTTTCAGTCGGATCAGTAAAGGAATAAACCTTCACTTCGCCGCGAACGCCATGAACAGAATAAATTTTGCCAATAACGATCAAATCATCGGCAGGGGCTGGCGTCGCGTTCATATTGCTCAGGCCGCAGCCTTGGCAGATTCCTTCAACAACTGAGCAACGCGCTCAGAAGGTTGTGCACCAACGCTCAGCCAGTAGGCAACGCGCTCTTGGTTCACGGACAGACGGATTTCCTGACCACGGGCAACAGGGTTGAAGAAACCAACCTGTTCTTTGTGGGAGCCGTCACGCGGGTTACGCGAGTCGGTTACGGTCAGGTGGTAAAACGGGCGCTTTTTGGAGCCGCCAAGGGCAAGACGGATTGTTAGCATGTGAACATCGTTCCTGTAGTCGGTGCTGCAAATCTAAATGCACAGCGGGCATGGGTGCCCGAAAGGCCGCATATTCTAAGGAATATCCGGACTTTTGCAAATGCCTTTTTCCGGCGCCCATGGCATGCCGTGCAGATTTGCATAGAGAGCCGTCGATGAAAACGGCCAGTCAGCTCCCGCCGAGTGCGGGTTTGCTGTGGATCCTGCTTCCTTGCAGGGTCTGCGCCGGTGCGACGACCGGCGCGGATCTTGTGCCCGCCTTACCCATTTCTCTCGCCATATATAAGAAGAATGGATCAGACAGAACGTCTTACATCTTCGGCATGCCGCCGCCGGGCAACATACCGCCCATGCCGCGCATCATTTTTGCCATACCGCCCTTGGCGGTGAATTTCTTCATCATCTTCTGCATTTGCTTGTGCTGCTTGATCAAGCGGCCGATGTCCTGCACCTGAGTGCCGGAACCCATGGCGATCCGACGCTTGCGCGAACCGCTGATCAGCTCAGGGTCGCGGCGCTCGGCCGGGGTCATGGAATTGATGATGGCTTCCATCTGCTTGAACTGCTTCTCTGCGGCGTTCTGGGCATTGCCCATCTGCGACAGGTTGACGCCGCCGATGCTCGGCAGCTTGTCCATGAGCCCGCCGAGGCCGCCCATGTTCTTCATCTGTTGCAGCTGATCGCGGAAGTCTTCGAGGTCGAAGCCCTTGCCCTTCTTCAGCTTCTTGGCCAGTTTGTCGGCCTTGTCCTTGTCGAGGGTCGCTTCGGCTTGTTCGATCAGGCTGAGCACGTCGCCCATGCCGAGTATCCGCGAGGCGATCCGCTCAGGATGGAACGGGTCGAGCGCCTCGCTCTTCTCGCCCATACCGATGAACTTGATCGGCTTGCCGGTGATGGCGCGCACCGACAGCGCGGCACCGCCACGGGCGTCGCCGTCGACCTTGGTCAGGATCACACCGGTCAGCGGCAGCGCATCGCCAAAGGCCTTGGCCGTGTTGGCGGCGTCCTGACCAGTCATGGCGTCGACCACGAACAGGGTTTCCACCGGGTTGATCGCGGCGTGCAACGCCTTGATCTCGCCCATCATCTCTTCATCGATGTGCAGACGACCGGCGGTGTCGACGATCACCACATCGATGAATTTCAGTTTTGCTTCTTTAATAGCCGCGTTGGCGATGTCGACCGGCTTCTGGCTCAGGTCGGACGGGAAGAACGTCACGCCGATGTCGTTGGCCAGGGTTTCCAGCTGCTTGATCGCGGCCGGACGGTAGATGTCCGCAGACACGACCATGACCGACTTCTTCTTGCGCTCTTTAAGGAAGCGCGCCAGCTTGCCGGCAGTGGTGGTTTTACCCGCGCCCTGCAGACCGGCCATCAGAATCACGGCAGGAGGAACAGCGCTCAGGTTCAGATCTTCGTTGGCCGCGCCCATCAGGCTTTCGAGTTCGGCCTGGACGATCTTCACGAACGCCTGGCCTGGCGTCAGGCTGCGCGACACCTCGGTGCCGACAGCGCGCTCCTTGACCGAATTGACGAAGTCCTTGACCACCGGCAATGCGACGTCAGCTTCGAGCAACGCCATGCGCACTTCACGCAGGGTGTCTTTGATATTGTCCTCGGTCAGCTTCGCCTTGCCGGTAACATGGCGCAGCGTCTGCGAGAGACGGTCGGTTAAGTTTTCAAACATTGCGCGATCCTTTCAGGCCCTGTACAGACCGGGATAATGGCGGCCCAGACCGGAATCAACATGTGCTCGGCGAGCCTGCGGCGTGGGCAGGTCGCGGATTATAGCGAAGACTGCGGCCGGCGGACACCTCGCCGTCAGCTTGCGGAGTCTTTCGTGCCATGGCGGTTCTATGCCAAACTCAGCGCCTTTCGGGCTCGCCTAACAGGATTTATGCTCCCCTTGTCACCCAGTTTGCTGACCACCCTCGCCGCCGCCCTGCTCTATGCCGCTGCGACCGTCTATCAAAGTACCCGCCTGGCCACCGGCGCCAAGGCGAACAAGCGCCTGCTGGTCAGCCTCGGCGTGTTCGCCGTGCTCGCCCACGGCGCCAGCCTGCTCACTCATCTGTTGACCCCGATCGGCCTGGGCCTGGACTTTTTCAGCGCCTCGAGCCTGATTGCCGCCGCGGTGATTGCCCTGACCCTGCTCGCCTGTTCGCGGATCCCGGTGGAAAACCTGCTGGTGCTGCTGTTCCCGCTGGGCGCGATCACGGTATTGCTGGCGCAGTTCGCGCCGACCGGCACGGTGCAGATCATCGATGAAGAGCCGGGCATCCTCGCCCACATTCTATTGTCCATCCTCGCCTACGGCATGTTCACCATCGCCGTGTTCCAGGCGTTGCTGCTGCTGGTGCAGGACCATCAGCTCAAGCACAAGCACCCGTCCGGGCTGATCAAGAACTTCCCGCCGCTGCAAACCATGGAGAGCCTGCTGTTCGGTTTTCTGTGGGCCGGCTGGACGCTGCTGTCGCTGTCGCTGATCTCCGGCTGGCTGTTCGTCGAGAACCTGTTTGCCCAGCATCTGGTGCACAAGACCCTGCTGGCCTGCCTGGCGTGGATCGTCTTCAGCGTGCTGCTGTGGGGCCGCAACCGTCTGGGCTGGCGTGGCCACAAGGCGATTCGCTGGACCCTCGCCGGTTTCTGTCTGCTGATGCTGGCGTACTTCGGCAGCAAACTGGTTCGTGAATACATTCTGCACATCTGACGGGCGGCATAAATGGACGGTTTGCCCATAGGGCCGATGCTCGCGGTATTTGTCCTGCTGATTTTATGGTCGGGGCTGTTTACCGCCGTCGAAATCGCGCAGCAGTACCTGCTTGCGCAACGTGTCGCCTCGCGCGCCAGCGATAAACCGCTGGCCAGGCTGAGCTTCCCGCTCGACAGCCTGATCCTCTGCAACACCCTGTGCCGCGCCCTTGCGGTGATCATCGCGACGCTGCTGGCGATCTTCCTCTGCGAAGAAAACGGCCCGTGGGCGGCATGCCTTGGCGCCGGCGCCATCCTGCTGGTGTTCGCCGATTATTTCCCGCGCGCCGTAGCCCGGCGCTATCCCGACGCCGTATTGGCGTTCGGCAACGCTCTGCTGGCCGTGCCGATGAAAATCGTCTACCCGTTCGCCTGGCTGCTCAGCCGTCTCAGCGTTTTGCTGACGACTCCGTTCACGCGAACGGCTCAGGTGGTGCAGCAGAGCGAAGATGATTTGCCGGCCGATCCTGACGACGCCCCAGAGCACCCGGTTCGCGCCCACCCGGTCGCGGGCATTCACGCGCTGGACAACATTACGGTCAACGACATCCTGGTGCCGCGCAGTGATGTCGACGGCATCAATCTCGACGATTCGATCGAAGAGATCATCGAGCAACTGCGCAACAACACACGCACCCGCCTGCCGGTGTTTCACAGCGACATCAATCAGGTCGAAGCGGTGCTCAACACCCGGCAGATCGGCCATTTGCTGAGCAATTGCGAACTGACCCGCGAAGCGCTGCTGGCCGCCAGTTACGAGCCCTACTTCGTCCCGGAAAGCACGCCGTTGCAACTGCAATTGCTCAATTTTCACAAGCAGCAGCGCCGCCTGGGCATGGTCGTCGACGAGTATGGCGAAGTCCTCGGCATCGTCACCCTCGAGGACATTCTCGAAGAGATCGTCGGCGAATTCGAAAGCGAACACAGCCTCGACAACCCGCATATCCATCCACAAGCCGACGGGCGCATGCTGATCGATGGCGCCGCGTCGATCCGCGATGTGAACAAGTGCCTGGGCTGGCATCTGCCAAGCGACGGGCCAAAGACGCTCAATGGCCTGGTCACCGAAGCGCTGGAAACCATTCCGGAAAGCGCGGTGTGCCTGAAGATCGGGCGTTATCGACTGGAAATCCTCGAGACCGAGGAGAACCGGGTGAGCAAGGTGCTGATCTGGCACACCTCTTCTGCTCCTGCTTTGGTGCCCGCCAGATAAAAATCAAAAGATCAAAAGATCGCAGCCTTCGGCAGCTCCTACAGATGCACGCGTTCCAAATGTAGGAGTTGCCGAAGGCTGCGATCTTTTGCGCTTGTTTGATCGTTAGCCCCCTTCCTATAATCGAGGCGCTTACCCAAGCGCCGTCGATCCCTGTGCTTACCCGGCACTACCCGGATCCTGACTGTTTCCGCTGCAAACCGACGACTGTTCCTACTCGAAACAGCGCTCGCGCCCTACCCCACATCCCTGGGTGTTCGACCATAATAATTCGCTCCACTGGAGCTCATGACTGTCAGGGATCACCGCATGACGACCCATACCGCTTACAGCGAAACCGCGCCTGCCCAGCCGACCAATTCCGCCACCCGCGTGGCCACGGCAAGCTTTATCGGCACCGCAATCGAGTTCTACGACTTCTACGTCTACGCCACTGCTGCGGCGCTGGTAATCGGGCCGGTGTTCTTTCCGCAGACCTCCGGCACGGCGCAGATGCTTTCAGCGTTTCTCACTTTTGGTATCGCCTTTCTCGCCCGACCACTGGGTTCGGCACTGTTTGGCCACTTCGGCGACCGCATCGGTCGTAAATCCACGCTGGTTGCCTCGCTGCTGTTGATGGGGGTTTGCACAACCTTGATTGGCGTCTTGCCGGGCTACGACAGCATCGGTGCCTGGGCGCCGATTCTGTTGTGTGTGCTGCGCTTCGGTCAGGGTCTGGGCCTTGGCGGGGAATGGGGCGGTGCGGCGCTGCTGGCCACGGAAAACGCGCCGAAGGACAAACGGGCCTGGTTCGGCATGTTCCCGCAGCTCGGGCCATCGATTGGTTTTCTGGCGGCCAACGGCCTGTTCCTGACCTTGGCCATGACCCTGGATGACGAGCAGTTCCGCAGTTGGGGCTGGCGCATTCCGTTTCTGCTCAGCGCGGCGCTGGTGATGGTCGGCCTGTACGTGCGCCTCAAGCTGCATGAAACGCCAGTGTTTGCCAATGCCATCGCCCGTCAGGAGCGGGTGAAGGTGCCGCTGGTCGAGTTGTTCAGCCAGTACTGGGCGCCAACCCTGCTCGGTGCGGCGGCGATGGTGGTCTGCTATGCGCTGTTTTATATCTCGACGGTGTTTTCGCTCAGCTACGGCGTATCCACGCTGGGTTATAGCCGCGAGACGTTTCTTGGCTTGTTGTGCTTCGCCGTGTTGTTCATGGCGGCGGCTACGCCATTGTCAGCCTGGGCCAGCGACCGTTATGGGCGCAAACCGGTGCTGATCATCGGTGGTGTACTGGCGATTCTGTCCGGATTTCTGATGGAGCCGTTGCTGACTCAGGGCTCGACCTGGGGCGTGGCGCTGTTTTTGTGCATCGAGTTGTTTTTGATGGGCGTGACGTTCGCACCGATGGGCGCACTGCTGCCTGAACTGTTTCCGACCCATGTGCGTTATACCGGCGCTTCGGCGGCGTACAACCTGGGCGGCATCGTCGGGGCCTCGGCGGCGCCGTTCTTTGCGCAGAAACTGGTGGCAATGGGTGGATTGAGCTATGTCGGCGGGTATGTATCGGCGGCAGCGGTGTTGAGTCTGATTGCGGTGCTGTGCTTGAAGGAGACGCGCGGCAACGACCTGAATCGTGTCGCTTGATAGATAGCTATCGCGAGCAGGCTCACTCCTACAGGGGAACGCATTTCAAATTGTAGGAGTGAGCCTGCTCGCGATCGGCGCGACTCGCTTACAGCTCTACAACAACAGCCTTGGAAGCACGGGTCGCCTTGGCACGCGCCGCCTCGATCGACTCATCCCGCGCCAGCGCCACGCCCATGCGGCGCTGGCCGTTCACTTCCGGCTTGCCGAACAAGCGCAGCGCCGTGTCTGGCTCGCTCAGTGCAGCGCCGAGGTTGGCGAATGCAGTCTGGGTCGACTGGCCTTCCACCAGAATCACCGCCGACGCCGACGGGCCGAACTGACGGATCAGCGGCACCGGCAGGCCGAGAATGGCGCGGGCGTGCAGAGCGAATTGCGACAGGTCCTGGGAAATCAGCGTCACCAGACCGGTGTCATGCGGGCGTGGCGAGACTTCGCTGAACCACACCTGGTCGCCTTTGATGAACAGCTCGACGCCGAACAGACCACGGCCACCCAGCGCTTCAGTCACTGCTTTGGCGACACGCTCGGATTCAGCCAGGGCAATCGGGCTCATCGCTTGTGGCTGCCAGGATTCCTGATAGTCACCTTTCTCCTGACGGTGACCGACCGGCGCGCAGAACGTAGTGCCGCCGATGTGGCGCACGGTCAGCAGGGTGATTTCGTAATCGAAATCGATGAAGCCTTCGATGATCACCCGACCTTTGCCGGCGCGACCGCCCTCTTGCGCGTAATCCCAGGCTTTCTGCACGTCCTCGGCGCTGCGCAGCAGGCTCTGGCCCTTGCCCGACGAACTCATTACCGGCTTGACCACGCAAGGGAAACCCAGATCCTGAACGGCTTTGCTGTAGTCCTCGAATGTGTCGGCAAAGTGATACGGCGAGGTCGGCAGGTCCAGCTCTTCGGCGGCCAGACGACGGATGCCTTCACGGTTCATGGTCAGTTGCGCCGCACGCGCGGTTGGGATCACGGTGAAGCCTTCGGCTTCCAGCTCAACCAGAGTGGCGGTGGCGATGGCTTCGATTTCCGGCACGATGAAGTGCGGCTTCTCGGCTTCGATCACCGCACGCAGGGCCGCGCCGTCGAGCATGTTGATCACGTGGCTGCGATGCGCAACCTGCATGGCCGGCGCGTTGGCGTAGCGGTCGACGGCAATCACTTCAACGCCCAGGCGCTGCAGTTCGATTACCACTTCCTTGCCCAACTCACCACAGCCACACAGCAATACGCGGGTCGCGGTTGGCGACAATGGAGTTCCGATACGGGTCATCTCAGGTCCTCAAAGGAAGCGGATCATCGAGGAAAGCCACGCAAGTGCGCTTTCCATGGGGAGAAAGCGCGGCATTTTACATGAACCCGAGGGTTTGGCTTCAGCTGGCGACAGCCTGTTTGCGATCACGCCAGGCCATGATCAGCCAGACGGCAGTGACGCCGGCGAATTTCGAAGCCAGCGCAGTGATGATCACCGGTGGCGTCAAGGCGTCGATCATGCCGAAAAAGATGAAGGTATCCAGCGGAATGCTCAGCGCCGAGCTGATCCACAAGCGGTCGCGCAACGGCCGCTTGGTGATGCTGAACACCAGCCAGTCGATGCACTCGGAGACTGCAAACGCCGTGGCGCTGGCCAGTGCGATGGAAGGGTCGGAGGTAATGTAGGAAAGCACCAGCGCCGCCAGCATCGCCACGATCGCACCATGACCGAAGCGCGTTTGCACCATGTCGCGCAGTACGAACACCAGCCCGCCCCAGGCCGACCAGATGATGTCCAGGTGCGGCGCGGTGGAAAAGGCGAAGTTGATCAGCACGACGCTGCTGATGTAGGCGATGAGGAAGATCATGGGAGCGGCCTGTGAATTTGGCGCACAGGTTACTGGACCAGAAGGTCAAGAGCCACCCCCTCACCCCTAAGGGGGCGAGGGGGAAAGGGAGCAGACCGGGGGCTTTTCAAATCCTGAGTTCGACGTGGTATTTTCAGGTGGGCGTGACTCGTCCAGACAACACGGTCAGTCCCTCTCCCTCTGGGAGAGGGCTAGGGTGAGGGCATTCCAGAGCCGGTCATCGTTTTGCAGGCAACATCCAAACCAACCCACTCGCCTTCGCCCGCTCATGACACAACCCCAGCACCGCCCGACGCTCGTCGTTACTCATGCGGCCCCAGCGGGTGATCTCCTCGACCGTGCGTTGGCAGCCGGTGCAGATATCGTCTTCATCCAGCGCGCAAATATTCACGCATGGCGAGGCAACAGGTCGTTCGATACTGGTCATTCTTCCTGCTCAACCAGATCGCGGGCGTACCGCTGCGAGTTATGCACATAGTGCGCGGCGCTGGCTTCGAGCATCTTTTTCTGCGGCTCGGTGAGTTCGCGCACAACCTTGCCCGGTGAGCCCATCACCAGCGAACCGTCAGGAATTTCCTTGCCTTCGCCGATCAGCGAATTGGCGCCGATGATGCAGTTCTTGCCGATCTTCGCGCCGTTGAGAATCACCGCGTTGATACCGATCAGGCTGTAATCGCCGACCGTGCAGCCGTGGAGCATGGCGTTGTGGCCGATGGTCACGCCGGTGCCGATGGTCAGCGGATAACCCATATCGGTGTGCATCACCGTGCCGTCCTGCACATTGCTGTTCTTGCCGATGAGGATCAGTTCGTTGTCGCCGCGCAACACGGCGTTGAACCAGACGTTGGCGCCCTCTTCCAGGCGGACCTTGCCGACGAGCACGGCATTGGGCGCGACCCAGCTTTGCGGATGGGTTTCGACACGGGCGTCGCCCAGGCGATATTTCATCTTGTTTTCCTCGGGGCTCACGGCCGTTCGAACGACGGCTCAGGTATCGATAAAGCTTTTCGGCGGTTGGTGCAGGCTGATTTTGGCGTCATAGAGCAGGTTGATCAACTCGACGATCATGATCGCCGTCAGCCCCCAGATCTTGTACCCGCCGAAGCGATAGCTCGGCACATACCAACTGCGGCCCTGATAGTCGATGCGATGGGTGTGCTCGCGGGGATCTTTGCGGAAGAATTCCAAGGGCACGCTGAAGACGGCGGCGATTTCGGCATCGTTGGGTTGGTATTCGACAAAGTCCGGAATCACCCCGACATACGGCGTTACCTTGATACCGTGCAGGGAAATCAGCGGACTCAGCGGGCCGATGACTTCGACCAGCCCCGGCGGCAGTCCGATTTCTTCTTCGGCTTCACGCAGCGCGGTGAAGATCAGGTCCGGGTCTTCCGGGTCGCGGCGTCCACCAGGGAAGGCGACTTCGCCGCCGTGGGTCGAAAGCCCGCTGGCGCGCAGGGTCAGGACCAGTTCCGGTTCGTCACTGCGGGTGATCGGCACCAGCACGGCGGCTTCGGGGAAACGTGCGTCGGTCTCCAGCGTGCGCGGTGTGTGGTTGCTTACCCTATGCAGTAGCTCGTCCAGCATGAGTGTTCTCGATCGGTGCCTTGCTCCGCATCATGCACCAATCAAAGCGAGCGCCCAAGCCCCTGAAACCCGTCGTGTCGCGAAACGACAACTTGCCGACCGGCCCCGCTGCACGCCAAGATAGGCACAGCATTCAGGAACCCGAGCATGAAATTTTGCAGCCACTGCGGTAACCCGGTCACCCAGCGCATTCCCGAAGGCGACTCGCGGCTGCGATTTGTCTGCGACAGCTGTCAGACCATTCACTACCAGAATCCCAATATCGTCGCCGGTTGCGTGCCGACCTGGGGCACGCAAGTGTTGCTCTGCCGCCGCGCCATCGAGCCACGTCTCGGTTACTGGACGCTGCCGGCCGGCTTCATGGAAAACGGCGAGACCATCGAACAGGCGGCCATCCGCGAGACCGCCGAGGAAGCCTGCGCCCGGGTGCGTAACCTGAGCATCTACACGTTGATCGACGTGCCGCACATCAGTCAGGTGCACGTGTTCTTCCGCGCCGAACTGGCCGACCTGGAGTTCGCCGCCGGCCCTGAAAGCCTTGAAGTGCAGTTGTTCGATGAAGCCGACATCCCGTGGGACGAGCTGGCTTTCCGCACGGTCGGGCGTACCTTAGAATGCTTCTTCGCTGATCGGCGCGTCGAGAACTACCCGGTGCGTTCGGAATCGATCCCGCCACTGGTGCAGCCGGTCATTGTTGGCTAGAAGATCAAAAGATCGCAGCCTTCGGCAGCTCCTACCTAAAACCTGATTGCGTCACTCCCTGGGGAATCGTTTCAATGCGCTGGTTGCTTGCCCTGTTCTGCCTGTCGTTCGTCAGCGTTTCGCAAGCGTCATTCGTGACCACCGTGACGCCATCGAATACCCCGCTGATCGAAAAAGTCCTGGTACTCAAATCGGCCCACCAACTGCAGTTGATCGCCGACGGCAAGCCGCTGAAGACCTATCGCATTTCCTTGGGCAAAGGCGCGAAGAAAGGGCCGAAACTGATCGAGGGCGATAAACGCACACCCGAAGGTTTCTATTGGATCGACTGGCGCAAGACCAGCGAGAAATTCAACCTGTCGATGCACATTTCCTACCCGAACATCAGCGACGCCGCCCGCGCGCGCCGTGAAGGTGTCGAGCCCGGTGGGATGATCATGATCCACGGCACCCCGGACTCGGAAGACAACCCGGAGCAGCTGTTCCACACCCTCGACTGGACCGATGGCTGCATCGCCATGCGCAACGTCGACATGCGTGAAGTGTGGAACCTGGTGCCGGACGGCACCATGATCGAGATTCGCCCGTAACCTCGACCGCTGGTCACCCGTAAAAAAATAAATCAAAAGATCGCAGCCTTCGGCAGCTCCTACAGGGGTGATACCACTCCGAATTGCAGGAGCTGCCGCAGGCTGCGATCTTTTGCTTTTTATCGCCTATCGTTAATACCACTTGATACCACCGCCCCTGAACACCGCCCTTTCACTAGGTTAGAGGCCATTTACCTGCGTTGACATGGTATTCAAGTGGTATTAGTTTCCGCCCCACAAGCGAGCCACAACAATCCTATACTCGCGACGGAAACGACCTACATGAACGACCTCCAATCCCTACGTCCCGACGACGCCCAGCCGACGCCGCTGTACTTGCAGCTGGCGCGCAATCTGGAAGCGGCGATTCATGCCGGGCAGTGGAAGGCCGAACAGGCAATGCCGTCCGAACGCAACCTCAGCGACCAGCTCGGCATCTCCCGGGTCACCGCGCGCAAGGCATTGGAAGTCTTGCTCGATCAAGGTCTGATCCGCCGCCTGCAAGGCTCTGGCACATTCATCACCCCACGTCTGGAACAACCGCTGTCGCGGCTTTCCGGCTTCAGCGAAATGCTGCGTTTGAAAGGCTTCGTACCCAGCTCGAAGTGGCTGGAGCGGGAAATCACTCTGCCGACCCACGAAGAACTGATCCGCCTCGGCCTGTCGCCCAACGACAAAGTCGCGCGGATGAAGCGCTTGCGCAAAGCCGATGACACGGTCATGGCGATTGAAATGAGTACCCTGCCCGCGTCGATCATGCCCAAACCGCAAGCGGTGGGTGATTCGCTCTACGAATACCTTGACGGCATCGGTAAACCGATCGTCCGCGCCCTCCAGCACATTCAGGCGATCAACGCCTCTGACGAGTTCGCCGCGCTAGTCGGCATCGCCCCCGGCACCGCCATGCTGCTGATGACTCGGGTCGGCTATCTGGAAGACAACACGCCGATCGAAGTCACCGACACCTATTGCCGCAACGATTACTACGACTTTGTTGCAGAGCTGCGCCGCTGAGCGCGGCCCCAAGCGAGAACGAAAATGTCCGAAGACAACATCCTCACCGCCAGCGGCTGGGTTCGCGGCCGGCTGATTCACGAACACGGCAAGGTCGTGTCGATCGACGGCGTGCCCTGCGATCCGGCCGATAACGATCTGCCTTATCTGCTGCCGGGCTTCATCGATCTGCACGTTCACGGCGGCGGTGGCAAAGACATCATGGAAGGCGCCGATGCCTTCGAAACCATCAGCAAAACCCACGTGCGTTTTGGCACCACCTCGTTGCTGGCCACCACCATGACTGCGCCGAGCGCCGAGATCTCCAGCGTCCTCAAAGCGGTAGGAGAATTCTGCGAACAGCGTCCGAAAGGCGCCGCGCGAGTGCTTGGCGTGCACCTTGAAGGCCCGTACATCAACCCGGGAAAACTCGGCGCCCAACCCAATTTCGCCCACACCGCGTTGATCGCCGAAGTCGAAGAATATCTGGCGCTGGCGCCGATCCGCGTGATTACGATCGCCCCGGAAATCGCCGGCCACGATGCATTGATTCGCGAACTGAGCAACCGTGGCATCCGCATGCAGATCGGCCACACCCTCGGCAGTTACGAGGAAGGCGTCGCCGCGCTGGCTGCCGGTGCGACCAGCTTCACTCATCTGTACAACGCCATGAGCCCGCTGCATCACCGCGAGCCGGGCATCGTCGGCGCGGCACTCGCCCATGCGCAGTATGCCGAGCTGATCCCCGATCTGCTGCACGTGCACCCCGGCGCCATTCGCGTGGCCCTGCGCTCGATCCCGTGCCTGTATTGCGTGACCGATTCCACCGCCGCCGCCGGTATGCCTGACGGTGAATACAAGCTCGGCAGCCACACCGTGACCAAATGCCTGGGCGGCGTGCGCCTGCCCGACGGCACGCTGGCCGGCAGCACCCTGACCATGGATCAGGCCCTGCGCAATCTGGTGAAGATCGGGTTGCCGATCGCCGAGGCCTCGCAACGTCTGTCGCAATTTCCCGCCGACTACCTCGGCATCACCGAGCGCGGGCGCCTGGCCCCGGGTGCCTGGGCCGACTGCGTGCGGCTCGATCGCTCACTCACACTGACCGCCGTCATGGTCGAAGGAGAAGACATTGACTTCAAAAATGCTTGAAGAGGCGCTGTCCTCGTTCGAGGCCGTGCAAGCCCAACTGCAACAGCTCGACGCGCCGATGATCGAGATCGCCGGGCGCCTGCGCCGGCAGCCGCCGCAAGTGGCGATGACCGTCGCTCGTGGCAGCTCCGACCACGCGGCGAGCTACTTCGCCTACCTGACCATGCAGCAACTCGGCGTGCCCGTGGCCTCATTGCCGATGTCCGTAGTGACCATGCAGCAAGCGCCATTGAAAGTCAGCGGTCAGGTTGCCTTCGCGTTTTCGCAGTCGGGACAGAGCCCGGATCTGGTCAACAGCCTGCGCCTGTTGCGCAAGCGTGGCGCGCTCAGCGTGTCGATGGTCAACGCCGCCGATTCGCCACTGGAAGCAGCCTGTGAATTCAGCCTGCCGCTGCTTGCCGGGACTGAAAGCAGCGTCGCCGCGACCAAGAGTTTTATCGCCACCCTTAGCGCCAGCGCCCGCTTGATCGCGCACTGGAAAGAAGACAGCGAATTGCTCGAGGCCGGCAACGCCCTGCCTGAAGGTTTGCGCGAAGCCGCAAAACAGGACTGGAGCGTCGCCATCGAAACGCTGCGCGATTGTCAGCGCCTGATGGTGATCGGCCGTGGCGCCGGTTTCGCCATCGCCCAGGAAGCGGCGCTGAAATTCAAGGAAACCTCGGCGATTCAGGCCGAAGCGTTCAGCAGCGCCGAAGTCCGTCACGGGCCGATGGCGCTGATCGACGAACACTATCCACTGCTGGTCTTTGCCCCACGCGGCGCCGAGCAGGCTGGCCTGCTGAGCCTCGCGGCAGAAATGCGCCAACGCGGCGCCCGGGTACTGCTCGCCGCCCCGGATGACGTCAGCGAACGCGACCTGACCCTGACCCGCGCCGAGCACCCGGCCCTCGATCCGATTCTGGCGATCCAGAGTTTCTACGTGATGGCCGCAGGTCTGGCCGTGGCGCGGGGCATGGACCCGGATCAGCCACGCCATTTGAGCAAAGTGACCCGCACGCACTGACCGCCGAGATTCAACTGATGAGACCCAGCCATGCCCGACAACAATAAAGAGCTGACCCTCAGCGCCCCGCTCAGCGGCCCCGTGCTGACGCTCGCCAACGTCCCGGATGCGGTGTTCGCCAGTGGCGCGATGGGCGACGGCATCGCCATCGACCCGCTCAACGACACGCTTTATTCGCCCTGCGCCGGCGTGATCATCCACGTCGCGCGCAGCAGCCACGCGGTGACCGTGCGCGCCGACAACGGCGCCGAAATCCTTCTGCATCTGGGCCTCGACACTGTTGAGCTGAACGGTGAAGGTTTTGCCATGCTGGTCAAGCAAAGCGACCGCGTCAGCCTCGGTCAGCCGCTGTTGCGTTATGACCTGGACAAGGTCGGACAGCAGTGCAAAAGCCTGGTCAGCCTGCTGATTCTGACCAACAGCGCGGATTTTCAGGTGCGACCGATCACCGTCAAAACGGTGAAGGTCGGCGAGCCACTGCTGCACATCATCGCGCGCCAGGTGGTGGCAGCGAATGCCGATACAAGCGGCGGCCCCGAGGCTCGGGGCCAGGTGCGGGTCGCTCATCGCGGCGGCCTGCATGCGCGCCCCGCTGCACTGATCCGGCAAACCGCCCAGGGTTTCAACAGCCAGGCACAGCTGCACTTCAACGGCAAATCAGCGCCGTGCAACAGCCTGATCGGCTTGATGGGGCTGGCGATTGGTGAACAGGATGAAGTGCAGGTCAGTTGTCAGGGGCCGGACGCCGATGCCGCATTGCAAGCGCTGCTCAGCGCATTGGCCACGGCGCTGCCGGACGATCATCACGGGCAAGCGCCGCTCAGCACTGCGGCGCTGAAACGCCCGGCCGAGGCTGGCGTGTTGCACGGCGTCTGCGCGGCGCCGGGGCTGGTCGCCGGGCCGTTGTTTCGCTTGAACGCAATCACGTTGCCGGCGGATGCAGGCAATCACGATCCGGTGCAACAGCAACAGACTCTCGAAACGGCGTTGAACGCGGTGCGCAGCGAAATCGCCGCTACTCTCGCCCAAGCGAAAAAGCACAGCAACGCCGACGAAGAAGCGATCTTCGCCGCGCACATGGCGCTGCTCGAAGATCCGGCCCTGCTCGACGCCGCGCAGCAATTCATCGCGCAAGGCACCGCAGCGACGCACGCCTGGAGTCAGTCGATCGACGCCCAGTGCGCCATGCTTCAAGGCACCGGCAGTCCGCTGCTGGCCGAGCGTGCCAACGATTTGCGCGACCTCAGGCAGCGCGTCCTGCGCGCCCTGCTTGGCGAGGCCTGGCAATACCAGGTGCCGGCCGGCGCCATCGTCGCGGCGCAGGAACTGACGCCGTCGGATCTGCTGCAACTCAGCGCGCAAGGTGTCGCCGGGTTGTGCATGGCCGAGGGCGGCGCCACCTCGCACGTCGCGATCCTGGCGCGCGGCAAAGGCCTGCCGTGCATCGTCGCTTTGGGTGCGCAATTGCTCGATCAACCGCAAGATCAGGCCGTGGTACTCGACGCCGACGGCGGTCGTCTCGAATTGACGCCGAATGCCCAGCGCCTGGCCGACGTACAGCAAGCGCAAGTCGAGCGCCAGCAGCGTCGCGAAAGCCAGCAAGCCAAAGCCCATTTGCCCGCTGAAACCCGCAATGGCGTACACATCGAAGTGGTCGCCAATGTCGCCTCCAGCAGCGAAGCGGCAGACGCCTTTGCCAACGGTGCCGATGGCGTCGGCCTGTTGCGCACCGAGTTTCTCTTCGTCGATCGCCAGACTGCACCGGATGTCGAAGAGCAGCGCAGCGCCTATCAAGCGGTCATCGATGCCATGGGCAACAAGTCGGTGATCATCCGCACCATCGACGTAGGTGGCGACAAGCAACTCGACTACCTGCCGCTGCCCGCCGAGGCCAACCCGGTGCTCGGTCTGCGCGGCATTCGTCTGGCCCAGGCGCGCCCGGACATTCTCGATCAACAATTGCGCGCACTGTTGCAGGTCAAGCCGCTGCAGCGCTGCCGGATTCTGTTGCCGATGGTCACCGAAGTTGACGAACTGCTGCAGATTCGCCAGCGCGTCGACGCCTTGTGTCTTGAGCTGGGCATTGCCGAGCGCCCGGAGATCGGCGTGATGATCGAAGTCCCCGCCGCCGCGCTGCAGGCCGAACAACTGGCCGAACACGCCGACTTCCTCTCGATCGGCACCAACGATCTGTCGCAATACACCTTGGCCATGGACCGCGATCACGCCGGCCTGGCAGCGCGAGTCGACGCCCTGCATCCGGCGCTGCTACGCCTGATCGCCATGACCTGCGAAGGCGCGGCGGTGCACAAGCGCTGGGTCGGCGTCTGCGGCGCCCTCGCCTCCGACCCGCTGGCGACGCCGGTGCTGATCGGCCTGGGCGTCACCGAGCTGTCGGTGAGCCCGGTGCAGATCGGTGAGATCAAGGACCGCGTGCGCCAGGTGCACGAAGCCGAATGTCAGCGCCTGAGCCGCGACCTGCTCAAGCTTTCCAGCGCCGCCGCCGTTCGCCACGCCTGTCATCAACATTGGCCTCTGCGCTAACAAAAACAACAAGGACCAACGCCATGTACCAACTCTTCATCGAAGGCCTGCAACGCCTCGGCCGCGCGCTGATGCTGCCGATCGCGATCCTGCCGATCGCCGGCCTGCTGCTGCGCCTGGGCGACACCGACCTGTTGAACATCGCGATCATCCACGATGCCGGGCAAGTGATCTTCGCCAACCTGGCGATGATCTTCGCCATCGGCATCGCCGTCGGGTTCGCCAAAGACAACAACGGCACCGCCGGCCTGGCCGGGGTGATCGGTTATCTGGTGATGATCTCTACCCTCAAGGTGCTCGATTCGACCATCAACATGGGCATGCTCGCCGGGATCGTCAGCGGCCTGTTGGCCGGCGCGCTGTATAACCGCTTCAAGGACATCAAGCTGCCGGAGTATCTGGCGTTCTTCGGTGGCCGGCGTTTCGTGCCGATTGTCACCGGGTTCGCGGCGGTCGGGCTGGGCGTGCTGTTCGGCTACATCTGGCCGCCGATCCAGCAGGGCATCAACGCGTTCGGCGCGCTGATGATGGAAAGCGGCAGCATTGGCGCGTTCGTCTTCGGCGTGTTCAACCGCCTGCTGATCGTCACCGGCCTGCATCACATCCTCAACAACATGGCGTGGTTCGTCTTCGGCAACTTCACCGATCCGACCACTGGGGCATTGGTGACTGGCGATCTGTCGCGCTATTTCGCCGGCGACCCGAAGGGCGGCCAGTTCATGACCGGCATGTTCCCGATGATGATCTTCGGCCTCCCCGCCGCCTGTCTGGCGATGTACCGCAATGCCCTGCCGGAGCGGCGCAAGGTGATGGGCGGGATCTTTTTATCGATGGCGCTGACCTCGTTTCTGACCGGCGTGACCGAGCCGATCGAGTTCGCCTTCATGTTTCTCGCACCGCTGCTGTTTTTGCTGCATGCGCTGCTGACCGGGCTGTCGATGGCGATCACCAACGGCCTGAACATTCATCTGGGCTTTACCTTTTCCGGTGGCTTCATCGACATGATTCTCGGCTGGGGCAAGTCCACCAACGGCTGGCTGGTGGTGCCTGTCGGCCTGGCTTACGCGGTCATTTATTACCTGGTGTTCGACTTCTGTATCCGCCGCTTCAACCTCAAGACGCCGGGACGCGAAGACGTGGCCACGGCAGAAAAAGCCGTGCTTTCGCAAACCGAACGCGCCAGCGCTTACATCAAGGCCTTGGGCGGCGCAGAGAATCTGCTGACCGTCGGCGCGTGCACGACCCGACTGCGCCTGGAAATGGTCGACCGCAACAAGGCGTCGGACGCCGGGCTGAAAGCGCTGGGCGCGATGGCCGTGGTGCGCCCGGGCAAGGGTGGCAGTTTGCAGGTCGTGGTCGGACCGCTGGCCGATAGCATCGCTGATGAAATCCGCTTGGCGATGCCGGCGCTGGGCCGTGGGGCGCTGGTTGACACTGCCGTGACAGTCGAGGAGCCGAAGACCGTTGCACTTGCCAGCAACGAGGCGCAGCAGTGGCTGAATGCTCTGGGCGGCCGCGACAATGTGCTGCAGCTTGATTGCATCGCCATGACCCGGATTCGCCTGCAACTGGCCGATGACAAGGCGTTGTCCGAGACGCAGCTCAAAGCGCTGGGCTGCCTGGGTGTCAGCCGCCTGGACGGTGGGGTCTGGCATTTGCTGGTGGGCGACAAGGCAGCGAGTTTGAGTGGGGCGCTGGAGGGGTTGGTCAGTCGCCGGGAGGTCAGCGCGCAGGTTTGAATCTGCGCTGGCGGGCCTCTTCGAGCAGGCTCGCCGCCACCCAGACAGGCATCCATAAAGAGGCTCCCGACACATACATATATACCACCCCGCAAAACACCTCCCTCGCCATGCTGAGCCTTCATCCTCAGCCTGGAGAAAGTGCCCGTGAGCACCCCCAAAGCCCCCACCCCCGAAGAGATCAGAAGCGACCTCAACCAGATCGGCGATTATCTGTTCAACACACCCACGCCGCTGCTTCCCGAACTCAAACCGACCACCGGACAGACCTACCTTAAACGCCTCAACGAACAGCTGAAAACCTACCGGACAAGCTATCAGCAACGCAGCCGTCTGCTTTTTCAGGAGCTGGACACCAGCGACCTGCAAAGCGAAAACGGCAAGAAGCTGATCGCAACCCTGAAGATCAGGCTCAACACCCAACTGATCAACATGGACCTGCGGGACCAGATCGACGGCAAGCCGGCAAAAACCTTCCTCAAATATGACGCGGGCTTCACCGCCATCGAACACGAGGCACAACAGGCCGTCAGTGATCGCCTGCTGCACCCGCAAGCCGGCGAGTTGCTGAAAAAAACCGGCCTGGGCCCGATGCTGCGTCCCGCCATGTATGCACTGCAGTTCAGCTATCAGGCCACCACCGTCGAATTGGCCGGCGCCTTTGTCGTCACGCAAAATGACAGCCCGCGAGTCACCGACCTGCTGAGCGGCTCAAACGTCGGCTACGCCGTGCTGTTCACGCCCGCACGAGGCATCGAGTTCTTCAATTCTCTGACCGATCTCGATAGTCACCTGCGCGAGTCGCTGAATTCGCGCAGTGGCCGTCTCGACTTCATCCAAATGCTGCCGACGCGCTATCACGACGTCGGTGCCGCCGGGATCTGGCCGCTATCGCTCGCGCCAATCGACAGTAAACCCCTGTTCGAACACACCTACGACGCGCTGATCGAAAAACGCACGCAGGATATCGAGCGCGCCTTGAGCTTCGCCGACAACCCGCAACAAGACCCCGCGCTGTTGGTCACAGCGCTGGAAAAAGCGGTCACCGCCACCCTGCCAGATCTCACGCCGCGCCTGGAGTTACGCGCACTGACCCTGTTCGAACGCCACTTGCGCTACAGCGCGCCGGACTGGTACCGCAGCGCCAGCAGCGCCAAACAGATCGAACTGGCGCAGCACTTGAGCAACTACCAGCAGGCGCGGGAACGTTTGCTCGATCTGATGGAGCCCGTCGGCAGTCTGATCGCACTGGCGCGCCAGCAATGGCTGGAACGCCTGAGCGACGATCTGGAGATCGACGATCTCGAGCCGGAAAAACTGCAGATCAGCACCGATCGCCGAGTGCCAGGCTATGGCGTTTATACGCATCAATGCAATCTGCTCGATCTGTCCTTGCGCGGCCCGCACACGGGCGATGAATTGCCGGGCTCGGAATTCCTGAGCTACACCACGCTCACCTACGACGGCGCGCCCTTGCCGGAGCGTTATGTCGACTTGACACCGCAATGGCTGGTCAAGGAAGCGATAAGCCTGGAGCCCCGGGTTGACTTCAATCGCCTGCAAAAAGACATGCACGCCCGAGCCGCAATCAAGCCCGCCATTGAGCGAATGCTTGATCAACGCATCGTCGCCCTCGCCCATACGGCAGTCCTGCAGGGGCACCTGCTCGACAGTGATTTGTCGTTGATCCAGCGCTTGCGCAGCGGCGGCGATCCGCTCCTGAGCGCCGCCACTCTGTCGGTGCACGGCGCACAACTGCAGGATGTATGGGTCTTGCGCCAGAGCGACGCCAGCGGCGCGGTCAAGCGTGTCTTGCTGTGCACGCCGCAGGCCCCTCGCGAGCGACAGTTCCAGGCCTTCGACAGTGAGCTTGAATGCCAGACCCATCTGCTGGGCTGGGCCACACACAGCGATACCGCCGACAGCATGACGGGCTACCTGATCAGCCGCGCACCGATGCGCTTTCGCCCGGCGCTGCGCAAAGTACTGGCGGGCCTGAGCTTCAGACCTGAGGCGATGGAACACCAGAAGGTCACTTTCGAACACTGTGGCGACCATCTCGTCTGCCTGAAGGCGATGGCCGTTCACATGCTCGCTACCCGCGTCGATGACTACGACTTCAGCACCCCCCTGTGGTATCGCTCGACCACCGCTGCCGATCGCAGACAACTCTCGACCCTGAGCGAAGAGGCCGAAGGCGCGTTGCGCGGTTTCAACCAGCACGCCTTGTCCGGCAGCCAATTTCCGGCTTTTGATGACTACGTACACCAACAGGCGAAGATCAGTCTGAACCGCCTGCTCAAGCGCTCGGCCAATGATGTCGACCCGGATACCGTCTGGGCCTACGCGCCGATGTCCATCGTGCCCTCATTGACGCCGAAACCGCTGACGTATACCCAGTTGTATCGCGACGGCTATGCCGATGGCGTCGGCTTTCTCGATGAGAAATTCTCCCGTTCGGCACGTTTCAAGGGGCCGCCGGGCATCGATGTCAGCAACCTGACCGCACAGAACGTCGCACGCTCGGTCACCGGGGTGTGGATCGGCGAACGCTACACCAACAAGGTCAGGGATGACCTGCAGAGCTCGACCAGCGAGGGCTACGATTTCAGACGCAACGCGACCCTGGCGATTACTCAGCGCCAGATGAAGGGCGCCGCGCTGGAATGCCAGCTGCAAGGACATATCAGCCGCAGCGATCGGCAATGGCTGGAGCAAAGCATCACCAGCATGGAGGAAACCTCGGGGCCGACGCGCACCAAATACCCGATCCATCGATTGATGATCGATGGCGAGTGGGTGATGGATGTGTGGCTGTTCAGCCATTCCGATAACCCGGTGTTGCTCTATACCCCGGACGCACCCGACGGTGTCAGGTTTCGCGAAGCGCGGCTGTTCAACTACCTGCTCCAACAGCAGGCCGGCATGATCGAATACCTCACCTCTCGGGTAGGCGTGAGTGCTCAGACGCGAGTGCGGACGTTCCTCGAAAACGCAAAAAAACAGCTCCCCAAAGACCTCGACAAGACTACGCCCAGCCCGGCGCGCTACGATTCAACGCCCGCCACCGCTGCCGTCAGCGATTTGCGCTCGGCGCTGTACAACATGAAGCTGCAGCGCCGGATCGACAACGTCCACGCCACGACCACCAGTCGAGCGCAGATGATCGCCGGGCTGATCTGGACCAGTGTCGAATGGATCGCGGCCATTGCCACCGCCCCTTTCCCGCTGCTCAGTCTGAGCACCGGACTGCTGCTGGCTTTCAAGGACGCGATGCTCGCCCTGCACGCTTATCGGCAGGGTGACCACGGTGAAGCTTTCCAGCATTTGCTCGGTTACCTGTTCAACAGTGTCGGCGCGGTGCTGACCGATCTGCGCCCCGCCCTGCGCTCACTCAAGCTCGCGCGCCGACCGCTGCGCCAAGCGATCGCTAGTGCTGGCAACGACCAGCAGAATGTCGTGACCTTGGTCGATCAGGTAGCGCCTCGACCTGACTGGGATGACATGCGCCCGGTGGTTTTCAGAGGCCGGATTTACCTTGCCGGGAAAAATCCCGACGCACTCGGTCGTTATCTGCTCTATCGCAGCAAGCCGAACTCCCCTGACATCGTCTCGACCGGCATCCTCGTTGTTCGCAATTCAGACGGGGTGATGGTGCGCAGTGGCATGGTCGGCGGCGCGCCGAAATACGATGCCGTGCCAGACACACCGAGCCCACGCAAAGACTACGGCGTGGTGCCCAAATACCGGGAGCGCGTCGCGATGCTGATGAATCCGCAATTCCGCGACGACGTAATCAAGAGAGGTCAGGACTACATGGGCGTCTCGCCCCTCTCAACCATGACCGGCGTAGTTGAGGGTCTGGCCTCGACACGCGCCGCCTATATGGATCAGGTAGAAAAACTCACCACCGATGCCACAGGTCATTTCGCCGAACTCGCCGCCCTGCCCGCTCGCGCCGAAGTCCCGGCAGTTGCTGCCGATACTTCATTTGCGCAGTTGATCAACAGCGACGCATTCAAAGGGAAAAACCTGGTGATCGGCGCCCAACCCGGTTCCATCGCCAGCAAACAGGTGCTGATCGATTCTCTGGACGAACTCATTGCCAGCGGTTTCAAGCGCTTGCATGTCGAGTATCTGGCGGACGACATCTTTCATGCCAAGCTGGAAAATTTCAACAAGAAGCTCAGTTGGGAAAACATCAAAACCCACCTCAGAGGTGTTGACCACGCGCTGGGGCACACGGAGAAGGCGCCGTTCTCCTATCTGGCACTTATGCGCGCCGCCCGGAAAAAGAACTTGCGCGTCCATGCTCTGGACGCCTCGACCAGTTATCAACTGGAGCGCGCCATGACGCTGGCCGACGCCTCGCCGTTGACCCCACGAAGCAACAGCATCAGAAATTTTTATTCGCACAGGAAACTGTCTGCCGATATCGCCGACGCCCCCGACGAACGCTGGATCATCCTCACCGAACAGTCACGCATGTGCACCTTCGACGAGACACCAGGCCTGGCCGACCTGCACGATGCCATCGCCGTGCGGATTGAAGACATCGACCTGGGTCAATCCGCACGCATCAGCCTCGATTCACCCGGTGCGATCAGCGGTGATGCAGCCGCGAAGGGAGATTATCTTGTGCAAATGCCGACTGCGTACAAGGCACCACGGGCCGTCCCGAAGCCAGTGGCACCGGCCGCGGCTTCCGCTCAATTGGGCAACTACGACATGGCGTCGTCGTTTCACGAGGGTGTGGTCAGGCTGATGCGCGACCGAAACGGCCTCGACACTTTCTTCAATCCTGCGAAAGAGGACCGTGAATTGTTCACGGCCTTTATCGCTACCCGACAGCGCCTGGGCAAAGCGGCCAGAGCCGCCTCTAGCGAATTCAAACATGCGAAGCCAGACGCGCTGCCGGTGATTGCCAGCGACGAAACCTTTGACACGTTTCTGCAAAAACTGGCCGACGGCCGCTTGAATCTGCTGATCGGAGAAAATCCAACCGAGGTGTCAGGCAAGGCGCTGCTCAGGAAACACATGAAGGCATTCAAGGATGCGGGTTATGACACGCTGTACCTTGCGAATATGTTCACCGATCTGCATCAGGCCGAACTGGATATTTTTCATCTGACGCAGCGCATGCCCGAGCGCCTCAGAGCCCATCTGCAAAAGCTGAGCGCGGACCGCCCGAGTGGTTATGTGGGTAACGACAATTTCAACGAGGTCTGTGAGGCGGCGGCCAAATACAACATCCGTATCCGCGCCATCGATTGCGTCGCCAGCTACCACGTCAAAGGGCTGCCGGATCCCGAGCTGTCGAGGAAAGAGATATTCAGCTATTTCGCCACGCAAGTGATCAAGAATGACCAATTGGTGCACGGGCCGCATAAATGGATGGCCCTCGTTGATGCCACACAGACCAACTACAGCCTGGGAGTTCCGGGGCTGGGCGAGACGCTGGGCGCGGTCAGTCTTCACGTCCGCGACAGTACGCCTGGTCTGGCCAGCTCGATCCAACAGGGCGCGTGGTCGACAATGATTCCGGAAAAAGCGGTCAACACACGGGCCGTGCGCAGTGATTTCACCCTGAACATCGCGGTGCCTGGCAAAAAGAACATTGCGCCGACGCCGCCTGTCAGACGCAGCAAACTGACCCACCCCGGTATGTTCCTGATCGAAAACGAAGGCACTAGCGGAACACGTCTGGTGCATAAATCCAAAGCGGGTGAAATTGTCGTCACGCCGATTCAGGCCAACGACCAAGGCTTGTTGTTCATAGATCGCTGGGATAAGAAAGACCAGGGGTTCAAATACCTGCGAACGCTGATCGAGATGCTTGTGACCGACGTGAAACTGACCCAGGTGAAATAACACCGGTTCGCTTGCGCGTTGTGTAAGAACCACTGGGTCTGGAAGCCCAGTGGTTTTTTTATGACCGAAAGCAAGCGAACGGCCAGGGACCCGGGTTTCAGGTTCGCGGATCAACCCGATCCAGCGCCCGATTCACCGCCAGCTCCGCGAGCATGATGATCTGCTGAATGGCCAGCGCCGTATTGCGCTGCGGCCGCCCCAGCTGATCGGCGAAATCGCTGGCCAGAGTGTTGGCTGAAGCGAGGGATTCACAGGCGTGGGCCAGGAGGGTTTCGGTGTCGATTTCCGGCTGGATCACAAACATGGTGCTGGGCGGGTGCGGTTTGCCTGGCTGCGGGCACAGGTAAAAATCCAGAGCACGCTTGATCGCTTCGCGGTTTTTGGCGAGGTCGTCGGCGCGGATGGCTTGTTCGAGGGGGGTTGTGGGTTCGAGGGGTGGGTCGGGGACAGGTTTTGACATTGATACGTTCCTAATCAATAGCCAATCACTTGCCGTTTCTCACGCGGCGGAGTGGTGGCAGCAGTGTGCGGGGTGAGAAACCGGTAGGAACAAGCCCGGCCGGACCGAAGTCCGCCCGCACACAGCCGCCATAACAATGCAGACAGCAGAAATGCCGGCGGTGATTATGGTGGTACTGACTGTGGATTAACAGTTCCTAAGGGTTCTCACACCCGATCGCCGAGTTTTCGACGACCCCCAGAGACTAGAGCCCACACGTCCGACGGACAACCTGAAAACCTTGTGGGAAGGTTCTGGTCATCAGGTACAGGATTTAAACAATCTCAAGTTGTCGGGCGTCTGGATGGGCCTCATCGCGAGCAGGCTCACTCCTACAATTGGAATCTTGGCATCCGGGAGAAACAGGTCGCCTGTCAGGCCGCCTTCGCGAGCAGGCTCGCTCCCACAGAAAAGCAAAGGCAAGATCAAAAGATCGCAGCCTTCGGCAGCTCCTACACGATGAGCGTTAGCTCGAGTAAAGCTTTTGATCTTGATCCACCGGCGACGTCGGAAGGCTGAGTGGAGGGATTGATCCGGGCGTGGGAGCGCAGCGACCGTCTGGCGCAGCCAGACACAGCGAGTGTAGGTGCAGCGGAGCAAACCGGAGCCGCTGCGCCCGGATCGATCCCGCAGCGAAGGAACCCGAGCCTGCGAGGGCCGAACGCAGGAGCAAGCCTTTTGGGTTACCTTTTTGGCGTTTGAAAAAGGTGACTCGCCGTAAGGGCGAAACCACCAGCCGCAGCCCCCGAAGAAACGGATATTCACTCAGTCAGCCAGAGCATGGTCGCCTATAAGGGCGCCATCGCGAGCAGGCCAACTCCTACAGAAAAGCAAATCGCAGGCAACAAAAAACCCGCAGACAATCCCTCATCTGCGGGTTTCCCGTTTCAGCAGCCAAGAAGATCAGAAATCTTCCAGCCGCCACACCTCATAAGCTGGCGTCTCATACGGATGACTGAGCTTCAACGCCGCCACCACGGCAACGATCAACTCATCCGCAACGACAAGCTCAACCTTCCATTCCTCAACCTGCTCAACCTGCCCCGCCTCACCGATAAACGGCTGACTGCCGTCCAGAGGCCGAAACTGGCCAGTGCCAAGCACCTGCCAGGCGCAGTGGTCATAGTCACCAATTCGCCCACCTCCGGCAGCGAACACAGCGCCCTTGACCACCTCGACATGGCTGTCAGGAACAAAAAAGGCGAGCTTGTACACAGGCCTCAGTTGACCCAGACGCGGGCGTTACGGAACATGCGCATCCACGGCGCGTCCTCGTTCCAGTCCTCCGAACGCCACGAGTTCTGCACCGCGCGGAACACTCGCTCCGGGTGCGGCATCATGATCGTCACGCGACCGTCACGGCTGGTAAGACCGGTGATCCCGCGCGGCGAGCCGTTCGGGTTGGCCGGGTAGGCTTCGGTGACCTTGCCGTGGTTGTCGACAAAACGCATCGCCACGCAACCGGACAGATCGGCTTCCAGCAGCGCTTCTTCGCTGGCGAACTCGGCATGTCCTTCACCGTGGGCGATGGCGATCGGCATGCGCGAACCGGCCATGCCCTGCAGGAAGATCGAGTTCGACTCCTGGATCTGCACCATCGCCACCCGCGCTTCGAACTGCTCGGAGCGGTTGCGCACGAAGTGCGGCCAGAACTCGCTGCCCGGGATCAGCTCGTGCAGGTTGGACATCATCTGGCAACCGTTGCACACGCCCAGCGTGAAGCTGTCGTTACGTTCGAAGAAGCCCTGGAACGCGTCGCGGGCGCGGCTGTTGAACAGCGCCGACTTGGCCCAGCCTTCACCGGCGCCGAGCACGTCGCCGTAGGAGAAACCGCCGCAGGCCACCAGGCCTTTGAACTCGTTGAGGTCGACACGACCGGCGAGGATGTCGCTCATGTGCACGTCGATCGCACTGAAACCGGCGCGGTCGAATGCGGCGGCCATTTCCACCTGACCGTTGACGCCCTGCTCACGCAGCACGGCAACCTGTGGGCGGATGCCTTTCTTGATGTAAGGCGCAGCGATGTCCTGATTGACGTCGTAGCTGAGCTTGACGCTCAGGCCCGGGTTGTCTTCTTCCAGCAGCGCGTCGAATTCCTGCTCGGCGCAGTCGGCGTTGTCACGCAGACGCTGGATCTGGTAACTGGTCTCGGCCCACTGACGCTGCAGCAGACGACGCTGGCCTTCGAACACGGTGTCACCGTTGAAGGTGATGTTGATCTGGCCATTGTTGATCGGCTGACCGATCACCGACACACAATCGCCCAGACCGGCGGCGCTGAACTGCGCGAGGATGTCCGGGGTGGCGTCCTGGCGAACCTGGATCACCGCGCCGAGTTCTTCGTTGAACAGGATCGCGGCGATTTCCGACGCGGATTCGGCAACGCTGTCCAGGTTCAGGCTCAGACCGCAGTGGCCGGCGAAAGCCATTTCCACCACGGAGGTCAGCAGACCACCGTCGGAACGGTCATGGTAAGCCAGCAGGTGACCGTCGGCGTTGAGGCCCTGGATCACGGCGAAGAAGGCCTTCAGGTCTTCGGCATCATCGACGTCCGGCGCGTGTTTGCCGAGCTTGCCGTGTGTCTGAGCAAGGATCGAAGCACCCATACGGTTCTGACCGCGACCGAGGTCGATCAGGATCAGGTCGGTGGTGCCCTTGTCCATGCGCAGTTCCGGGGTCAGGGTCTGACGGATGTCAGCCACTGGCGCGAAACCGGTAACGATCAGCGACATCGGCGAAGTCACGGTCTTGTCTTCGCCGTTGTCGTTCCAGCGCGTGGCCATGGACATCGAGTCCTTGCCCACCGGAATGGTGATGCCCAGCTCCGGGCACAGCTCCATGCCGACCGCTTTGACGGTGTCATACAGACGCGCGTCTTCACCCGGGTGGCCGGCCGCCGACATCCAGTTCGCCGACAGCTTGATGTCGGAGAGCTTGTTGATGCGCGACGCGGCAATGTTGGTGATGGTTTCGCCGATGGCCATGCGGCCCGAGGCCGGGGCGTCCAGCAGAGCCAGCGGAGTACGCTCGCCCATTGCCATCGCTTCACCGGTGTAGACATCGAAGCTGGTGGCGGTGACGGCAACGTCGGCCACCGGTACCTGCCAAGGGCCGACCATCTGGTCACGAGCGACGAGGCCGGTGATGGTGCGATCGCCGATGGTGATCAGGAAGCTCTTGCTCGCCACGGCCGGGTGATGCAGAACGCGTTCGATGGACTCGCTGATGTCGAGGTCCGACGGATCGAAGTCATCGCCCAGTTCGGCTTCGCGAACCACCGACCGGTGCATGCGCGGGGCCTTGCCGAGCAACACTTCCAGTGGCATGTCCACCGGGTTGTTGCCGAAGTGGCTGTCGGTCACGGTCAGTTGCGGTTCGGCGGTGGCTTCACCGACGACGGCAAATGGGCAGCGCTCGCGTTCGCAGATCGCCTGGAAGCGCTCGAAGTCTTCCGGGCCGACCGCCAAGACGTAACGTTCCTGGGATTCGTTGGACCAGATCTCGTGCGGGGCCATGCCCGGCTCGTCATTGGGGATGTTGCGCAGTTCGAAACGGCCACCGCGGTCGCCGTCATTGACCAGTTCCGGGAAGGCGTTGGACAGACCGCCCGCGCCGACGTCGTGGATGAAGCTGATCGGGTTCTTGTCACCCAACTGCCAGCAACGGTCGATGACTTCCTGGCAGCGACGCTCCATTTCAGGGTTTTCACGCTGTACGGAAGCAAAATCCAGATCCGCCGAGCTGGTGCCGGTGGCCATCGACGAAGCCGCGCCGCCACCGAGACCGATCAACATCGCCGGGCCGCCGAGCACGATCAGCTTGGAGCCGACGACGATCTCGCCTTTCTTGACGTGCTCTTCGCGGATGTTGCCCATGCCGCCGGCGAGCATGATCGGCTTGTGGTAACCGCGCACTTCATCACCGTGCGGGGTGCTGATCGACTGCTCGAAGGTACGGAAGTAGCCGGTCAGCGCCGGACGACCGAATTCGTTGTTGAACGCGGCGCCGCCGAGCGGGCCTTCGATCATGATGTCCAGCGCAGTGACGATGCGCTCAGGCTTGCCGTACGGCACTTCCCACGGCTGTTCGAAGCCCGGGATCTGCAGGTTCGATACGGTGAAACCGGTCAGGCCGGCCTTTGGCTTGGCGCCGCGACCGGTTGCACCTTCGTCACGGATCTCGCCACCGGAACCGGTGGATGCGCCCGGGAACGGGGCGATCGCGGTCGGGTGGTTGTGGGTTTCGACCTTCATCAGGATGTGCACCGGCTCCTGCACCGCGCCGTACTGGCGGGTTTCAGGGTTCGGGAAGAAGCGGCCGGCAACATTGCCGACGATCACCGAAGCGTTGTCCTTGTAAGCCGACAACACGCCTTCGCTGTGCATCTGATAGGTGTTCTTGATCATGCCGAACAGGCTTTTTTCCTGGCTCTGGCCGTCAATGTCCCAACTGGCGTTGAAGATCTTGTGGCGGCAGTGCTCGGAGTTGGCCTGGGCGAACATCATCAGTTCGATGTCGTGCGGGTTGCGCTTGAGACCGTTGAAGGCATTGACCAGGTAGTCGATCTCGTCTTCGGCCAAGGCCAGGCCCAGCTCGGTGTTGGCCTTTTCCAGCGCGGCGCGGCCGCCACCAAGAATGTCGATTGCGGTCAGCGGCTTCGGCTCGGCGTGGCTGAACAGACCGGCAGCCTGCTCGAGGTTGGCCAGCACGATCTGGGTCATGCGGTCATGCAGCGCGTCCGAAATCAGCCGGGCTTCGGCTTCGCTGAACTGCCCTGCAACATAGAAGGCGATACCGCGTTCCAGGCGCTGGACCTTGCTCAGGCCGCAGTTTCGGGCAATGTCGCTGGCCTTGCTCGACCACGGCGAGATGGTGCCGAAACGCGGCAACACCAGAAACAGACGACCGGTCGGCTCTTGAACCGGAACACTTGGGCCGTACTTCAGAAGGCGCGCTAGCACCTGCTGTTCGTCGCCGGTCAGGACGCCGGTGACTTCGGCGAAGTGAGCGAATTCAGCATACAGGCCACTGACAGCTGGAACCTTCTGGCTCAGTTGCTCAAGGAGTTTGCTGTGGCGAAAGGCAGAAAGGGCAGGAGCGCCGCGCAGGATCAACATCTTCGGGACAGCCTCGGGAAGGGGTGTGCTTTGAGGCCGTGCATTCTAGCCTAAACCGACCTCAACATCACCCGAAACGCTACGCACGGTTGCACTCGGGTAGCGATCTGTGTTTCTGCCTCCGGGGTCAGGTAAATCGGGCGTTCAGGGACGGCTTATTTTTACTGTAACAAAATGCCGGCAAGGCCCGTATTCAAGGGATTTCGCTCGGATTTGTGATCGCTAGCAGACTACTCCTACGCTGTCGAGATATGGCGCCCGTGGCCGTTTGCGTATACTGCGCAGATGTTTTTCCCAACGGCTTTGCGTCCGCGATACGCCAAATGGCTGATCGCAACCGGACTCTTCCTGATGCTCGGTGGTTGTGTTGATAAACCCAACACACTCGAGCGCGTAAAGGAGGACGGTGTGCTGCGCGTGGTTACCCGCAACAGCCCCGCCACCTACTTTCAGGATCGCAGCGGTGAAACCGGCTTCGAATACGAGCTGGTGAAGCGCTTTGCCGACGATTTGGGCGTCGAGCTGAAGATCGAAACCGCCGACAACCTCGACGACCTGTTCAATCAGGTCGGCAAGCCGAACGGCCCGGTGCTCGCGGCGGCCGGTCTGGTCAGCAGCGACGAGCGCAAGAAGCAGGTGCGGTTCTCCCACTCCTACCTTGAAGTTACCCCGCAGATCATCTACCGCAACGGCCAGTCGCGGCCCACCGATCCGGCGGATCTGGTCGGCAAGAAGATCACCGTGCTCAAGGGCAGCACCCACGCCGAGCAACTGGCCGAGCTGAAACAGAAATATCCCGGTATCGAATACGAAGAATCCGACGCGGTTGAAGTGGTCGATCTGCTGCGCATGGTCGATGAGGGCCAGATTGACCTGACCCTGGTCGACTCCAACGAAGTGGCGATGAATCAGGTGTACTTCACCAACATCCGCGTGGCCTTCGACCTTGGCGACGCGCGCAGTCAAAGCTGGGCGGTTGGTCCGGGCGAAGACAACAGCCTGCTCAACGAAATCAACGCCTACCTGGACAAAGTGCAGAAGAACGGCACCCTGCAGCGCCTGAAAGACCGCTACTACGGCCACGTCGATGTCCTCGGTTACATGGGCGCCACCACCTTCGCCCAGCACCTGCAGCAGCGCCTGCCAAAATACGAACAGCACTTCAAGAATTACGCGAAGAAAGAGAAAGTCGACTGGCGCTTGCTGGCAGCGATTGGTTATCAGGAATCGCTGTGGCAGCCGACGGTGACGTCAAAAACTGGCGTACGCGGCCTGATGATGTTGACCCAGAACACCGCGCAGGCGATGGGCGTATCCAACCGCCTCGATCCCAAGCAGAGCATCATGGGCGGCGCCAAGTACCTGGCTTACATGAAGGATCAGCTCGACGATTCGATCCAGGAACCGGACCGCACCTGGTTTGCCCTGGCGGCGTACAACGTCGGCAGCGGCCATCTGGATGACGCGCGCAAACTGGCGGCGAAGGAAGGACTGAATCCGGACAAGTGGCTGGACGTGAAAAAGATCCTGCCGCGCCTGTCGCAGAAGCAGTGGTACAGCAAGACCCGTTATGGCTACGCCCGCGGCGGCGAACCGGTGCATTTCGTGGCGAACATCCGGCGCTACTACGACATCCTGACCTGGGTGACCCAGCCGCAGCTGGAGGGCGACCAGGTCGCCGAGGGCAACCTGCATGTGCCGGCGATCGACAAATCAAAACCGGCGCAAGAGCCCGCCCCGCTCTAACCCACACCACAAATCGAATTGTAGGAGTGAGCCTGCTCGCGATAGCGGTGTGTCAGTCAATTTGATGTTGGCTGACACACCGCTATCGCGAGCAGGCTCACTCCTACAGGGGGTTGCGGTGTGGCTTATTGCTTGGCGGCCGCGAGGATCAGCGCTTTCATTTCCGACACAGCCGACTTGAAGCCGACGAACAACGCATGCGCCACCAGCGCGTGGCCGATGTTCAGTTCGTTGATGCCCTTGATTGCCGCCACGGCCTCGACGTTGTGGTAATGCAGGCCATGCCCGGCATTGACGATCAGGCCCTGCGCCAGACCGAATGCGACGCCATCAGCGACACGCTTGAGCTCTTCAGCCACTTCGGTCGGGGTTTCGGCATCGGCGTAGCGACCGGTATGCAGCTCGATGGCCGGCGCACCAACGCGCCTGGACGCGGCGATCTGGCGCTCGTCAGCATCGATGAACAGCGACACTTCGCTGCCGATTTTCGACAAACGTTCGACCGCAGCCCTGATGCGCTCTTCCTGCCCCGCTACATCCAGGCCACCTTCGGTGGTCAATTCCTGACGGGTTTCCGGGACCAGACAGATGTGCGCCGGGCGAATGCGCTCGGCGAACGCCATCATTTCTTCGGTGACGCCCATTTCGAAATTCATGCGCGTTTGCAGCACATCCTTGAGCAGCAGCACGTCGCGCTCCTGGATGTGCCGGCGATCTTCGCGCAGGTGCACGGTGATGCCATCGGCGCCCGCCTCTTCTGCGTCCAGCGCCGCCTTGACCGGATCCGGGTAGCGCGTGCCACGGGCCTGACGCAGGGTGGCGACGTGGTCGATGTTCACGCCGAGAAGAATGCGATTGCTGCTGGTCACGGATGCGCTCCTGAATTGAGAGATTCGGCGCACAGCATATCAGGGCTTGCGAAACAGCTCGCGACTGACAAGCGGACGCCCGCCCAAATGTACCGCGAGTGCCTGGCGCATCAGACGCTTGGCCGCTGACAGCGCACCGGGCGCCGACCAGTCGGCCTCGGCCATGGCCAGCAGTTCAGTGCCGTTGAACAGGCCCGGCTGCAGCAGATAAACCCGCTCGAGTCCGGCGTCCACTTGTAACCGATAGAGACCGTCCGCAGCCACAGGCTCACCGTGAATGTCGGTGTTCATGGAGAAGCCGTAGCCGAGATCATCAAGCAATCGCCATTCGAAGGAGCGCAGCAACGGTTCCAGTGGTCGACCTTCGGCCAAGGCCAGCAGGGTCGCGGCATAGTGGTCGAACACTCCTGGGTGCGGATCTTCCGCGGGCAACAGGCGAATCAGCAATTCATTGAGGTAGAGACCGCTGAACAGCGCCTCGCCGTTGAGCCATGCGGAGGTACCGGAGCTCTCCATACGCCCGACATTCTTCAGCTCACCCTTGCCACGGAATTCAACCTCCAGCGCCACGAACGGCCGCGCCAGTGTGCCGGCCTTGCCCCGCGCACTGCGCAACACCGCCCGCAGCCGACCTTGCGGCGTGAGGAAATCCACCAGTGCACTGGTTTCGCGGTAGGCGCGCGAATGCAGGACGTAGGCGGGTTGGGCGGGAGGCGGGGTTTGCGACATTGAGTTCTCGATGAAGAAACGCGGTTTTACATTCAACTCAAAACCACTGTGGGAGCGAGCCTGCTCGCGAAAGCGGAGTGACAGTCAACATCGATGCTGAATGTTACATCCTCTTCGCGAGCAGGCTCGCTCCCACAGTGGGTATCGGTGTTCTCGAGATCGCTACTTACAGGTCGCCGTAACCCAGCGAACGCAGCGCGCGCTCGTCATCGGACCAGCCGCCCTTCACCTTGACCCACAGGTTGAGCATGATCTTGGAGTCGAACAGCAGCTCCATGTCCTTGCGCGCTTCGGTGCCGATGCGCTTGATGCGCTCGCCCTTGTCGCCAATGATGATTTTCTTCTGGCCGTCACGCTCGACGAGAATCAGCGCGTGGATGTGCAGGGTCTTGCCCTGCTGCTTGAACTCTTCGATTTCGACGGTGATCTGGTACGGCAGCTCGGCGCCCATCTGGCGCATGATTTTCTCGCGCACCAGTTCGGCAGCGAGGAAACGGCTGCTACGGTCGGTGATCTGGTCTTCCGGGAAGAAGTGATCGTTCTCCGGCAGGTGATCGGCGATGACCTTTTCCAGCGCATCGAGATTGTGCCCGTGCTGCGCGGAAATCGGGATGATCTGGGCGTTAGGCAATTGTTCCTGCAACCAGCTCAGGTGCGGCATCAGCTCGGCTTTGTCTTCGATGCGATCGGTCTTGTTCAGCGCGACGATCAGCGGACCGGTCACATACTGCACACGTTCGAGCACCATCTGGTCTTCGTCGGTCCACTTGGTGCGGTCAACGACGAAGATCACCACGTCGACGTCTTTCAACGCCGCCGAAGCGGTTTTGTTCATGTAGCGGTTCAGGGCCTTTTCGCCGCCCTTGTGCATGCCCGGGGTGTCGACGTAGATCGCTTGCACATCGCCCTCGGTCTTGATGCCGAGCATGTTGTGCCGCGTGGTCTGCGGCTTGCGCGAGGTGATCGCGAGCTTCTGCCCGAGGATGTGGTTGAGCAGCGTCGACTTGCCGACGTTGGGACGGCCGACGATGGCAACATAGCCACAGCGAGTTGCGTTTGTATCAGTCATTGCCATTCTCCACGCCCAGGGCAATCAGTGCTGCAGCGGCCGCTACCTGTTCGGCAATGCGACGGCTCACACCCTGACCTCGGCTTTTCTCATTCAGTAAGACCACTTCGCACTCGACGAAGAAGGTTCGGCAGTGCGGTTCGCCCTGGATATCCACCACTTCGTAGCGGGGCAGTTCGCAACTGCGCGATTGCAGGTGTTCCTGCAAGCGGGTTTTCGGATCCTTGTTGGTGTCGACCAGCGTCAAGCCTTCGAACTCACCGGCCAGCCAGGCCAGTACGCGCTCACGGGCGACGTCCATGCCGGCGTCGAGGTAGATCGCACCGATCAGGGCTTCGAGGGCATCGGCGAGAATCGATTCACGACGGAACCCACCGCTCTTCAGTTCACCCGAACCCAGGCGCAGATAATCACCGAGGTCGAAACCGCGAGCCAGTACGGCCAGCGTCTCACCTTTCACCAGGCGTGCGCGCAAACGCGACAACTGGCCTTCGCGGGCCAGCGGAAAGCGATCGAACAGCGCCTCGCCAGCGACGAAGTTGAGGATGGCATCGCCGAGGAATTCCAGACGCTCGTTGTTGCGCCCGGCAAAACTGCGGTGCGTGAGGGCCAGAAGCATCAGCTCCTGATCCTTGAAGGTGTAACCGAGCTGGCGCTCGAGACGACTTAGAGAAACGCTCACGGTTTACCCACGCTGAGTTCGTGGCTGGTTTCCACGGCCATCGCCGGGGTACGGCGCAGGCCTGGGACAATTAACGCTGTGTTCAAAAAATAGATCCTGGCGATTGCGAAGCCGATTGTACCGGCTCCAGAAATGCATTCGGCGCTGTGGTCAACAGCGCCGTGTGTAGTTACTTGATCAGACCGACCCGCGAGAAATTCGGCAGGTGGCTGAGTTTCGGCTCCGGCCAGCTCATCCAGACCGCGAAGGCCTTGCCGACGATATTGCGGTCGGGGACCATGCCCAGCAGATCCTTGGGAATGTTCGGATCATCCCAATAGCGACTGTCGTTCGAATTGTCGCGGTTGTCACCCATCATGAAGTAGTGCCCGGCAGGCACCGTCCACGACCGATCCGGAGTGGCGCGGTAGCGGCTCATTTCCTTGCGGATCAGGTGCTCGGCTGCACCGAGTTTTTCCTGGTAGAGCTCCGCGCTGCCCAGCGATCCCGCTTCGGCGCCGACCATCTTCTCGGCAATCGATTCGCCGTTGACGAACAGACGCTTGTCGGCGGTGTAACGCACCGTGTCACCTGGCAGGCCGACCACGCGCTTGATGTAGTTGACGTTCGGGTCGCTCGGGTAGCGGAACACCATGACATCGCCGCGCTGCGGATCACCGACTTCGATGATCTTCTTGTCGATCACCGGCAAACGGATCCCGTAGGAAAACTTGTTCACCAGAATGAAGTCGCCGACGTCCAGGGTCGGTTTCATCGAGCCGGACGGAATCTGGAACGGCTCCACCAGGAACGAACGCAGCACCAGCACAATGAACAGCACCGGAAAGAACGACTTGCCGTATTCGACCAGCAGCGGCTCTTTGTTCAGCTTCTCGACCACCACAGGCTCGGGCTGGCTGACACTGCCTTGATAAGAGGCAATGGCAGCCCGCCGACGCGGTGCCAGGAACAGCAGATCAATCAACGCCAACAGGCCGCAGACGAACACGGCGATGACCAGCAACAGCGGGAAATTTAGCGACATAGGACCTGATTATTCCAACCTGAGCACGGCGAGGAAGGCTTCCTGTGGAATTTCCACGTTGCCGACCTGTTTCATGCGTTTCTTACCGGCCTTCTGCTTCTCGAGCAGTTTCTTCTTACGACTGACGTCACCGCCGTAGCATTTGGCCAATACGTTCTTTCTGAGCGCCTTGACGGTTGTCCGGGCCACGATCTGACCACCGATGGCGGCCTGGATCGCCACGTCGAACATCTGACGAGGAATCAGTTCTTTCATCTTCTCGGTCAACTGGCGACCTTTGAAGTGCGAATTGTCACGGTGCACGATCAATGCCAGGGCATCGACCTTGTCGCCGTTGATCAGCACGTCCAGTTTCACCAGATTAGCCGATTGGTAACGATCGAAATGGTAGTCCAGCGAAGCATAGCCGCGGCTGGTGGATTTGAGACGGTCGAAGAAGTCCAGGACCACTTCGTTCATCGGCAGGTCGTAGGTGACTTGCACCTGATTGCCGAGGAACAGCATGTCGACCTGAACGCCGCGTTTCTCGATGCACAGGGTGATGACGTTGCCCAGGTGCTCCTGCGGTACGAGGATATTGGCGCGCACGATTGGCTCGCGCATGTCCTCAATCGCCGACACGTCCGGAAGCTTCGACGGGTTGTCGACGTAAATCGTTTCACCGGTTTTCAGCACCAGCTCGAAAATTACCGTCGGCGCGGTGGTGATCAGGTCCAGGTCGTACTCGCGCTCGAGGCGCTCCTGGATGATTTCCATGTGCAGCATGCCGAGGAAGCCGCAACGGAAGCCGAAGCCCAGGGCGTCGGAGCTTTCCGGGGTGTACTGCAGCGACGAGTCGTTCAGGGTCAGCTTCTGCAGTGCTTCGCGGAAATCCTCGAAGTCATCGGAGCTGACCGGGAACAGACCGGCGTAAACCTGCGGCTGGATACGTTTGAAGCCCGGCAGCACTGGCACATCAGGCGTGGAGCTGAGGGTCAGGGTATCGCCGACCGGCGCACCGTGAATGTCCTTGATGCTGGCGATGATGAAGCCCACTTCGCCGGCCTTGAGGTCAACGGTAGCGGTGTGTTTCGGGTTGAACACGCCAACGCTGTCGACCAGGTGCACCTTGCCGGTGGACTTGACCAGAATCTTGTCGCCCTTCTTCACCCGGCCATGGCGTACACGTACCAGGGAGACAACGCCCAGGTAGTTGTCGAACCAGGAGTCGATGATCAACGCTTGCAGCGGATCTTCGATGTTGCCGGTCGGCGCGGGAATGGTGTGGACCAGACGCTCGAGCACTTCGTCGACACCCAGGCCGGTCTTGGCGCTGCAGGTGACGGCGTCGGTGGCGTCGATGCCGATGATCTTCTCGATCTCGTCCTTGACGCGATCCGGCTCGGCCTGGGGCAGGTCGATCTTGTTCAGCACCGGCATGACCTCGAGGCCCTGCTCGATGGCGGTGTAGCAGTTGGCCACGGACTGGGCTTCCACGCCCTGCCCCGCATCGACCACCAGCAAGGCGCCTTCGCACGCGGCCAGGGAACGGCTGACTTCGTAGGTGAAGTCGACGTGGCCCGGGGTGTCGATGAAGTTCAGCTGGTAGGTGATGCCATCTTTGGCTTTGTAATAGAGGGTAACGCTGTGGGCCTTGATGGTGATCCCGCGTTCACGCTCAAGATCCATGGAATCCAGTACCTGGGCTTCCATTTCACGCTCGGCCAGGCCGCCGCACATCTGGATGAAACGGTCAGCCAGCGTCGACTTGCCATGGTCAATGTGGGCGATGATGGAGAAATTGCGGATATGACTCAAATCACTCACGGATCAACACTCAAAAAGGCTGCAGGCTTGGCCCGCCGAAAAATAGCCGGGAATTGTACCTGATACACGGCGCAAGCGTCACGTTCGCCTGTCACCCGGATCGCATGCAAAAACGCCCCGGTCTGGCGACCGAGGCGTTTTCAGGGTTCAGGCGCTGAATGAAAGCTTGTTCATCAGCCCGCTCGCCTGAGCAGCCAGACACCCGCCAGCGCACACACGCCGGCCGGCACCAGCACCGCAAACAGCGGCGAGAAACCGAACACCAGACTCGATGGCCCCAGCAGATCCTGGACGATACGGAAGGTGAATCCCACCAGCACGCCGGTGAAGACCCGCTGACCGAGGGTCACCGAACGCAGCGGGCCGAAGATGAACGAGATCGCCATCAGCACCAGTGCCGCAGTCACCAGCGGCTGCAACACCTTGACCCAAAATGCCAGCCAGTAACGGCCATTGCTCAGGCCCTGCTCGGCCAGATAGTGGATGTAGCCCCACAGCCCGCTGATCGACAGCGATTCAGGGGCCATGACCACGGTACTGAGCAGTTGCGGGCTCAACGCGACGTCCCATTGCTCGCTCGGGGTATTGACGACTTCAGTACTGCGCTCATGGAACAGCGTGGTGGCAACGTCGGTGAGCTGCCACTTGTTGCCGTCGAACTCGGCCTTTTTGGCGAAGCTGGAGCTGAGCAGATGGCGCTCCTTGTCGAAGTGATAGCGCGTCACGCCGTACAACAGACCGTTCGGTTGCACCGCGTTGATGTGGATGAATTCCTCACCCTGACGGTGCCACATACCGTGTTTGGCGCTTTGCGCATCGCCGCTGCCCTGGGCCAGCGAGCGATTGGCCTGGGCCATGCTCTCGGTGGCCGGGGCGACATATTCGCCGATCAGTACACCGGCGAGCATCAGCACCAGCATCGGCTTCATGACGGCCCAGACGATACGGCCGATCGACACGCCGGCGGCGCGCATGACGGTCAGCTCACTGCTGCTGGCCAGACTGCCGAGACCGATCAGACAGCCGATCAGTGCAGCCATCGGCAGCATTTCGTAGAGCCGGCGCGGCGCGGTCAACACCACGAAACCGAGCACATCGACCAAGGTGTAGGTGTCGCTGACGTCGCCCATTTCATCGATGAAAGCAAACAGCGTCGCCAGGCCGAGGATGATCGCCAGCACGGCGATGATCGCCATGAATACGCTGCTGCCGATGTAGCGGTCGAGTTTAACCACGGGCCACCTCCAGCGCGGCGCTGCGACGGCTGGCCAGCTTCAGGCGCATCGGCTCCCAATAGAGCAGGCCGAGGCCGATGACCAGGAAGATCGCGTGCACCCACCACAAGCCAAGGGCCGGCGGGATCTTGCCTTTTTCAAGGGCGCCGCGGGCGGCAATCAGGATGGTCAGGTAAGCCATATAAAGAAGAATCGCCGGCAGCAGCTTGAGGAAACGCCCCTGACGCGGATTCACCCGCGACAGCGGCACCGCCATCAGGGTCACGATGAACACCAGCAACGGCAGGGACATGCGCCATTGCAGTTCGGTTTTCGAACGGATGTCGTCACTGCCCCACAGGGACGAGGTCGGCATCGCGTCACGATCGGTGACTTCTTCGCTGACATCCGGCTTGGGCAGTAGCACGCCGTAGGTTTCGTAATGGATGGCACGATAGTCGGCCTGACCCGGACTGCCGTCATAGCGATAACCGTTGTCGAGAATCAGGTAGCGATTGCCGTCGGGGCGAATTTCCTGACGGCCCGATTCGGCAACCAGCACGGAAATCCCGCGATCCTTCTGGTCGGCGCCAAGGTTTTTCTGCGAGATGAACACGCTGCCGAGATTGACTCGATCGTCGCTCAGGGTTTCGGTATAGGTCACTCGAGTACCGTCACGCAACGCCTGGAAGCGGCCCGGTTCGAGCGTATCGAACTCGGTCAGCGCGTCCTGCTTGTTCAGCAACAGCTGAAACTGGTTGGCGCCCTGCGGAGCCAGGCCAAGGCTCAGCCACGCCACCACCAGTGCCACCAGCGTCGCCGGAAACAGGGTCATGCGAAAGAGTTTCTGCTGGCTCATGCCGGTGGCCGAGAGCACGGTCATTTCGCTTTCGAGGTACAGGCGACCGTAGGCCAGCAGGATCCCGAGGAACAGGCCCAGCGGCAGAATCAGTTGCAGGAAACCCGGCAGACGAAAGCCCATGATCAGGAACAGCGAGCCCGGATCGAGCTGACCGGCCGCAGCCTGCGCCAGGTATTTGATGAAGCGACCGCTCATGATGATGACCAGCAGCACGGCACTTACGGCGCTGAGGGTCAACAGGACTTCGCGGGACAGATAACGGAAGACGATCAAACCAGACACTCCAGGGTTGTCAGGCTAAGGCGGCCAAACAAGCAAACACATCGACCGCCCGCCATGCAGAGCGGTCGAAAAAAGATGCGGCATTATCCTGTGATTGGGTGCGCCTGTCACTGCGCACACTCATCCATCTCTGTAATCCTTTGCCGATCGTACAACCTAGGGGGCGTTCTCAATTAGTTTTCACACCGCGCCGGGTCTGCTGTTGTGCAGGACAAGGCGCGAGAAGCGTGGTTTGGTCATTCCAAACAAGCTTCGAGCAACGCAGCCCTGCACAACAGCAGGCCCGGCCCTTCGGGTTGTGCCTTAAAGCCGGCCAGTCTGCGTTGCAGGCCTTGGAAAGGGAACAACCATTCCCAGCGGCCTGCGCCTTGCCTGGCTGGCTTTAAGGCGACAACGCGGTGTGAAAACTAATTGAGAACGCCCCCTAGGGTTGTCAGGCGCGGGGAGCGAGGTTCAAACTGCGGCCCTTGTCGCGGGCTTTGGCCTGCGCCTCTTCTATTTATAAGCAGGCGACTGCGGACAGCGTCGAACGCCTGCATGTTGACCATTCATTAGGGATCCGGACATGGAACTGGTTGTAAAAAGCGTTAGCCCAGAAACGTTGAAAACCGCCACCCTGGTGGTTGCCGTCGGCGAAGGCCGCAAACTCGGTGTCGCCGCCAGACTGGTCGACGAGTCGAGCGGTGGTGCGATCAGCACCGTGCTCAAGCGTGGCGACCTGGCCGGCAAGGTCGGGCAGAGCCTGTTGCTGCACAGCCTGCCGAACCTGAAAGCCGAGCGCGTGTTGCTGGTCGGCGTGGGCAAGGACGAAGAACTGGGCGACCGTCCGTTCCGCAAAATCGTCGCCGGCATCCTCAACACCCTCAAAGGCCTGGGCGGCGGCGATGCCGTGCTGGCGCTGGATGAAGTCATCGTCAAAGGCCGCGACAGCTACGGCAAGACCCGCCTGCTGGCGGAAACCCTGGTCGACGGCGGCTACACCTTCGACCAGTTCAAGAGCCAGAAAGCCGAACCGCGCGCCCTGAAGAAAATCACCCTGCTGACCATCAAGGCTGCACAGGCCGAAGTACAGCGCGCCGTGAACCACGCCACCGCAATCGCCAACGGCATGGCCTTCACCCGTGATCTGGGCAACCTGCCGCCGAACATCTGCCACCCGACGTTCATGGGCGAACAGGCGAAGAACCTCGGCAAAGAGTTCAAGGATCTGAAAGTCGAAGTACTCGACGAGAAGAAGATCAAATCCCTCGGCATGGGTTCGTTCTATGCCGTTGGCCAGGGCAGCGCCCAGCCGCCGCGCCTGATCGTCATGCAATACAACGGTGGCAAGAAATCCGAGAAGCCGTACGCGCTGGTCGGCAAGGGCATCACCTTCGACACCGGCGGCATCAGCCTGAAGCCGGGCGCCGGCATGGACGAGATGAAGTACGACATGGGCGGCGCTGCCTCTGTGTTCGGTACGCTGCGTGCGGTGCTTGAGCTGAAACTGCCGATCAATCTGGTGTGCATCCTCGCCTGCGCCGAAAACATGCCGAGCGGCAACGCGTCGCGTCCGGGCGACATCGTTACCACCATGAGCGGCCAGACTGTGGAAATCCTCAACACCGACGCCGAAGGCCGTCTGGTGCTGTGCGATGCGCTGACCTACGCCGAGCGCTTCAAGCCACAAGCGGTGATCGACATCGCCACTTTGACCGGTGCTTGCGTGGTAGCCCTGGGCGCCCATACTTCCGGCCTGCTGGGCAACAACGACGAACTGATCGACCAGTTGCTCAGCGCCGGCAAGGCCGCCGACGACCGCGCCTGGCAACTGCCGCTGTTCGATGAGTACCAGGAGCAACTGGACAGCCCGTTCGCCGACATCGCCAACATTGGCGGGCCGAAGGCCGGCACCATCACCGCCGCCTGCTTCCTGTCGCGCTTCACCAAGAACCTCAACTGGGCGCACCTGGACATCGCCGGCACCGCATGGACCAGCGGCGGCAAGGACAAGGGCGCCACTGGCCGTCCGGTTCCACTGCTGACCCAGTACCTGCTGGATCGCGCCAAAGCCTGAACCTGCTGAGGGGCGGCGTCGCTTCATGGCGACGCCGCTCGCTGCTCTGGAACCGCAATGACCAAAGTCGACTTCTACATCCTGCCGAGCGCCGATCCTTCGGCGCGCCTGGATTTTGCCTGCAAGCTCACCGAGAAAGCCTGGCGCATGGGCCATCGCATCTACCTGCATTGCAGCGATGCGAGCCAGCGGGACGATCTCGATGCGCGCCTGTGGGCTTTCAAGGGCGAAAGCTTCGTGCCCCACGGCCCTGCCGACAGTGAACCGGACGGCTTGATCGTGCTGGGATTCGGGGAAGACTGCGGTGAGCATCAGGATCTTCTGGTCAACCTCGACCTGAAAGTCCCGGCCTTCGCCAGCAAGTTCGCCCGCGTGGCGGAGGTGGTGGTGGAAGACCCGACCATCCGAGCGGCGGCGCGGGAGAGTTTTCGCTTCTATCGCGAACAGGGCTATTCTCTGCAAGACCACCGTTTACAGCGACTCTGAGCATTCCAATGGACACTCCGAAACCGCAACAGAAATCCGCACACCTGCTGGACGATCTTGAATCGATCCGCCAGTTGCTCGGCGATGACAACCTGCAACCGCCGCTCTTGACCGATACGGTCGATGACAGCGAACAGGAACAGATTCCAATGCTGTTCGATTCCGTCGGCAACGAGCCGGCGGCCGTCGCGCCACCCCCGGCACCAGCCCCGGCTGCCCAGCCTGCGGCACCGGTCGATAAAGGCCCGGACGCCCTTCTCCATCTGGACAGCGAACTGCGCGCGGCCGCGCAACTGATCATGCAAGACGTGATCGACGACTTCGCTCCGCACATCGAAACCGAAATCAAACGCCGCCTCGAGGCGCGGATGGAGCGGCTGCTCAGCCAGTACGAATAACCCCGCCTTCGGTATTTTTTGTGGCGAGGGAGCTTGCTCCCGCTGGGGTGCGAAGCGCCCCCAAAACCATTCAACAGTGTTTTTGCCGCGAAGCCTGCGTGACAGTGTTTACGACTGCTGCGCAGCCGAGCGGGAGCAAGCTCCCTCGCCACAGAGTTCGCGATCACATTTAGATCTCCATCCGGCCCACCCCGCTCGCCCTCGGCACCATGCCCCGCTATACTTCCCGGCTTTTCCTGAATAAATGCCAATAGGGTCCCGCCGCGCATGGATAAGACCTACCAGCCGCACGCCATTGAAACTTCCTGGTACAAGACCTGGGAGTCCGAGAACTACTTCGCCCCGCAAGGCGCGGGCGAGTCCTACACCATCATGATCCCGCCGCCGAACGTCACCGGCAGCCTGCACATGGGTCACGGCTTCAACAACGCGATCATGGACGCCCTGATCCGTTTCCGCCGCATGCAAGGTCGCGACACCCTGTGGCAACCGGGCACCGACCACGCCGGTATCGCTACGCAGATGCTGGTGGAGCGCCAACTCGAAGCCCAGGGCCAGAATCGTCACGATCTGGGTCGCGAGAAATTCCTCGAGAAAGTCTGGGAGTGGAAAGATCAGTCCGGCGGCAATATCAGCCGGCAGATCCGTCGCCTCGGCTCGTCCGTCGACTGGAGCCGCGAGCGCTTCACCATGGACGACGGCCTCTCGGAAGCGGTGAAAGAAGCATTCGTGCGTCTGCATGAAGACGGCCTGATCTACCGCGGCAAGCGTTTGGTCAACTGGGACACCAAACTGCACACGGCGATTTCCGACCTCGAAGTGGAAAACCACGAAGAGAAAGGTTTCCTGTGGAACCTGAAATACCCGCTGGCCGACGGCGTCAAGACCGCCGAGGGCAATGACTTCCTGATCGTTGCCACCACCCGCCCGGAAACCATGCTCGGCGACTCCGCCGTCGCGGTTAACCCGAACGATGAGCGCTACAAAGCCCTGATCGGCAAATTCGTCGAGCTGCCATTGGTTGGCCGTCGTATCCCGATCATCGCCGACGATTACTGCGACCCGGAATTCGGCACCGGCTGCGTGAAAATCACTCCGGCGCACGATTTCAATGACTACGAAGTCGGCAAGCGCCACAACCTGCCGCTGCTGAACATCTTCGACAAGAACGCCAACGTGCTGCCGGCAGCCCAGGTGTTCAACCTCGACGGTACGCTGAACGAAAGCATCGACGGCAAAATTCCGGCCGAGTTCGCTGGCCTGGAGCGTTTCGAAGCGCGCAAGCAGATCGTCGCCGCGTTCGACGCCGCCGGCCTGCTGGTGAGCGTCAATGATCACAACCTGAAAACGCCGAAAGGCGACCGCTCCGGCACGGTCATTGAGCCGTGGCTGACTGACCAGTGGTACGTATCGACCAAGCCTTTGGCCGAGCCGGCGATTGCTGCGGTCGAAGACGGGCGCATCCAGTTCGTGCCCAAGCAGTACGAAAACATGTACTTCTCGTGGATGCGTGACATCCAGGACTGGTGCATCAGCCGTCAGCTGTGGTGGGGCCACCGGATTCCGGCCTGGTACGACGAGTCCGGCAAGGTCTACGTCGGCCGCGACGAAGCCGAAGTGCGTGCCAAGCACAACCTCGGCCCGGACGTTGCGCTGCAACAGGACAACGACGTACTCGATACCTGGTTCAGTTCCGGCCTGTGGACATTCTCGACCCTGGGCTGGCCTGAGCAGACCGAGTTCCTGAAGAAATTCCACTCCACCGACGTTCTGGTCACCGGTTTCGACATCATCTTCTTCTGGGTTGCCCGGATGATCATGATGACCATGCACCTGATGAAGAACGAAGACGGCACGCCGCAGGTTCCGTTCAAGACTGTGTACGTACACGGCCTGGTGCGCGACGGCCAGGGCCAGAAGATGTCCAAGTCCAAGGGCAACGTTCTTGACCCGCTGGACATCATCGATGGCATCGACCTCGAGTCGCTGGTGCAGAAGCGCACCTCGGGCCTGATGCAGCCGAAACTGGCGAAGAAGATCGAAAAGCAGACCCGCGAAGAGTTCGCCAACGGCATCGAAAGCTACGGCACCGACGCCCTGCGCTTCACGTTCTGCTCGCTGGCCTCGACTGGTCGCGACATCAAGTTCGACATGGGCCGCGTCGAAGGCTATCGCAACTTCTGCAACAAGATCTGGAACGCCGCGCGCTACGTTCTGGACAAGGGCGAAGACTGCGGCCAGAACGGCGAAGCCTACGAGCTGTCGCTGGCCGATCGCTGGATCATCTCGCAACTGCAACGCACCGAAGCCGAAGTGACCCGTCAACTGGATCAGTTCCGTTTCGACCTCGCCGCGCAAGCGCTGTACGAGTTCATCTGGAACCAGTACTGCGACTGGTACCTGGAGCTTTCCAAGCCCGTGCTGTGGGACGAGAACGCGCCGGTCGAACGTCAGCGCGGCACTCGCCGTACGCTGGTGCGCGTGCTGGAAGTGGCGTTGCGTCTGGCACATCCGTTCATGCCGTTCATCACTGAAGAAATCTGGCAGCGCATCGCGCCGCTGGCCGGCATTCAGGGCAAGACCATCATGCTGCAACCTTGGCCGGTGGCCAATGAAGAGCGCATCGATCCGGCGGCCGAAGACGATATCGAATGGCTGAAAGGCCTGATGCTCGGCACGCGCAACATTCGTGGCGAAATGAACATCGGCCCGGGCAAGCCACTGCCGATCTACCTGAAAAACGTCAGCGCTGAAGACCAGCGCCGTCTGACGGAGAACGAAGCGCTGCTGAAGAAGCTGGCGCGTCTGGAATCGATCACCGTCCTGAAGGCTGGCGAAGAAGCACCGCTGTCCGCCACCGCACTGGTCGGCGAGATGGAAGTGCTGGTGCCAATGGCCGGTCTGATCGACAAAGGCGCCGAACTGGCACGCCTGGACAAGGAAATCCTGCGTCTGCAGGGCGAAGTCCAGCGGGTTGGCGGCAAACTGTCCAACGCCGGTTTCGTCGACAAGGCCCCGGCCGAAGTCATCGAGAAGGAACGCGCCAAACTGGCCGAGGCGGAACAGGCCCTGGGCAAACTGGCCGAGCAGCACGCGCGGATTGCCAGCCTGTAACGGTAAATCGCACTGAAAAAGGGAGGCCCAGGTGGCCTCCCTTTTTATGTCCACCACATTTCCCCTGTAGGAGCTGCCGAAGGCTGCGATCTTTTGATCTTGCTTCTAAAAATCAACATCAAAAGATCGCAGCCTTCGGCAGCTCCTACATGGGTTCGGCGTATGGCGCATCAATGTGGGACAATACCCGCCACTTTCAGCCATACCCGAATCGACCACGCCCATGACCACCCCCCGCACACCCAAACCTGCGCGCAAGAAGCCTGACTCCGCGACCCCGGCCAAGACCGTAGAGCCGCGTGAGAAGGCCAGCCTGCATCCGCGCAATCGCCATCAGGGTCGTTACGACTTCCCGGCGCTGATCAAGACCACGCCCGAGTTGGCCAAGTATGTGATCACCAACCCGTACGGCAAGGAAAGCATCGACTTCGCCAGCCCCGACGCGGTACGCGTGTTCAACCGGGCGCTGCTCAAGTCGTTCTATGGCATCCAGCATTGGGACATTCCGGCGGACTACCTCTGCCCACCGGTGCCGGGGCGTGCCGATTACGTGCACTTTCTCGCCGACCTGCTGGCGAGCATGAACGACGGCAAGGTCCCGCGCGGCGCAATCGTCAATGTGCTGGACATCGGCATGGGCGCCAACTGCGTGTATCCGCTGATTGGCAACAGCGAATACCGCTGGCACTTCCTCGGCTCGGAGATCGATCCGACGGCCGTGGCGGCGGCTCGAGCCATCGTGCAATCCAACGACCTGAGCAAGGTGATCCAGCTGCGCCAGCAGGAAAACCGCAAGCACATCCTGATCGGCTTGCTGGAGCCGGGCGAGCGCTTTGACCTGACCATGTGCAACCCGCCCTTCCACGCTTCGATGGAAGAAGCGACCAAGGGCAGCGAGCGCAAATGGCGTGCCCTGGGCAAGGCCGATCCGAAACGCAAGTTGCCGGTGCTGAACTTCGGCGGCCAGTCGGCGGAACTGTGGTGTGAAGGCGGAGAAGCACGTTTTGTGACGCAATTGATCGCCGAGAGCGCGAACTTCCAGCACAAAGTGCTGTGGTTCAGCACGCTGGTGTCAAAAGCTTCGAACCTGCCAGCCATCGAAACCGCGCTGAAAAAGGCCGGCGTGCTGGAAAGCCAGGTCGTGGAGATGTCCCAGGGACAGAAGCAGAGCCGCTTCGTGGCCTGGACCTTCCAGACCAAGTCCGAGCAGCAGATCTGGCGCCGCGAGCGCTGGGTGCGCTAACACACTGCGGATTACCTTGTGGGAGCGAGCCTGCTCGCGTAAGCGGTCTATCAGTCGACATCCAAGGTGACTGAACCACCGCATTCGCGAGCAGGCTCGCTCCCACAATGCTTCAGTGACATACCCACCGAATTGCAGACACAAAAAAACCGTGCCCCGGATCTCTCCGAAGCACGGTTTTTTTATCGCTGCGTCTTACTTGTTCACAGCGTCGGTCAGGCCTTTGGCCACAACCAGCTTGATCACTTTCTTGGCAGGGATTTCGATGGCAGCGCCAGTCGAAGGGTTACGGCCAGTGCGGGCAGGACGCTCGGTCACTTTCAGCTTGCCGATACCTGGCAAGGTGATTTCGCCGCCGTTTTCCAGCTGATCGGCAACGATTTGGCCCAGTTGGTCCAGAGCGTTACGCGCGGTGGTTTTCGGCGCGTCGATAGCTTCAGCGATGTCGGCGATCAGTTGGTCTTTAGTAAGAGCCATGTAGTGTTCCTTCCCTATCAAATTCATATGGATTGCAGAGTGCAGTGTCAGCCATCGAGCCCGATCTTCTGGATCTGGCACCCTCGGCGATAACCACGACGAGTCGGGTTATAGATGCCGAAATCAGGGTTTGGTTCGACCTGACAAATGCTGAATGCACGCTTAACGCAGTGACTTCGCGTAAGACCGCGCAAAACTAGCACAGCGACAAGGAAATATCCGCCTCTAGCTACCCATTTGGTCAGCTTTATTGCGCTAAATCGGTAAAAAACCGCATAAGGCCGGGCGCGCGCCCCGGTTTTGCCGTGCAACCCGCGCCAAAACCAGTGGTTGCGGTACACTGAGCGCTTTTTCGGGGGAGCCTGCCCTCCTCCCTTCCAACAGCCGAGAAGCCCATGCCGATCCGTCATTGCATCGTCCACCTGATCGACAAAAAACCCGACGGCACGCCCGCAGTTCTGCACGCCCGTGACTCTGAACTGGCGGAGTCCGCAGCCATCGAAAACATGCTCGCCGACCTCAATGAGAGCTACAACGCCAAACAGGGCAAAGCCTGGGGCCTGTTCCATCCGGAGTCCGGCGCGTTCCCCTTCAGCGGCTGGCTGAAGGAGTACATGGAAGGCGGCCGTGACTTCACCGCATTCAGCAAAGTGGCGGTCGAGCACCTGCAGAAGCTGATGGAAGAATCCAACCTGTCGGTGGGCGGCCATGTGCTCTTTGCCCACTATCAGCAAGGCATGACCGACTACCTGGCGATCGCCCTGCTGCACCACAGCGAAGGCGTCGCGGTGACCGATGAGCTGGACGTTACGCCGTCGCGCCATCTTGACCTTGGCCAACTGCATCTCGCCGCGCGGATCAACGTCTCCGAGTGGCAGAACAACAAGCAGTCCAAGCAGTACATCTCGTTCATCAAGGGCAAGAATGGCAAGAAAGTCTCGGAATACTTCCGCGACTTCATCGGCTGTCAGGAAGGCGTCGACGGCCCCGGCGAAACGCGTACTTTGCTCAAGGCCTTCAGTGACTTCGTCGAAAGCGAGGACCTGCCGGAAGACTCGGCCCGGGAGAAAACCAAGACCCTGGTCGACTACGCCAGCAGCCAGGCCAAGCTCGGCGAACCGATGGGCCTTGAAGAACTGTCGGAGCTGATCGACGAGGAGCGCCCGAAAGCCTTTTACGATCACATCCGCAACAAGGACTACGGCCTGTCACCAGAGATTCCGGCAGACAAGCGCACCCTCAACCAGTTCCGCCGCTTCACCGGCCGCGCCGAAGGCCTGTCGATCAGCTTCGAAGCGCATCTGCTGGGCTCGAAGATCGAATACGACGAAGAGAACGGCACGCTGATCATCAAAGGCCTGCCGACTTCGCTGACCGACCAGTTGAAGCGGCGTAACTGATGCTCGGCAATGTGTTGAAGAAAGTTGCCCTGGTGCTGCTGGTAGTCGTGGTCTACCAGAACTGGGGCAAGATCGAGCGGGTGTTCAATCCCTCGCAAATGGTCTCGGAGCAGACGCGCGCCCAGGCCAATGTCGTGCTCTACGCCACCGACTGGTGCGGCTACTGCAAGCAGACCAAACGCTTTCTCGACAGCAAGGGCATACCGTTCAAGGAGTTTGATATCGAGAAGGATGCCCAAGCGCGCAAGGCGTATGAGGCATTGGGCGGACGCGGGATTCCGCTGATCGATGTGAACGGCACGTTGATTCGCGGGTTCGACCCGGACGAAATCCTCGCTGCCCTGAAATAACACATAACCTGTGGCGAGGGAGCTTGCTCCCGCTCGACTGCGCAGCAGTCGCAAAACCTGCAAACCTGCTATCGCGCTGAAAAGCAGGGGCCGCTTCGCAGCCCAGCGGGAGCAAGCTCCTCGCCACAGAGTGTTGCGTGTGATCCGTTATTTGGCTTCGATACGGAAACCAAAACGCGGAAAGTGCACGTGCACCACGCCGCCACGTTCGTCTTCACGGCGAATGATCAGCTCTTCACTGCCGGCAAACAGCAATTCGCCTGCCACCGGATCGACGCCGTAATCGATAGCGGCAATCGTCACCTGCTGCCCGGGCTTGAACCCGTTCGGATCAACGAACTGCTCATCCGGCAACGCCGCCGGCGTCGCGTTACGCGCCACCTCCAGCGCCTCTGCAGAGCTCATCTCGCTTGCCGCACCATGGCCGAACCCCAGCACCCGACCCAGCCACGCCGCAACCGCCGGATAGTCATTCACCAACGGCGCCGTCACGTGGGTCGCCTTGAGGAACCACAGCGGATGCGCCAGGGCGAAGTCAGCAATCGATGGTTCGCCAAACAGGAAGTCCCCCTGCTCGCGCTGCAACTGCTGCTCCAGACGCGCCATGATCGTCGGCCACTGATGCTTGGCCTGCTCGGCGGACAGACGCGTGGCGCTGCCGCCGCTGAACAAACCCGCTCGATCGGCGAGGAACGCCTTGATCGCTTCCGGCGGCAATTTGCCGAAACGCACGGCCACCGATTCCGGCTGGAACACCAGGCTCACCGCGTGTTGAAACACCACCGAATCGGCCCACGCCGCAAAACTGGCGCTGGTCATTTCCTGGCCTTCGGGGAAAAACGCCGGCAGGGCTTTTTCCTGTTCCAGGCGTCGAGCAATCAGTGCAGTGTCGCAATATATGTCTGCGCCAATCTGCAGCACCGGGGTCTTGCGGTATCCACCGGTCAGAGCGGTCAGATCCGGTTTCGGCATCACCGGCGAGATATGCACCGAGCGCCACGACAAGCCTTTGAACCCCAGCAGCAGGCGGGCCTTCTCGGCAAAGGGGGAGGTCGGGTAATGATGCAGAATCAACTCGGACATGCTCGGCTCCGCCGCTCAGATAGTGAGCCAGCAGCTTAGCGCGCATTTGCTTAGCAGCCTACAGATCTGCCTGATGGGAACCAATCAGTCAGATTGATAAGACGCCACCAGGCACTCCTTGGCGCTCTTCCTGAGTTTCTTGATCAAGCGTTCCTGGCGCAACGCATCGCTCTTGTCGCGGCACAGCTCGGTATAAACCAGCGCCATGGCCGGACTGGAGAGGAAGAACCGCGCGCCTTTGCCGCTTTGATGCTTGGCGAAACGGCGCACCGGATCATCGCTGATCCCGCAGTACAACGAGCCATTGGCGGCACGCACGAGGTAGACGAACCAGGATTTGCTCACGGGTTCGGCAACATCGACGGTTTTTTCGCTAAGGCTGGTCACTTCGGGATCTGAACGTGTAGGAAAACAGGCGGCGATCTTATCAGCGCCCGGCCTGAAATGCCTTCAGTCCCTTCAACGCTTGCGCGCGTACGGCGTTGCGCACCAGCGGCGTCCAGCCCAGCAGCAGGCCTTTGAAACCCAGTGCCTGACGCGACCAGCGCCACAGATCGAAGCGATCGTGGTGCTCGCAGATCTTGCCGTCGCGGAAGACGAAACGCGCGTGGATATCGTTGATAACGATGTTGCCGGTCTGGCTGAACAGGTAGGTCGCGACCCAATGCGCGCCACCGGTACGCTCGTCGGCGCGGACGTTGTCGAAGGTCAGCGAGAAGTCTTTGGCGCGGGTGGTGAGCATGCGCCACATGTCGCCGGCATCGCGCCCGTGCAGCTCGCCAAAGGCCGGATCGCTGAACACGACATCGTCGGTGTAGCAGGCGGCCATGGCTTCGGCGTCGAGGCGCTGAAAGGCCTGGTAGAAGCGGGTGATCAGGGCGCTATGGGCTTCGCTCAAGGCAATCTCCAAAGAAATAGGTACAGATTGCCAGCACCATAATCCGCCGCGCCCAGAAACACTATCGGCAATACGCAAAACCCTTGTGGGAGCGAGCCTGCTCGCGAAGGCAATTCAACATTCAACATTCGTGTTGAATGAAATACCGATTTCGCGAGCAGGCTCGCTCCTACAGTTTCAATAGCGTCAGATCTTTTCGCTTTGCACCTGCACATACAGCGCCCGTCCGGCGCCCAGTCCGGCAATGATCGCACCCACGCCAATAATGCCGAAAATCCAGCCCAGCGCATTCCAGCCGCCGGTCCAGTCATGCACCACGCCCACGGCGAACGGCCCCATCGACGCCAGCGTGTAACCGAAACCCTGGGACATGCTCGACAGGTTCGCCGCGACATGGGAATCGCGCGAACGCAGCACGATCAGCGTCAACGCCAGACTGAACGTCCCGCCCTGCCCCAGTCCGAGCAGAATCGCCCAGCCCCACAGGCCTTCGATCGGTGCGTACAGGCAGCCGAACAGGCCCGCCAGCGTCAGCGCCATGACCACGACGATCGCCAGACGCTGATCCTTGCCACGGGTCGCCAGCCACGGCGCGGCCAGCGAACTGGCCAGTTGAATGATCACCGAACCGGACAGCACCAATCCTGCCTGGGTCGGTGTCAGCCCGCGTCCGATGAGGATCGACGGCAACCAGCCAAACACGATGTAGGCCAGCGATGACTGCAGGCCCATGTACAAGGTCACCTGCCAGGCCAGCGGATCACGCAGCAACCCGCGCACGCGATAGGCGACGTTGTGCGCGCCGTGCTTCGAGCCGACCTGAGGCAACCAGAACACCGCCGCCACCAAGGCTGGAATCACCCAGAAACCCAGGCCCATCGCCCAGCTGTTACCGAAGTGTTCACTCAGTGGCACGGTCGAACCCGCCGCCATTGCCGCGCCCAGACACAGGGCCATGGTGTAGACACCGGTCATGGTGCCGGCGTGTCTGGCGAAGTCGCGCTTGACGATGCCCGGCAGCAGCACGCCAACGATGCCGATGCTGGCGCCGCCGAGCACACTGCCGGCGAACAGGCCGATCTCACCGAAGTTGCTGCGCAGGATAATCCCGCCGGCCAGCGTCAGCAGAATCCCCAACACCACCCGTTCAGCGCCGAAACGTCGCGCCAGAATCGGCGCCAGCGGCGCGAACAGGCCCAGGCACAGCACCGGCAACGTAGTCAGCAATCCCGCCTGCGCCGCGGACAGCCCGAGACTTCTGGAGACCTCGCTGAGCAACGGCGCCATGCTCGACAGCGCCGGGCGCAGGTTCAATGCCACCAGAATCAGTCCGAGCAGCAACAGCCACGGACGTTTTACCAACGGGTGGCTTTGCTGCACCTGCTCGTCATCGGCTTCGGCATCAATCAGCAGCTCTTCCAGCTCGGTGGTGCGTTTCGACGCTGTGCATAACTCGGTGCGGGACATGGCTTTCTCGGTTTCAAGGTTCATTGATCAACTGCCTCGACAAGGCTTTGGCCCGTTCCGGGTCGCGTTGCTCGACCGCATCGAGCAGGTCGATATGCAGGTCGAACACTTCCTGGCGGCGCGGGGAGATATTCAGGGTCTGGCGCAGTTGCGCGCCGACGATGCTGGAGAAATAGCGATACAGCTCGCTGAGGGTCGGGTTATGCGCGGCGTCGACCAGACGTCGATGGAACACCAGATCGCAGGCGATGTAGGTGTCGAGATCGCCGTGGTAATGGCTGCCGCTGGTGCCGAGCGCTTCGCGCAGTGCGGCCAGATCCTCATCGGTACGGCGCAACGCCGCCAGGCCGATGGCCTCGACTTCAAGGATGTGCCGGGTTTCCCGGGCCTGCTCCAGGGAACAGCGGGACAACGCCTTCAGCGTATCCAGCGGATCGACCACTGCGCGCAGATAACTGCCGTCGCCCTGACGGATTTCGATCAGCCCGGAAAACGCCAGAACGCGCATCGCTTCGCGCACCGTGTTGCGGCTGATGCCCAGCTCAGCGCACAGCTCAGGCTCGGTGGGCAGACGCTCGCCGACCTGCCAGACACCACTGTTGATGCGCTGACGCAGTTGGTCCAGAGCCTGATCGACCAGGGACCGCTTGATCAAAGGGGAAATTTCGGACATGAGCCTCGCCTTTTCATCCAATCATAGGATGAATTTTCCGACATGTTAGTCAGACCCATGTAGGACGGCAACCACCTAGGGTCAATCGGAGACACATGGAGCGGCATTTTCGATTGGTCAAAATTACCCTTTAAGGGTAATTTCAGGGACAGGGTTTTGGCTTCTTATGGAAAAGAACACACCCCATTACGACTTGGCGGTGATCAAGTCTGAAGTGAGGCGACTGGGTCAAAATGCTTTCACCAAAACTTCAGTAAGGTCAGCTGAGAAGCTCGGCTTCAACGTCAGCGAAATGCAGGAGATTGTTTTCGAGCTACAAACCAGGATGTTGTACAAATCGATGACTACCTATGACGATCATCGAATCTGGCAAGACGTGTATCACATCAATTCGCGAGATCAGGAGATTTACATCAAGGTGACATACCGCCCCGGCGGCAGCCCACCGGTGATCTCCTTTAAGGAGAAAAACCCATGAAAACCCAGCAATGTGTCAGCTGCGGGGCGCGTGAGGGAATGAGGCATTTTCAGGGGCGCGGCGAAACCCTGAGAGTCAAAGACATGGAGCGTCGTGTCGATAATCTTTCTGGATGGGAATGCCAGAAGTGCGGTGAGATCGAATGGGACCCCGACACCGATAGTGCGCAGCGGTATTGCAAAGCAGGTGATGAGTTGGTTATCGCTGCGAGGCAAATGATTGGTGACGAGATGAAGCGTATCCGTCGCAAATTGCACCTGACGCAAAAAGAGACGGTACAACTGCTGTCTGGGGGTGGGCATAACGCATTTTCCCGCTATGAGCGCGGCGATGTATTGCCGCCCAAAGCGCTCATACTGTTGATGCGTTTATTGGATCGTTATCCGTACTTGCTAACCGATGTAAAGACTCTCGGCGAAGGTGCCGACTTGAGAGGTTTCGAGCACATCGTCCACAAAGAACACGAATCCCTCTCCGTGTCCTGAACTGTTCAGAAAAAACAAACCCGGCACATCGCCGGGTTGGTTTTATACATCCGCCATCAATGCAAAATCTGACTCAAGAACAACTTCGTCCGATCATTCTGCGGGTTATCGAAGAAGTCATTCGGCGCTGCCTGCTCGACGATCTCGCCCTTGTCCATGAAGATCACGCGGTTCGCCACGGTGCGGGCGAAGCCCATTTCGTGGGTCACGCAGAGCATGGTCATGCCGTCTTCGGCCAGACCGATCATGGTGTCGAGAACCTCTTTCACCATTTCCGGATCGAGTGCTGAAGTCGGTTCGTCGAACAGCATGATTTTCGGCTTCATGCACAAGGCGCGGGCGATCGCCACACGCTGCTGCTGACCGCCGGACAGTTGCCCCGGGTATTTGTGCGCCTGCTCCGGAATGCGTACGCGTTCCAGGTAATGCATGGCAATTTCCTCGGCCTTGCGCTTGGGCATCTTGCGCACCCACATCGGCGCCAGGGTGCAGTTCTGCAAAATGGTCAGGTGCGGGAACAGGTTGAAGTGCTGAAACACCATGCCGACTTCGCGGCGGATCGCTTCGATCTGCTTGAGGTCGTTGGTCAATTCCACGCCGTCGACGACGATGCGGCCCTGCTGGTGTTCTTCCAGACGATTCAGGCAACGAATCGTCGTGGATTTACCGGAACCCGACGGGCCGCAGAGGACGATGCGTTCGCCCTGCCTGACGTTGAGGTTGATGTCTTTGAGTACGTGAAACTGGCCGTACCACTTGTTCACGCCCTGCATCTGGATGATGCCTTCCGGACCCACAGGCTTTTTGATTGCTTCGCTCATTTACAGAGAACTCCTAACGCTTGTGGCCAGTGTCGAGCTTGCGTTCCAGATGCATGGAATAGCGCGACATACCAAAACAGAAAATCCAGAACACCAGGGCGGCGAACACGTAGCCTTCGGTGGCCATGCCCAGCCATTTCGGGTCGGCGGCGGCTTGCTTGACGCTGTTGAGCAGGTCGAACAGGCCAATGATGATCACCAGGCTGGTGTCCTTGAAAAGCGCAATGAACGTGTTGACGATGCCCGGAATCACCAGCTTCAAGGCCTGCGGCAAAATCACCAGGCCCATCGAACGCCAGTAACCGAGGCCCATCGCCGCAGCCGCTTCGTACTGCCCTTTGGGAATCGCTTGCAGACCGCCGCGCACCACTTCGGCGACGTAGGCCGACTGGAACAGGATCACGCCGATCAGCGCCCGCAGCAGTTTGTCGAAGTTCATGCCTTCGGGCAGGAACAGCGGCAGCATCACCGAGGACATGAACAGCACCGTGATCAACGGCACGCCGCGCCAGAATTCGATGAAGGTCACGCAGACCACACGAATCGCTGGCATATTCGAACGCCGCCCCAGCGCCAGCACGATGCCCAGCGGCAAAGCGCCGGCAATGCCGACGGTGGCGATCACCAGGGTCAGCATCAGCCCGCCCCACTGGCTGGTCGGCACGGTGGTCAGACCGAAACCGCCGTGCAACAAGGTGAAGGCGATGATCGGGTACAGCACCAGAAAGCTCAGGCCATAGACCGCTTTACGCGGCATCCGCGAGATGAACAGGGGTGCTGCGCCGATGACCGCCAGCCACACGGTCAGGTCGACGCGCCAGCGCAGTTCGGTCGGGTAATAACCGTACATGAACTGGCCGAACCGCTGCTGGATGAACACCCAGCAGGCGCCTTCCTTGGTGCAGTCGGCGCGGGTGGTGCCAACCCAGTTGGCATCGACGATCGCCCAACTGAGGATCGGAGGTACCACGAGATAAATCAGGTAGAACGCAAACAGCGTCAGCAGGGTGTTGAGCCAGCTGGAGAACATGTTCGCGCGCATCCACGCCACCACGCCGATGCTGCTGTTGGGTGGAGGCATGTCGGGTTTGAAAGTATGAGTACTCATGCGCTTTTCCTTACCGCTCGATCAGCGCAATGCGCTTGTTGTACCAGTTCATCAGCAGGGAAATGCTGATACTGATCGCCAGGTACACGCTCATGGTGATGGCAATCACTTCGATGGCCTGCCCGGTCTGGTTGAGCACGGTGCCAGCGAACAGCGAAACCATTTCCGGGTAACCGATACCGGCGGCCAGCGAGGAGTTTTTCGCCAGGTTGAGGTATTGGCTGGTCAGTGGCGGAATGATCACGCGCAAAGCTTGCGGGATGATCACCTTGCGCAGGGTCGGGCCGTTGCGCAGGCCAAGCGAACGCGCCGCTTCGGTCTGGCCATGGCTGACCGACTTGATCCCGGAACGCACGATTTCGGCGATGAATGCCGCGGTGTACACGGTGAGCGCCAGGGTCAAGGCCAGCAGTTCCGGGATCAGCACCCAGCCGCCGACAAAGTTGAAGCCCTTGAGCTCGGGCATTTCCCAGTGCAGCGGAGCGCCGAAGATCAGCGCGCACAAGGTCGGGATCACCAGCACAATTGCCAGGCCGGTCCAGAACTTGTGGAACGGCACACCGGTTTCTTCGAAGCGCTTGTTGGCCCAGCGGCACATCAGCACGATGCCGATGATCGCCAGCACGATGCTGCCCACGAACGCCCAGAAGCCGTCAGCTGCGAGTGCGGCCGGCATGTTCAGGCCACGGCTGCTGACGAAGAAGGTGTCGCCGAAGTTATGGCTGTTGCGCGGCCCCGGCATGGTCAGGAATACCGCGAAGTACCAGAACAGGATCTGCAGCAGTGGCGGAATGTTGCGGAACACTTCCACATATACCGTCGCCAGTTTGGCGATGATCCAGTTCTGCGACAGCCGCGCCACGCCGACGATGAAACCGAGAATCGTCGCCAGAATCACGCCGATAAAGGTCACCAACAGGGTGTTGAGCAGGCCGATGACAAACACCCGCGCGTAGCTGTCCGCTTCGGTGTAGTCGATCAGGTGTTGAGCGATGCCGAACCCGGCACTGCGCTCCAGAAAGCTGAAACCGGAAGTGATGCCCCGGTGCTGAAGGTTGGTTTGCGTATTGTCGAACAGGTACCAGCCAAGCGAGACCACCGCCACAACCGTGATGATCTGGAATAGCCACGCACGCACTCGTGGATCGCTGAGGCTGAGCCTCTGCTTTGGTGCGCCGATAGAATTTTGCATGAAGTGCCCCGAAAGAAATGGAACAAGAACATCACCCGGCGGTTGGCCCGCCGGGTGATAGAACCATTAGCGCACTGGTGGTGCGTACTGAATGCCGCCGTTGTTCCACAGGGCGTTCAGGCCACGGTCGATTTCCAGCGGAGTGCTCTTGCCGAGGTTTTTCTCGAAGATTTCACCGTAGTTGCCGACTTGCTTGACGATCTGCACAACCCAGTCTTTCGGCAGTTTCAGGTCTTTGCCGTATTCGCCGTCAGCGCCGAGCATACGGGCCACGTCCGGGTTCTTGGTCGACTTGGCTTCAGCTTCGACGTTCTTCGAAGTGATGCCGGCTTCTTCGGCATTGAGCAGCGCGTAGCCGACCCAACGCACGATCGCCAGCCATTCGTCGTCACCGTTACGTACGACCGGGCCCAGTGGTTCCTTGGAAATGGTTTCCGGCAGAACCACGTAGTCCTTCGGCGAGGCCAGCTTGCTGCGCTGGGCGAACAGCTGGGACTTGTCGGAGGTCAGCACGTCGCAACGACCGGATTCCAGCGACTTGGCGCTTTCATCGGAGGTGTCGAAGGTGATCGGGGTGTATTTCAGACCGTTGCCACGGAAGTAGTCGGAAACGTTCAGCTCGGTGGTGGTACCGGCCTGGATGCAGATGGTCGCGCCGTCGAGCTCTTTGGCACTTTTCACGCCCAGCTTGTTGTTCACCAGGAAGCCGATGCCGTCGTAGTAGGTAATGAAGCCCGGAAATTTCAGACCCATGCCCGCGTCACGGGAGCTGGTCATGGTGGTATTGCGCGACAGGATGTCGATCTCGCCGGACTGCAGCGCGGTGAAGCGCTCCTTGGCGTTCAACTGGCTGAACTTGACCTTGTTGGCGTCGCCGAAAACGGCAGCGGCCACAGCGCGGCAGACGTCGGCGTCGATGCCGAGGATCTTGCCGGTCGCATCCGGTACCGAGAAGCCCGGCAGACCGTCGCTCACGCCACACTGCACGAAACCTTTTTTCTGTACCGCATCCAGGGTTGCACCCGCCTGAGCGAACCCGCTGACACCGAGTACTGCTGCAGCAGTCACGACCGCCAGAGTGGATTTCAACATCTTCATTCAAACCTCCAGTTTTGCTCTTGTTGTGTCGGAGCTTGAGTCCTGTCGCACCCTTTTGAGGCGTTGTTGACCCGTGTTGGCTTTTTTTGGGGTCAACCGACGTAAGACCTTCGCTATGAGTCTAGTAGGAGAAGATCCACATCATGGATCACTCACTTCTCACCAATCGGCCGAACGGGCTGTAGCCCTTTCACGTTCGCTAAGCCCGTAGCGGCCATTGGCGAACATCCATCACCGGATTCGTTGCTATCCCATCGCGCGACTGACACTGATAGTGTTACCGCCGCGCAACGGATGCTTCGTACGCAAAGCTTCATAGCAAAGGCCGTACCACACCGCTTGCCGAAGTCATTGCGCGACACGTCAATAGCTAAACTTGTAACCTTGCGACATCTTGTTAACGGATCAACCGGGCGCGCACTTCAATCACGCACTCAATGAGAGCGCCCGCACATTTTTGGAGCAGACATGACCGAGCCCTTGATTCTTCAGCCTGTTAAGCCCGCGGATGCCTGCGTGATCTGGCTGCACGGCCTCGGCGCCGACCGTTACGACTTCCTGCCGGTCGCCGAGGCGCTGCAGGAAAGCCTGCTGAGCACACGTTTTGTGCTGCCCCAGGCACCCACTCTTCCAGTGACGATAAATGGCGGATATGCCATGCCCAGCTGGTACGACATCAAAGCCATGAGCCCGGCCCGGGCGATTGACCGTGACCAGTTGGAAGCGTCGGCGGATCGCATCATCGAACTGATCGAAAGCGAACGCGCCAGCGGAATAGAAGCCTCGCGGATCTTTCTGGCCGGATTCTCCCAGGGCGGTGCCGTGGTATTGCACACCGCATTCCTGAAATGGCAGGGGCCGTTGGGTGGGGTGCTGGCGTTGTCGACATATGCGCCGACCTTCACTAACGAGATGGAGCTTTGCGCCAGTCAGCAGCGCATTCCTGCGCTGTGTCTGCACGGTCAGTTCGATGGGGTGGTGCAGAACTCGATGGGGCGCAGTGCCTATGAGCATTTGGTGAAGCATGGTGTCACCGTGACATGGCAGGAATACCCAATGGAGCACGAAGTGTTACCTGAAGAGATTCGCGACATCGGCGTCTGGTTGAGCGAACGCCTGCGCTGATTGGCGACCAATCCCTGCCCTTTGATCCCTCCTACTACGCCGCGCCCGTTTCTTGCATTACACTGGCCGGCGTACATTCCTTAACCAATTGATGAGATGACCGTGCTCAAAGCACTCAAGAAAATGTTCGGTAAAAGCGAGGCTGAGCAGCTCGCGCCAGTTTCCAGCGCGCCGTCGCACGCCCCCGGTCATCGCACCGATGCCCCACAGGCCGACCGCCCCGCTCCCGCAGCCACACCGAAGCCAGAAGAAAAACCCGCTACGGCCGCGCCAATTGCCGCCGAGCCTGCGCGCAGCGAAGCGCCGAAACCGGCCAGACCGCGTCGCGAACCGAAGCCCAAGGCAGCGGTAATTCCCTGGAAACTCGAAGACTTCGTCGTCGAGCCGCAGGAAGGCAAAACCCGCTTTCACGATTTCAAGCTCGCCCCGGAACTGATGCACGCCATCCAGGACCTGGGCTTTCCTTACTGCACGCCGATCCAGGCGCAGGTGCTGGGTTTCACCCTCGCCGGTAAAGATGCCATCGGCCGTGCGCAGACCGGCACCGGCAAGACCGCCGCGTTCCTGATCTCGATCATCACCCAACTGCTGCAGACGCCGCCGCCCAAAGAGCGCTACATGGGTGAACCGCGCGCGTTGATCATCGCGCCGACCCGCGAACTGGTGGTGCAGATCGCCAAGGACGCCGCAGACCTGACCAAGTACACCGGCCTCAACGTGATGACGTTCGTCGGCGGCATGGACTTCGACAAACAACTCAAGCACCTCGAAGCGCGCCATTGCGATATTCTCGTCGCGACCCCGGGCCGCTTGCTCGACTTCAACCAGCGCGGCGACGTGCATCTGGACATGGTCGAAGTGATGGTGCTCGACGAAGCCGACCGCATGCTCGACATGGGTTTCATCCCGCAGGTTCGGCAGATCATTCGTCAGACCCCGCCGAAGTCCGAGCGCCAGACCTTGCTGTTCTCCGCGACCTTTACCGAAGACGTGATGAACCTGGCCAAGCAATGGACCACGGATCCGGCGATCGTCGAAATCGAAATCACCAACGTCGCCAATGAGAACGTCGAGCAGCACATCTACGCCGTGGCCGCCGCCGACAAATACAAACTGCTCTACAACCTGGTCAACGACAACGGTTGGGAGCGGGTCATCGTGTTTGCCAACCGCAAGGACGAAGTGCGCCGCATCGAAGAGCGCCTGGTGCGTGACGGCATCAACGCCGCGCAATTGTCCGGTGACGTGCCGCAGCACAAGCGGATCAAGACCCTGGAAGGTTTCCGCGAAGGCAAGATTCGCGTGCTGGTGGCCACCGATGTCGCCGGTCGCGGCATTCACATCGACGGTATCAGCCACGTGATCAACTTCACCCTGCCGGAAGTGCCGGACGATTACGTGCACCGCATCGGCCGTACCGGTCGCGCCGGCGCTGACGGTGTGTCGATCAGCTTCGCCGGTGAGGACGACTCCTATCAGTTGCCGTCCATCGAAGAAAAGCTCGGTCGCAAGATCAGCTGCGAAACACCGCCGACGCATCTGCTCCGCGCGGTTGAGCGCAAGCGCCCACAATAAGCCTCGCGATACGAAAAAGCGCAGCCGGAAACGGACTGCGCTTTTTTTACGCCCGACGGTTGCCCGCCAGAACTAAAAGTCCATAATGGAAAAATAAGTTTAGTTCTGGAGAGCGAGATGTCCGGTACCCCGTACGTGATCGATCAAGCCCAAGCCCGTGATCTGCTGACGCTAATCGACGTGCCGCAGATCCTGCGCAAACTGTTCCGTGATCTGGCGGCCGGTAACGCCGTGCAGCCAGCTCAGCAGTTAGTGGAATTCCCACAGGGCGCCGGCGACTTCATCAATTATCTGGGCGTGCTGGCCGAGGACGGCGTGTACGGCGTGAAGACTTCGCCGTATATCGTTCGTGAGCAGGGTGCGCTGGTGACGGCGTGGACCCTGCTGATGTCGATGAAAACCGGCCAGCCGCTGCTGCTCTGCGATGCCGGCGAACTGACCACCGCGCGCACCGCCGCGACCACGGCAGTGGCGGTTGACGCCCTCGCACCGGCGAATGCCCAACGACTGGCGATCATCGGCAGCGGGAAAGTCGCTCAGGCGCATCTGCATTACGTCAAAACCTTGCGCGAATGGCAAAGCATCAGCGTGTACTCGCCGTCGCTGCTGGAAGATCCTGAGATACAGGCCGTGTTGAGGACCATCGCGCCATCACTGAAGATTGCCGACAGCCGCGAGGCCGCTATCGCCGAAGCTGACGTGATCATGCTCTGCACCTCGTCTGCCGGGCCGGTGATCGATCCTGCCGAATTGAGCAAACCGGCGCTGATCACTTCGATCAGCACCAACGCCCCCCGCGCACATGAAGTGCCGCCGGGCAGCCTCAACGACATGCAGGTGTTCTGCGACTATCGTCAGACCACGCCAGGGTCGGCGGGTGAGATGTTGATTGCCGCTGAGCAGCATGGATGGCACAAGGAATCGATTGTGGGCGATCTGGCGGATTTGCTCAGCGACAAAGTCCCGCGCCCTGATTACCAGCGGCATGTGTTTTTCCGTTCGATCGGTCTGGGCCTGGAAGACATTGCCTTGGCCAATGCGGTTTATCACCTCACCACAAATCCCTTGTAGGAGTGAGCCTGCTCGCGATAGCGGTCTGACATTCGATATTGATGTCGGCTGATCGACCGCTATCGCGAGCAGGCTCACTCCTACAGGGGGCGACGTCATTTCTGGATATCGCGTACACACCGGAGAGTTTCATGAACCACGCAGATTTCATCATCATCGGCGGCGGGATTGCCGGCGCTTCCACCGGGTTCTGGCTGGCGCCGCACGGCAAAGTGATCGTGCTCGAACGTGAAACCCATCCCGGCTATCACTCCACCGGTCGTTCCGCCGCGCTGTACACCGCCGCCTACGGCACCGCCCAGGTACGCGCACTCACTCAGGCCAGCCGCGCGTTCTTCGACAATCCTCCCAGCGGCTTCTGCGAGCATCCGCTACTGACCCCACGCGGCGAAATGACCGTCGACTTCATCGGCGATCCCGCCGAACTCAACAACCAATACCTCAGCGCCAAAGCCACCGTGCCCCAGATGCAGCTGCTCAGCGCCGACGAAGCCTGCGCACGCCTGCCGATCCTGCGCCGGGACAAAGTCCACGGTGCGATCTACGATCCTTCGGCGTGCGACATCGACACCGACGCGCTGCATCAGGGCTACCTGCGCGGCATCCGGCGCAACCACGGCGAAGTCCACACCGATTGCGAAGTGCTTGGCCTGGATCGCGATGCCGATGGCCTGTGGATCGTGCAAACCAACGGCGAGACGTTCAGCGCACCGGTGCTGATCAACGCCGCCGGTGCCTGGGCCGACAGAATCGGCGCCCTGGCCGGTGCGCAGCCGCTGGGTCTGCAACCGAAACGTCGCGCTGCGTTTATCTTTGCCGGTCCTGAAGGCGTGGACATCCATCACTGGCCGATGCTGGTCAGCCTCGACGAATCCTTCTACATGAAGCCCGACGCCGGCATGTTCCTCGGCTCGCCGGCCAACGCCGACCCGGTTGAACCGCACGACGTGCAGCCGGAAGAACTCGACATCGCCATGGGTATTTATCAGATCGAAGAAGCCACCACACTGACCATCCGCCGCCCGACCCGCACCTGGGCCGGTCTGCGCAGTTTCGTTGCCGACGGTGATCTGCTCAGCGGTTTCGATTCAAAAGTGCCGGGGCTGTTCTGGGTCGCCGCACAGGGCGGTTACGGCATTCAGACATCGCCAGCGATGGGCCAGGCCAGTGCGGCGCTGGTGCGCGGCGAGCCGTTCCCCGAGCAACTGCAGCAATTCGGTCTGGACAGCGCCATGCTCTCCCCCGCCCGACTGGCGTGATCGCATCGACTCGCCCAAGAGATTGCGGCACACTCGCAGCGCCCCGGCACATGGGGCGCTGACGCTGCCTGGAGCTCCACTGTCATGACCGCCCCCGAATTCGACCCGGCGCTGGATAACTTCCGCGCCATCGCCGATGCCATCGCCACGCTGTTCTTTCCCCATGCCGAGGTGGTGCTGCACGACCTGCGCACGCAGAAGGTCGACTACATCGCCAACAACCTGTCCAAGCGTGAGATCGGCGACGACTCCTCGCTGGAAGACATGCTCAGCGAGGAGGTCAGCGAAAGAAACATCGGCCCGTACGAAAAGCTCAACTGGGACGGTCAGAAGATTCGCAGCCTGAGCACTGTGCTGCGCGACAGTGAAGATCGACCGCTCGCAGTGCTGTGCATCAATCTGAATATTTCCCTGTTCGAGAACGCCAAAGCGGCGCTCGACCTGTTTCTGTCGCCGAGCAAACTGATTCCGCAGCCGGACTCACTGTTCCGTGATGACTGGCAGGAACGCATCAACACCTTCCTCCACGCGTGGCTGCGCGAGCGGCAGTTGAGCCTGAATCTGCTGACCCGTGATCACAAACGCGAACTGGTGCTGGCGCTGCACGCCGAGGGCGCGTTCAAGGGCAAAAGCGCCTCGAACTACGTGGCCAATGTGCTGAACATGGGCCGGGCTACGGTGTACAAGCATTTGAAGGAATTGAAGGGCTGAAAAGCAAAAGATCGCAGCCTTCGGCAGCTCCTACAGGAAAACGCATTCCCATGTAGGAGCTGCCGAAGGCTGCGATCTTTTCTGTCAGTCGCCGTAGATGTCGGTCTGGAAATACTTCTGGGAAATCTTCTGGTACTCGCCACTCGCGCGAATCCCGTCGATGGCGCTGTTCAACTGGCTGACCAGCTCGGCATTGCCCTTGCGCACCGCAATCCCCGCGCCTTCGCCGACATACTTGGGATCCTTCAACTCCGGACCGACAAACGCATAACCCTTGCCGCGGGGCATCGACAGGAAGTCATTGAGCGGAATGGTGTCGGCGAAAATCGCATCGAGGCGCCCCGCCGCCAGGTCCATGTAGATTTCTTCGTTATTGCTGTAGCGCTTGACGTTGATGCCCTTGGGTTCGAACACCTCGGTGGCATAACGATCAGTGGTGGTCGCGCGCTGCACGCCAACATTCTTGCCTTTGAGGCTGGCGTACTGATCATCGACGCTGGCGCCTTCCTTCATCACCAGGCGCGAGGATGTGAAGTAGTACTTATGGCTGAAATCCACTGACTTCTTGCGATCTTCGTTGATGGTCATCGACGACAGCGCCATGTCGATCTTCTTCACTTTCAGCGAAGGAATCAGCCCGTCGAACTCACCTTCGACCCACACACACTTGACCTTCATCTGCGCACACAAGGCATTGCCGATGTCGTAGTCGAAACCGACGATTTCACCCTTGTCGGTTTTCGACGCGAACGGCGGATAGGCCGCTTCGATGCCGATGCGCAGGGTTTTCTCGGCGGCGAACACGCTGGCGGAGGCCAACAGGCTGAGGGCCAGACCGGTGATGAGGGGGAGTTTCTTCATGTTCGTTCTCTCGCGAAGTTGTTGTTGGTTTGGCAAGAAAGCAGCTACAAGCGGCAAGCTATTAGCTGCAAGACAGAAACTTTTTTTGTACTTGTAAATCCATACTGGACTCTCAGGTACAAATCGTCAATTGGCCTTAGCGGTGTGTCAGCGAGATTTTGGGTGATGCAGAAGGCGTCATCGCGAGCAGGCTCACTCCTACATTTGGAATGCGTTCCCCTGTAGGAGTGAGCCTGCTCGCGATAGCGAATTTGAGGGCAATACAGAACTTACTTCTTCCAGCGATCCGCAGCCGCATGATCACTGTCCCGCCCCTCAACCCAACGGGGCCCATCGCTGGTGTTTTCTTTCTTCCAGAACGGCGCGCGGGTTTTCAGGTAGTCCATGACGAACGCGCAGGCATCGAACGCGGCCTGGCGATGGGCGCTGGCGGCGCCGACGAAGACGATCGGCTCGCCCGGCTCCAGCGCGCCGATGCGGTGCAGCACTTCCAGTTTCAGCAGCGGCCAGCGCTGCTGCGCTTCGACAGCGATCTTGCCGAGGGCTTTTTCGGTCATGCCCGGATAGTGCTCGAGAAACATCCCTGCGACGTCGAGCCCGTCGTTGAAGTCGCGCACGTAACCGACAAAGCTCACCACCGCACCGACGCCCACATTGGCCGCGTGCATCGCATTGACTTCAGCGCCCGGATCGAACGGCATGGCCTGCACGCGAATCGCCATGTTCAGCCCCCGGTCACAGTTGGAAAAAACGCCACTTCGTCGCCATCGGTCACTGGCTCGTCAAGCTGACAAAGATCCTCGTTGCGTGCGCACATCAGGTTCTGCTCGCTCAACACCTCAGCGCCATCACGTTGCGCCAACAATGCGCGAACGTCATCGACGCTAGCGAAATCGCCTTCAACCACGACTGAATCCACGCCCAGCGCCTCGCGGTAACGGGCAAAAAACTTCACGGTCAGTTTCATGCCGGCTCCGCTTGGAAATGGCCGCTCTTGCCGCCGACTTTTTCCAGCAGACGTACGCTCTCGATGGTCATGCCACGATCGACAGCTTTGCACATGTCATAGATGGTCAGGGCGGCGACACTGGCGGCGGTCAGCGCCTCCATTTCGACGCCGGTCTGCCCGGACAACTTGCAGCGGGCGACGATGCGCACGCTGTCTTCGCCTTCGGCGCTGAGTTCGACTTTGACCCCCGTCAGCATCAGCGGGTGGCACAGCGGAATCAGATCGCTGGTTTTCTTCGCTGCCTGAATCCCGGCAATGCGTGCCACGGCGAACACATCACCTTTGGGATGGCCGCCGCTGACGATCATCTGCAGGGTTTCAGGGAGCATGCGCACCAGCGCTTGAGCCGTCGCTTCACGGAACGTCACGGCTTTTTCAGTGACGTCGACCATGTTGGCGCGACCTTGGGAATCGAGATGAGTCAGCACGGGATTACTCCTGATCAGGAGCGTGGATTGTAAACCTGTGGGTCAGATATCCGCATCACTGATTATGAAATCACCGCTATCACCTGTAGGAGTGAGCCTGCTCGCGATAGCGGTCTGGTATTCAACATTGATGTCGACTGATCGACCGCTATCGCGAGCAGGCTCACTCCTACATTTTGATTTGCATAGGCCATAAAAAACGGGCGGCCGACTGGCCGCACGGTTTTGGGTGAAGGATTACAAATGCGATTCGGCGTATTCGGCCAGGATCGAGCGAGGCACCCCTTGCAGGGTGATGTGCACACCGTTGGGGAAATCCTTGAAGCGTTCGGTCAGGTAGGTCAGCCCGGAGCTGGTCGCGGACAGGTAAGGGGTATCGATCTGTGCCAGGTTACCCAGGCACACCACTTTGGAACCGGCGCCGGCACGGGTGATGATGGTCTTCATCTGGTGCGGCGTGAGGTTCTGGCATTCGTCGATCAGGATCAGGCTCTGCTGGAAGCTGCGACCGCGAATGTAGTTGAGCGATTTGAACTGCAACGGCACTTTGCTGAGGATGTAGTCGACGCTGCCATGGGTGTTCTCGTCATCCATGTGCAAGGCTTCGAGGTTGTCGGTGATGGCGCCCAGCCAAGGCTCCATTTTTTCCGCTTCGGTGCCGGGCAGGAAACCGATTTCCTGATCCAGGCCCTGCACGCTGCGGGTGGCGATGATGCGGCGGTAGCGCTTGCTGACCATGGTCTGCTCGATCGCAGCGGCCAGCGCCAGGATGGTTTTACCAGAACCGGCGGCGCCGGACAGGTTGACCAGATGAATGTCCGGATCAAGCAACGCGTACAGCGCCAGACTCTGATAGATGTCGCGCGGCTTCAGCCCCCACGCCTCCTGATGCAGCAGCGGTTCCTGATGCAGGTCGAGGATCAGCAGTTTGTCTTCCTGGATTTCCTTGATCCAGCCGACAAAGCCCTGCTCGTCGATAATGAATTCGTTGATATGCACTGCTGGCAGGTTGTCGATCAACTGCACCTGGTGCCAGGTGCGGCCATGGTCCTGGCGGGTTTCGACCTTGCTCACGCGGTCCCAGAAGGAGCCGGTCATGTTGTGGTAGCCATTGGGCAGCAGCGACACGTCATCGACCAATTGGTCGGTGCTGTAGTCCTCGGCGTCGATGCCGCAGGCGCGCGCCTTGAGGCGCATGTTGATGTCTTTGGTGACCAGCACCACCGGTTTCTGCGGATCGCGAGTGTGCAGATCGATCAGTTGGTTGATGATTTTGTTGTCGTTCAGGTGCTCGGGCAGAATCAGATTCGACTCGGCCTGCTTGCTCATCAGAATTGACAGCAAGCCCTTCGGCCCGCCCTTGCCACGCTGGATCGGCACGCCGAGCTCAACGTCTTCGGGAGACGCGTCGCCCAGGGTCTTGTCGATCAGGCGGATCGCCTGGCGGCATTCGGCGGCCACGCTGTGATGGCCGCTCTTGAGCTTGTCCAGCTCTTCCAGCACGGTCATCGGGATGGCGACGTGGTGTTCTTCGAAATTCAGCAGGGCATTTGGATCGTGAATCAATACGTTGGTATCGAGTACATACAGGATTGGCTGGTTGGAGGAAGGGCTGCGTCCGTGATCATCCATACTCGGTCACCTATGTGGGAGCCATTCGACGCAATACCGTGACAGTGCTGCGCCTCGAGGTGACTGCCGAATTCATCCACGAGGGCCTGGATGAACTGCACACAATAGGAGTCTGGGAAGACGCCACCTGTGTTGCAGGTTTCGGCGGTCTGTCTTCGTAATACTCCAAAACCGATGACATAAAAAAGTACTTTGACGGTTTTTTTAAGTTTATTTTGCAGAGTGACGAAAAGGCCTTGGCGGACTCCCCAGACACCGCTAAAGTCGGAAGTCCGCCTGCATCGAATTCCCGGCAAAAATCACCCCAAGCCCAATGTTTCCGGGCTTTTTTTAGTTTCTCAACGAAACGCGTCCTGGCAGTCTTCCCAACCGATACCGCTCTGCGCAGTCTGGGTGATCAGCCACGGCAGCGAAGTCTTCACGGCGTCCTGTTTCATGTTGAAATTGATCACCCCGTGACGCCACAACAGCATCAGGGTCAAGACCCGCTGCGCGCTGGCCGGGCCCTTGAGCTTGCCGGCACCGTCCTGGGCATCGATGTCCCACAGCGCCACTTGCAGGCCCTGGGTATTGAAGAAACCTTGCGCGTCGCTGCGGCGCTGGCCATCCGGCGGACGGAACAGCGGCACGAAGTTTTCCGGCAGTTTGTTCTTCACCAGATCGGCGCTGCGCCGTACCGAATCCTGCCAGTCCTGCCAATGGCTGTGGGAGCGGAATTCCCAGCCCTGCACGCCAACGCACTGCCGGGAGAAGCTCGCTTGCAGACTGCTGACCGAACGGCCGGCGAGCCGCGCCTGGATATCCTTGCCCAAGACGAAAAATGTTCCGCTCAGATTCGATTTGCGCAGATATTCGGTCAGCCAGTCGGTGTTGTCCGGTTGCAGGTTGGCGGCGCTGTCGAAAGTCAGCAGAAACAGCCGGTCGTGCATGTCTTCGCCGTTACGCTCGTAGTCACCGAAACGATCGAATTCATTGCTGGTTTGCGGCGACAGCGCGGCCTTGCGCATCAGCTCGTCCAGATACTGCAAATGGAAGATCCGGCTCGGCTCGGCCCATTTGGTGTAATAACTGTCGTCGCTGACCACGAACTTGGCGGCCTGCTCGCGCAGAGTCGGCAGGTCTTCGACGAGGAAGCAGAACGAGGCGTCCTGATCGCAGCTTTGCTGGGCGTGATTGTAATTGGTCAGCAAGCGCTGCCAGAGACGCTGGCGCAACTGATTGATCGCATCGATATTGACCGTGCGCAGGCCCAAGCGCTGGGCGAGTGCCGCCTCGTCGATGGATTCGGTGCCGAGCAGGCCGCGAGCGAACATGAGGATTTCCGCCCGCGACGCGACGTCGAACAGGGTCGGATTGCTCAACTGCTCCGGCCAGGTCGTGCGGTCCAGCGTCGCCGCATCGCCGGGCGCCGCCAAGGCCGCGTAGCTCAGCAGCCACGCGGTGAATAAAAGAACAATGCGCAAAGGGATATCTCCATAACAAAACCCGCGCGGCACTATATCGCGGGTGGATCAAAACAAAGATCAAAAGATCGCAGCCTTCGGCAGCTCCTACCTGTCCCCATTGAATTCATTGCGGTTTCATCTCGAGCGCAATCTGTAGGAGCTGCCGAAGGCTGCGATCTTGTTCCATGACACCACCGATCACCTATCACGCTCATAGCTGGAGTCAGCAAGGACAACCCCCTAGAATCGCCCCCACGATTAAAGGAGACGACTTCATGCTGATGGTGATTTCCCCCGCCAAGACCCTCGACTACGAAACACCGCCGGCGACCCAGCGCTTCACCCAGCCGCAATACCTCGACCATTCCCAGGAGTTGATTCAGCAGCTGCGCGAGCTGAGCCCGGCGCAGATCAGCGAATTGATGCACGTGTCCGACAAGATCGGTGGCCTCAATGCCGCGCGATTCGGCAGCTGGACGCCAGCCTTTACCCCAGAGAACGCCAAGCAGGCCCTGCTCGCATTCAAGGGTGACGTCTATACCGGCCTCGACGCTCAGTCCTTCAGCGAGGCGCAATTCGATTACGCGCAAAAGCACTTGCGCATGCTCTCCGGCCTTTATGGCCTGCTGCGCCCGCTCGACCTGATGCAACCGTATCGTCTGGAGATGGGCACCAAACTGGCCAACGCCCGTGGCAAGGATCTGTATGCGTTCTGGGGCACGCGCATCAGCGAATGGCTGAATGAGGCGCTGGCCGAGCAAGGCGATGACGTGCTGCTCAACCTTGCATCAAACGAGTACTTTTCCGCGGTCAAGCGCAACGCTCTGAAGGCGCGGATCATCAACACCGAGTTCAAGGACCAGAAGAACGGCCAGTACAAAATCATCAGTTTCTATGCGAAGAAAGCGCGCGGCCTGATGAGCCGTTTTGTGATTCAGGAACGCATCAACGACCCGGCTCAGCTCAAGCAGTTCGATGTGCAGGGTTATCGCTACAGCGCCGAGCAATCGAAACCCGACAATCTGGTGTTTTTACGCGACCACGCCCCGGAATAAAGCATGCCCTTTGCACGACTCTTTTCTCCGGGAGTCGTGCAGTCCGCCCGAAGTCAAAATCCCCCCGCAGCATATCGCCAATTTCATGGCGCCAATAAAACCACGACCTGTTTTCTAATTTTAGTTTCACTCGACACTTAAGTTTTTTTTCAGTAGTGGCACCTAAATTTTTTACCCGTAGTGGCACAAAACTATCGACCCCGTTTTCACCCCGATCAATAAAGGCCCAAGTCGCTAGTGCTATCAATTTGCTCTCAGTGCCATCTTGGTCAATATTTCAAAAAATTTCGGGTGGCACGATGAGCGGGCTGGAACTATGTCCAAATGCGTTGCTCATACCACCGGTAACGATTCTCGCCGAGTTTGTACGAGATAACTTACGCAGAGCTGATAGCCATGTAACCAAGTTGTCACACCAACTTGCCTGAGTGACTAACGAGTCTCAAAACAATCGAAGGACAGGAGATACGCACCATTAATATCCCCTACTAAGGCCAAGGCCGCGCCCCTATAAACGTGCTCGCCTGAGCACCTAACTGCTTGATTTACGGGCTCCCTACCCGACGTCGAGCAGGCTACATAACTGCACAAGAGTCTTCCCGCACGGAAGATCGGCTGCATAACAGGGCAAGTCATAACAACAAGGCCTAGTTGCGCACTTCTTGAGTGCATTTATTAGACACTCGGAACTTTGTATGCCTGCACACGGCATTGTGGCGCCTGTAAGCCGCACTTTCGAGTGCACTAGTGACCGCTGAACACCATTAACTCCGGCCATCTAAGGCCAGATATATACAGAGGTAATTGCGATGCGCATCAGCATATTTGGTTTGGGTTACGTTGGCGCAGTATGTGCCGGTTGCCTGTCTGCACGGGGCCATGACGTAGTTGGCGTCGACGTTGCCAAAGACAAGATCGACATGATTAACGCCGGCAAATCGCCAATCGTTGAACCGGGCCTGGGCGAACTTCTGCAACAGGGCGTCCAGACCGCTCGTCTGCGCGGTACGACCAACTTCGCCGAGGCGATTCGTGATACTGACCTGTCGATGATCTGCGTCGGCACGCCAAGCAAAAAGAACGGCGACCTGGAACTGAACTACATCGAGGCCGTGTGCCGCGAGATCGGTTTTGTCCTGCGTGAAAAAACCACCCGTCACACCATCGTCGTACGCAGCACCGTGCTGCCAGGCACCGTGGCCAACGTGGTAATCCCGATTCTGGAAGACTGCTCGGGCAAGAAGGCTGGCGTCGATTTCGGCGTAGCGGTCAACCCGGAATTCCTGCGTGAATCCACCGCCATCGCCGACTACGATCACCCTCCGATGACCGTCATCGGCGAGTTCGACACCGCGTCGGGCGACGTTCTGCAATCGCTGTACGAAGAACTCGACGCACCGATCATCCGCAAGGACATCGCCGTTGCCGAGATGATCAAGTACACCTGCAACGTCTGGCACGCCACCAAAGTGACCTTCGCCAACGAGATCGGCAACATCGCCAAAGCGGTCGGCGTCGATGGCCGTGAAGTGATGGACGTGGTCTGCCAGGACAAGACACTGAACCTGTCCCAGTACTACATGCGCCCGGGCTTCGCTTTCGGCGGTTCGTGCCTGCCCAAGGACGTACGTGCGCTGACCTACCGCGCCGGCTCCCTGGACGTCGAAGCACCGCTGCTCAACTCGCTGATGCGCAGCAACGAATCGCAAGTGCAGAACGCTTTCGACATCGTTGAAAGCCATGACAAACGCAAAGTCGCCCTGCTCGGTCTGAGCTTCAAGGCCGGCACCGACGACCTGCGCGAAAGCCCGCTGGTCGAACTGGCGGAAATGCTGATCGGCAAGGGCTACGACCTGAGCATCTACGACAGCAACGTCGAGTACGCCCGCGTCCACGGTGCGAACAAGGACTACATCGAATCGAAGATTCCGCACGTGTCGTCCCTGCTCAACTCGGACTTCGACTCGGTGATCAACAACTCCGACGTGATCATCCTCGGTAACCGCGACGAGAAATTCCGTTCGCTGGCCCACGAAGCGCCGCAAGGCAAGCAAGTCATCGACCTGGTGGGCTTCATGTCCAAAGCCACCAGCGCCGGTAGCCGCACCGAAGGCATCTGCTGGTAAAGCAGCCCTAAGCGACAAGCCTCGAGCTGCAAGCCAAAGCGTTTCGCTTGCAGCTCGAAGCTTGCGGCTTGAAGCCTTCTCACCTTCGGATGACGGTTATGACCAAGCTCAAACATTTTTTTCTGCAATCAGCCGGCTGGCTTTTTTATCTCAGTCTGCTGATGGGCCTGGCCTTGATGCTGCCCACGTCCACATTCGACTCCGAGTCGAAGGACTTCATTTTCCTGATTGGCGCCGTGGGTATCTGGCGCTACTCGATGGGTGCAACGCACTTTGTGCGCGGCATGATTTTTCTCTACATCGTTTACCCGCACCTGCGTCGCAAAGTACGCAAGCTGGGTAAAGCGGCCGACCCGTCGCATGTGTTTCTGATGGTCACCAGCTTCCGTATTGACGCGCTGACAACCGCGCAGGTCTACAGCTCGGTGATCCGCGAAGCCATCGACTGCGAACTGCCGACCACCATTGTCTGCTCGATCGTGGAAATGTCCGACGAGTTGCTGGTCAAGGCACTGTGGGCGCGGATGAATCCGCCGGAGCGAGTCAAGCTCGACTTCGTACGCATTCCCGGTACCGGCAAGCGCGATGGTCTGGCGTTCGGTTTCCGCGCGATCTCCCGTCACCTGCCGGACGACCGTGCCGTGGTGGCCGTGATCGACGGCGACACCGTGCTCGGCGAAGGCGTCGTGCGCAAGACCGTGCCGTGGTTCCAGCTGTTCGGCAATGTCGGCGGCCTGACCACCAACGAGTTCTGCGAAGTGCGCGGCGGCTACATCATGAGCGAATGGCACAAGCTGCGTTTCGCCCAGCGCCACATCAACATGTGCTCGATGGCCCTGTCCAAGCGCGTGCTGACCATGACCGGTCGGATGTCCGTGTTCAAAGCCTCCGTGGTGACCAATCCGGAATTCATCGCCGACGTTGAAAGCGACTCGCTGCAACACTGGCGTCTGGGGCGTTTCAAGTTCCTGACCGGTGACGACAAGTCGAGCTGGTTCAGCCTGATGCGCCTGGGTTACGACACCTTCTACGTGCCGGACGCCGCGATCAACACCGTTGAGCACCCGCCGGAAAAGAGCTTCATCAAGGCCAGCCGCAAGCTGATGTTCCGCTGGTACGGCAACAACCTGCGCCAGAACTCGCGCGCACTGGGCCTGGGTATCCGCCGGCTCGGCGTGTTCACCTCGGTGGTGCTGTTCGACCAGCGCGTGTCGATGTGGACCTCGCTGCTCGGTCTGACCGTGGCACTGATCGCCAGCTTCAAATACGGCACCGCGTTCATCCTCGTGTACCTGCTGTGGATCGGCATCACCCGCCTGATCCTGACGCTGTTGCTGTCGTGTTCCGGCCACCGTATCGGCCCTGCTTACCCGGCGATTCTGTATTACAACCAGATCGTTGGCGCCATGGTGAAGATCTACGTGTTCTTCCGCCTTGACCAACAATCCTGGACTCGCCAGCCCACATCCCTGACCCGTGATCTCGCCAGCTTTCAACGTTGGTTCAACACCTGGTCGTCTCGGACCATGACCTTCTCCGCCGGCAGCATTTTTGTCGCCGTGCTGCTGATGATGGTCTGACCCGCTCCTATTGAATTAACAAGGAAATCGCCCCTATGAATACCGCCGTCAACGTCAACGTAGTGCATGAATCCGAAGCCCAGCGCCAGCACGCTCGCGTGAAAATCCCGGCCAAGCTGCGTTTCTTCGGCCCTGACCGGACTCCGCTCGAAGCGCGGGTCCTCGATCTGTCCGCTGGCGGTCTGGCGTTCAACGCCGGGCAGATGCCGCTGACCATCGGCGAGGTGTACAAGGCGCGTCTGCAATTCGTCATCGACAACCTCGGCCTGGCCATGGACGTTGAACTGCAGGTGCGCTCCTTTGATCGCGCTACCGGCCGTGCCGGCTGCCAGTTCCAGAACCTCGAGCCGCAGGACATTTCCACCCTGCGCCACCTGATCACTTCGCACCTGGCCGGCGACATCGTCAGCATCGGCGAAGTGCTGGCGACCCTGCAGCGCGACAATTTCACCAAGGCGCGCAAGAACAAGACCGACGATACCGGCATGACCCCGTTCGGCCGTCTGAAAGCCGTGACCTTCAGCGCCGGTATTTTCGCTGTCGGCCTGGTCGCTGCCGGTTTCATCTTCAAGTCGGTGTACGGCATGTACTTCGTCAGCCATGCGCAGGCCGGTCTGGTCAGCGTGCCGGGGATGAACATCACCATGCCGCGCGACGGCACCGTGCAAAGTCTGGTCAAGTCCGACGGCGTCGCTGCCAAAGGCGCACCGCTGGCGACCTTCAGCACCAGCATGCTCGACGTGCTGAAGGGCCATCTGGCCGAAGATCAACTGGCCCCGGCCAAGGTTGAAGAATTGTTCGGCAAGCAAATGACCGGCACCCTGACTTCGCCGTGCGACTGCACCGTGGCCCAGCAACTGGTGGCTGACGGTCAGTACGCGAGCAAGGGCGACGTGATCTTCCAGTTGGTGCCACGCAACACCCAGGCCACCGTCGATGCGCGCTTCTCCTATCGCCAGTTCGGCGACGTGCGTCCGGGTACGCCAGTCAGCTTCCAGATCGCCGGCGAAGACAAGACCCGCACCGGCAAGATCGTCAGCAGCACCAGCCTGAAGAGCGCCGACCTGTCCTCCGACATCCGCGTGCAGATCCAGCCAGACGAGCCGCTCGACAGCAGCCTCGCCGGCCGCCCGGTGGAAGTGAACAGCGACCGTGGCCCGAACCTGAACTGGCTGATCGACAAAGCCATGGCTGCCGGTCTTTAAGTCGAGGACATGCCTGTGACTACGCATAACTTGAACACACCGCCGACCCTGTGGGAGCGAGCCTGCTCGCGATGGGATCGCCGCGGTTTGTCTGATGTACCGAGTCGCTTGCATCGCGAGCAGGCTCACTCCTACAAGGGAACGGTGTGTGCCCTGGCATTGGCAGTGAGTCTGGCCGGTTGCGCCGGGCTGCCCGATCAGCGTCTGGCCAACGAAGCGCTCAAGCGTGGCGACACCGCCACCGCCGCGCAGAATTACCAGCAACTGGCCGATCTGGGTTACAGCGAGGCGCAAGTCGGTCTGGCCGATATCCAGGTCGACAGCCGTGACCCGGCGCAGATGAAACAGGCCGAAGCGACTTACCGCGCAGCGGCGAGCGTTTCGCCGCGTGCCCAGGCACGTCTCGGTCGCCTGCTGGTGGCCAAGCCGGGCTCCACCGAAGCCGAGCACCATGAAGCCGAAACCCTGCTGAAAAAAGCCGCCGCCAATGGCGAAGGCAATACGTTGATCCCGCTGGCGATGCTGTACCTGCAATACCCGCACAGCTTCCCCAACATCAACGCCCAGCAGCAGATCGATCAGTGGCGCAAGTCGGGCTACCCGGAAGCCGGTCTGGCGCAGGTGCTGCTGTATCGCACCCAGGGCACTTACGACCAGCACCTGGATGACGTGGAAAAGATCTGCAAGGCCGCACTCAACACCACCGACATCTGCTATGTCGAACTGGCTACCGTCTACCAGAAACGTGGCCAGGCGGAGCAACAGGCCGAATTGATCAAGCAGATGCAGGCCGGTTACAGCCGTGGCACCGTCACCGCGCAGCGAGTCGATTCCGTGGCCCGCGTGCTGGCCGATTCGACCCTGGGCAAGACCGACGAAAAAACTGCCCAGGCGCTGCTCGAGCCGATCGCTCCGGGCTACCCGGCGTCGTGGGTCACCCTCGCCCAATTGCTTTACGACTTCCCCGAACTGGGCGACGTCGACCAGATGATGAAGTACCTGGACAATGGCCGCGCCGCCGATCAGCCGCGCGCCGAACTGTTGCTGGGCAAGGTCTACTACGAAGGCAAAATGGTTCCGGCCGACGCCAAAGTCGCCGAGGAACACTTCCAGAAAGCCGTTGGCCGCGAAGTGGCCGCCGACTACTACCTCGGCCAGATCTATCGCCGTGGCTACCTCGGCAAGGTCTATCCGCAGAAGGCCCTCGACCACCTGCTGACCGCTGCGCGCAACGGTCAGAACAGTGCCGACTTCGCCATCGCCCAGCTGTTTTCCCAAGGCAAGGGCACCAAGCCCGATCCGCTGAACGCCTACGTATTCAGCCAACTGGCCAAGGCGCAGAACACCCCGCAAGCCGATGAACTGGCAGCGACCCTCGAGGCGCAATTGCCGCCCGAGCGCCTGCCCGAAGCCCGCCGCCTGTTGCAACAGGAACAGGCCAGCCGTGGCGCCCTGAACTCGAACACGCTGCAACTGCACGCCCTGCAAGAAGAAGACGGCGAGGAAAAACTATGAAGCTGAACCCATTCGTGAAGGCCGGTATTGGCCTCACCTTCGCGCTGATCTGGTCTTGCCCGACACTGGCTGCGATGACTGAAAGCAAGAACTTCGGTCTGGAAGTGAAACTCACCGGTCAATCCGAAGACGACCGTGACCTCGGCACTGCCGGTGGCGGCGACGTCAATGGCGTGGGCCTCGACCTGCGTCCATGGATCTACGGCGAAAGCGGCGCGTGGAGCGCCTACGCGATGGGCCAGGCGGTGACCTCGACCGACATCATCGAGACCGACACCCTGCAGCAGTCCGACGGTGAACAGACCACCGACAGCGGCGATCGCGAAACCAAGAAAAACTACCTGGCGATGCGCGAGTTCTGGGTCGGCTACAGCGGCTTCACGCCGTACCCTGGCGAGATCCTCAAGTTCGGTCGCCAGCGTCTGCGCAATGACGACGGCCAATGGCGCGACACCAACATCGAAGCGCTGAACTGGACCTTCGACACCACCCTGCTGCGCGCCAATGCCGGTGTGGCCGAGCGCTTCAGCGAATACCGCACCGACCTCAAAGAGCTGGCGCCGAAAGACAAGGATCGCCTGCACGCCTACGCCGACGCCGCTTACCAGTGGACACCGGGCCAGTGGGTCGGCATTCGAGGTCACCACACTCACGACGACGGCAAACTCGATTACGCCGAGCCGGGCGTCCCGCGCGACTCGCTGGACAAGACCGAGAACGGCGACATCAGCTGGATCGGCCTGACTGCCGACAGCGACGCCTACAACTGGCGCAACACCAACACCGTCAACTACTGGGGCAGCATCACCGGCATGAGCGGCGACCGCGATACGGTCAACGCGCTGAACGCCGATGGCACGCGCCCGACACAAGCCAAGCGCAGCGATGACATCAGCGGCTGGGCCGCCGATGTCGGCGTGCGCCTGCGCCTCGATCCACAATGGCAAGTCGGCGGTGCCTATGCCCGCGCCAGTGCCGATTACGAACAGAACGGTCTGGAGAGCAACCGCTCCAACTACACCGGTACCCGTTCGCGCGTACACCGTTTCGGCGAAGCATTCCGTGGCGAAATGAACAACATGCAGACCGCCACCCTGTTCGGTTCGTGGATGGTCAACGACGAGTACGACGCCAGCCTGATCTACCACAAGTTCTGGCGTGTCGACGGCAACAAGCCGGTCGGCAGCAACGGCATCAACGCGGTGGAAAACAACACCGACGACGTCACCGGCGCGATTCTCTCCAGCACCTCGCTGCCGCTTGAAGATGGCAACAAGGACCTGGGTCAGGAAATGGACCTGGTCGTCACCAAGTACTTCAAGCAAGGCCTGTTGCCGGCGGCGTTGAGCCAGTCGATCGACGAGCCTTCGGCACTGGTGCGTTTCCGTGGCGGTGTGTTCAAACCGGGCGATGCCTACGGCAGCCAGGTTGATTCCTACATGCACCGCGCATTCATTGACGTGATCTGGCGCTTCTGATGCAAACCGCCAAGGGAGTGCCCGACATGATCAGCACCAGAACAGGCTCATTCAGCCTGCTGGCCGGCGCGATGCTGCTGGCCAGCGCCGGCGCCTTCGCCAATGTTGAACCGGCGAAACCTGCGACCGTGGCCAAGGAACTGCAGCAGGCCAAGACCTACACCGTCAGCAGCGCGCCGACCGAGGCGCTGCAACTGGCCAAGCCGAAACTGCCCGACCTGTCCGGCTTCACCGCCGAGGCCGCTGCGGCGAAAATCGTGCGCAGCAAACCGGGCAAGATCAGCGTGCGCCGGATGATGCAGGAAAACGCCCTGAAGGATTTCATCGGCGGCGATAACAAGATGGCCGAATGGGTTGTGCGTCAGCACGGCATCCCGCAGGCGATCTTCATAGACGACGGCTACATGAACCTCAAGGATCTGGCGAAAAAGCTGCCCAAGCAGTATTTCAGCGAGACCTCGCCGGGCGTTTACCTGGCCAAATTGCCGATCGTGGTCGGCGAGAAAGGCATCCTCGAAATCGACGGTCAGACCCAGGAACTGCGCCTGTCGCAAGAGGCCGGTTCGTTCCTGATCAACGACGGTCAGTTGTTCGTGCGTGACACCAAAGTCACCGGCTGGCGCGAAAAGGACAACGGCCCGGCAACCTTCCGTTCGCCGAAGGAATTCCGCCCGTTCCTGCTCGCCTGGGGCGGCACCGAGACCTACATCGTCAACAGCAAGATGGCCAGTTTCGGTTACGCCAACAGTAAGTCGTACGGAGTGAGTATTTCCCAGTACACGCCGAACATGGCCAAGGTTCTCAAGCGCCCGGAACCGACCGGCTGGATCGTCGGCTCCGAGTTCTCGGACATGTGGTACGGCTTCTACTGCTACGAAACCCGCGACTTCGTGGTCAAGGGCAACACCTACAAAGACAACATCGTCTACGGCATCGACCCGCATGACCGCTCGCACCGTCTGATCATTGCCGAGAACACTGTTCACGGCACGAAGAAGAAGCACGGGATCATCATTTCCCGTGAGGTCAACGACAGCTTCATCTTCAACAACAAGAGTTACGACAACAAGTTGTCGGGCCTGGTGATCGACCGTAACAGCGTCAACAACATCATTGCCTACAACGAGATCTACAAGAACCACACCGACGGCATCACGCTCTACGAGTCCGCCGACAACCTGCTGTGGGGCAACAAGGTCATCAGCAATACCCGTCACGGCATCCGTATTCGTAACAGCGTGAACATCCGCCTCTACGAAAACGTCGCCATGACCAACGGCCTGACCGGTATCTACGGCCACATCAAGGACCTGACCGACACCGACCGTGACATCAAGCTCGACCCGTTCGACGCGCAGGTGTCGCTGATCGTGGTTGGCGGCGAACTGGCGGCCAATGGCAGCGGCCCGCTGTCGATCGACTCGCCGCTGAGTGTCGAGCTGTATCGCGTGTCGATGCTGGCGCCGACCAAGTCCAGCGGCATCAGCTTCAACGGCATCCTCGGCGAGCGCCAGGATGAAATTCTCGACCTGCTGGTGCGCCAGCAGAAAGCCGTGCTGATCGACCCTGTCGAACGCCAGACCGAATTGCAGGACTGAGGATAATTTTTATGCACCCACACATGATCAAACTGCTCAGCCTCTCGGCCCTGACTCTCGGCATTCTTGCTGCCGGCAACGCACGCGCCGACGCTGAAGGCGCAAGCGTCACGCCACCGAAGTTCACCGCCGAGCCGTGCTGCAATCTGTGCCCGGCGGCCCATGACGCAAAAAACTACACCACGCGTTATCAGCAGAACTTCACCACCCTGGTACAGGCGCAGGGCGACTGGCTGTTCCGTACCCAGGAAGATTTGCGCACCGAGTTCAACACCACGCCGGCCGGCTACAAGCGCCTGCAACAGTTGCACGATGCGTTCAAGAGCAAAGGCGTCGAGCTGGTGATCGTTTACCAGCCGACCCGAGGCCTGGTGAACCGCAACAAGCTCAACCCGCAGGAAAAAGCCGCGTTCGACTACGAGAAAGCCTTGGGCAACTACAAGACCATGCTCGGCCGTTTCGCCAAGATGGGTTACGTGGTGCCGGACCTGTCGCCACTGACCAACGAATCGTTGCCGGACACCCTGCCCGCCCACGATTTCTACTTCCGTGGCGACCAGCACTGGACGCCATACGGCGCTCAGCGCACGGCAAAAATCGTGGCGGAAAAGGTCAAGCAGATCCCGGCTTTCGCCGACATTCCCAAGCGTGAATTCGAGACCAAGAAGTCCGGGCGCATGGGCAAGACCGGCACCCTGCACAACATGGCCGGGCAACTGTGTGGCACCAGCTACGCGATCCAGTACATGGACCAGTTCACCACCGAGCCGAAAGGCGAGGCAGGCGACGGCGATCTGTTCGGCGATTCCGGCAATCCGCAGATCACTCTGGTCGGTACGTCGCACAGCGGCAAGAACTACAACTTCGCCGGTTTCCTTGAAGAAGCCATCGGCGCCGACATTCTCAACGTGGCCTTCCCCGGCGGCGGTCTGGAAGGTTCGATGTTGCAGTACCTGGGCAGCGAAGAATTCCAGAAGACCCCGCCGAAGATTCTCATCTGGGAATTCTCGCCGCTGTACCGCCTCGACCAGGAAACCATCTATCGCCAGATGATGGCGCTGCTCGACAACGGTTGCGAAGGCAAAGACGCACAGATGTCCGCCAGCACCACGCTGAAACCGGGCAGCAAGCAAGAACTGCTGGTCAACAGCAAGAACCTGAACCTGCAAAACGCAAGTCATCAGGTCGACATCCGCTTCGCCGACACCTCGGTGAAAACCCTGCAAGCCACCCTCTGGTACATGAACGGTCGCCACGAGGACATCAAGATCGAGAAACCGGAAACCTCCGACACCGACGGTCGTTTCGCCTTTGAGCTGCGCACGGACGAAGACTGGGCCTCGCAAAACCTGCTGGCGGTCGAAGTCCAGGGTCCTGAAGCCGGACCTGGCGCCGCGCCACAAAAAGTCGAAGCGAAAATCTGCAAACGCAACGTATTCCCGGGCGCTGGTCAACAGACCGCGCAGCTCGGGCAATGAGGTCTGCTATGCGAAATCCGAAACTGAAAAATCTGTTGGCACCGACGCTCCTGAGCCTGGCGATGTTCGCCGGGGCGACCCAGGCCGCTGCGCCATTGCGTCCACCGCAGGGCTACTTCGCCCCGGTGGATAAATTCAAGACCGGCGACAACAGCGATGGCTGCGATGCCATGCCGGCGCCGTACACCGGACCGCTGCAATTTCGCAGCAAATACGAAGGTTCGGACAAGGCCCGCGCAACGCTGAACGTGCAGTCGGAAAAAGCCTTTCGCGACACCACCAAAGACATCACCACGCTGGAGCGCGGCACCGCCAAACGCGTCATGCAGTTCATGCGCGACGGTCGCCCGGAGCAGCTCGAATGCACGCTCAACTGGCTGACCGCGTGGGCCAAGGCCGATGCGTTGATGTCGAAAGACTTCAACCACACCGGCAAGTCGATGCGCAAATGGGCGCTGGGCAGCATGGCCTCGTCGTACATTCGCCTGAAGTTTTCCGACTCGCATCCGTTGGCCCAGCATCAGCAGGAAGCGCAGCTGATCGAAGCCTGGTTCAGCAAAATGGCCGATCAGGTGGTCAGCGACTGGGACAACCTGCCGTTGGAAAAAACCAACAACCACTCGTACTGGGCCGCCTGGTCGGTGATGGCCACCGCCGTCGCCACCAACCGCCGCGACCTGTTTGATTGGGCGGTGAAGGAATACAAGGTCGGCGTCAATCAAGTCGACGCCGACGGCTTCCTGCCCAACGAACTCAAGCGCCAGCAACGCGCCCTCGCCTATCACAACTACGCCCTGCCGCCGCTGGCGATGATCGCCAGTTTCGCTCAGGTCAACGGTGTCGATCTGCGTCAGGAAAACAACGGCGCACTGAAGCGTCTCGGTGATCGTGTGCTGGCCGGTGTGAAGGACCCTGATGAGTTCGAAGAAAAGAACGGCAAAAAGCAGGACATGACCGACCTGAAAGAGGACATGAAATTCGCCTGGCTCGAACCGTTCTGCACCCTCTACACCTGTGCGCCGGATGTGATCGAGAAGAAACGCGACATGCAACCGTTCAAGACCTTCCGCCTTGGCGGCGACCTGACCAAGGTCTACGACCCGTCCCATGAAAAGGGCAACAAGGGTTCTTGAAAGGCGAAGAGCAAAAGCCCCTCACCCTAACCCTCTCCCGGAGGGAGAGGGAACTTGACGAGGTGCTTTTGAGAAATCCGCCGACCTGAAATACCGAGTCGATCTCCATTTTTGAAAACCATGGAGATCAGGCTCCCTCTCCCTCCGGGAGAGGGCGGGGGGTGAGGGGCGCGGTTTGACGGCCAGCCCAGACCTCAAGCAAACACTGTGTCACCCCTCCACTACCACGGGGGGTTTGGGGGGGCTTTGGCCCTTGACTGTTGGTTCAAACATGGAGAGATCGGGATGGTATTTTCATCCAACGTGTTCCTGTTTCTGTTCTTGCCGATCTTTCTCGGCTTGTACTACTTGAGCGGGCAACGCTATCGCAACCTGCTGCTGCTGATCGCCAGCTATGTGTTCTACGCCTGGTGGCGGGTGGACTTCCTCGCGCTGTTCGCCGGCGTCACGCTGTGGAACTACTGGATCGGCCTTAAAGTCGGTGCCGCCGGCGTCAGGACCAAACCGGCGCAGCGCTGGCTGTTGCTCGGCGTGGCGGTGGACCTGTGCATCCTCGGCTACTTCAAGTACGCCAACTTCGGCGTCGACAGCATCAATGCGATCATGACCTCGTTCGGTCTCGAGCCGTTCATCCTCACCCACGTGCTGCTGCCGATCGGTATTTCGTTCTACATCTTCGAATCGATCAGCTACATCATCGACGTGTACCGTGGCGACACTCCGGCGACGCGCAACCTGATCGACTTCGCAGCGTTCGTGGCGATCTTCCCGCACCTGATTGCCGGCCCGGTTCTGCGTTTCCGCGACCTCGCCGATCAGTTCAACAACCGCACGCACACCCTCGACAAGTTCTCCGAGGGCTGCACGCGGTTCATGCAGGGTTTCATCAAGAAAGTCTTCATCGCCGATACCCTCGCCGTGGTCGCCGACCATTGCTTCGCCCTGCAGAACCCGACCACGGGCGACGCCTGGCTCGGTGCGCTGGCGTACACCGCGCAGCTGTATTTCGACTTCTCCGGCTACAGCGACATGGCCATCGGCCTGGGCTTGATGATGGGTTTCCGCTTCATGGAAAACTTCAAGCAGCCGTACATCAGCCAGTCGATCACCGAGTTCTGGCGCCGCTGGCACATCAGCCTGTCGACCTGGCTGCGTGACTATCTGTACATCACGCTCGGCGGTAACCGCAAAGGCACGCTGATGACCTATCGCAACCTGTTCCTGACCATGCTGCTCGGTGGTCTGTGGCACGGCGCGAACATCACTTACATCATCTGGGGCGCCTGGCACGGCATGTGGCTGGCGATCGAAAAAATGCTCGGCCTGAACACCTCGCCGCGCAGCCTCAACCCGATCCGCTGGGCACTGACCTTCCTGCTGGTGGTGATGGGCTGGGTGATCTTCCGTGCCGAGAACCTGCACGTTGCCGGACGCATGTACGGCGCGATGTTCAGCTTCGGTGACTGGTCGCTGTCGGAACTCAATCAGGCCAGCCTGACCGGCCTGCAAGTGGCAACCCTGGTGGTGGCTTACGTGACCCTGGCGTTCTTCGGCCTGCGTGATCTGTACACCAATCAGCCGCCAGCCAAGACCAAACCTGAAGTCAACGTCGAGGCCGATGGCCCTGCCACTGCGACCCCGGGAATGATCAAGGCAGCGCCTGGTGAAAATCCTGCGAGCATCCATGAACCTGGCTACACCGTCGGCGTCGAAGCCCAGGTGCAACCGGCCTACTGGACCGCGGACTGGTCGCGCTACGTGATGCGCGGGCTGATCCTGCTGCTGTTCATCGCCTCGATTCTCAAACTCTCGGCGCAAAGTTTCTCGCCGTTCCTTTACTTCCAGTTCTGAGGGATCTGACATGACCCGCTCATTACGCATCTTCTACATCGCCCTGTTCCTGGTGACGCTGTTGGTCCTGGGCCTGTGGTCGGTTCGCAGCTTCTTCGGCTTCAGCACCAACGCCGATGCGACGGTGCTCAACGGCCGCTGGACGAAGGCGGTGGAAACCCACTATGACGATGAATTCCCGATCAAGCGTCTGGGCACCAACCTCTGGGCCGCGCTGGATTTCAAACTGTTCAACGAAGGTCGTCCGGGCGTCGTGCTCGGCCGCGACCAGTGGTTGTACAGCGATGAGGAATTCAACCCGATCGTCAACGAAGAGCAGAACCTGCAAGGCAACTACGCGCTGGTCGAAGGCGTGCGCCAGACCCTGAAAGAGAAAGGCGTGAAACTGGTGATGGCGATCGTGCCGGCCAAGGTGCGTCTGTACCCGGAGCATCTGGGTGAAGTGAAGCCTGCGAGCATTCACCAGAACCTGTATCAGGATTTCCACGCCCGTGTCGCTGCCGACAAGATCCTCGCCCCTGACCTGCTCGGCCCGCTGCAACAGGCCAAGCAGAACGGTGAGCAAGTGTTCCTGCGCACCGACACCCACTGGACCCCGGAAGGCGCCGAAATCGCGGCCAACACGCTGGCCAGGACCATTGCCGAGAAATTCCCCCTGAGCGGCGAGCCACAGCGCTTCGTCACCACGCCAGCTGAGAAGGTCACGCACAAGGGCGATCTGCGTCTGTTCCTGCCGCTCGATCCGCTGTTCGAAAACATGATGCCGGCGCCTGAGCCTCTGCTCAAACGCAACACCGTGGCCGCCGAGCAACCTGCCGGTGACGACGCCCTGTTCGCCAACAGCGAAGTACCGGTGGCACTGATCGGCACCAGCTACAGCGCCAACCCCAACTGGAACTTCGTCGGTGCGCTCAAGCAAGCGCTGCACAGCGACGTCGTCAACTACGCCGAAGACGGCCACGGCCCGATTCTGCCAATGCTCAGCTACCTGAAAAGCGATGACTTCAAGAACAGCCCGCCACAAGTGCTGATCTGGGAGTTTCCTGAACGATATCTGCCTGTGAACAACGAAATCGGCGACGCCGACCCACAGTGGGTCGCAGAGCTCAAACAAGCCGGCGCCCGCCAACAAAACGTAGCCATCAACACTAAATCCGAGACGCCCGATCGGGCGCAAAACTGAAAGAGAGGTACACCATGACTTTCACTACTACTCCTCGTCGTCTCGCTAAAAGCTTCGCACTGGTTGCTGGCCTCAGCGTGCTTTCCGTCCCAGCCTTCGCCGGTGGCGATGCTGCACTGTACGGCCCGACCGCGCCGAAAGGCTCGACCTTCGTACGTGTCTACAACGCCAGCAACGCTGAAGTCAGCGCCACTGTCGGCAGCACCAGCCTGAGCGATATCGCGCCACTGGCCAGCAGCGACTTCAGCTTCATGCCGGGCGGCGACTACAGCGCCAAGATCGGCAGCCAGACCCTGCCGGTGAAACTCGCCGGTGACCACTACTACACCCTGGTCAACAACGCTTCCGGCGCGCCACAACTGATCGAAGAACCACCGTTCAAGAACAAGCAGAAATCCCTGGTGCGCGTGCAGAACCTCAGCGACAAGCCGCTGACCCTGAAGACCGCCGACGGCAAGACCGAAGTGGTGCCGAACGTCGCGGCCAAAGGCCGTGGCGAACGTGAAATCAACCCGGTGAAAGTCAGCCTGGCGCTGTACGAAGGCGACAAGAAAGTCGGCGACGTAAAACCGGTCGCGCTGGAGCGTGGTGAGGCAGCCGTGCTGTACGTCACCGGCAACGGCAGCAACCTGTCGCCAGTCTGGGTGAAACGCCCGGTGTCGACTCGCTAACCCTTTTCCCGAACTGACGCAGTAACCCTTGTAGGAGCGAGCCTGCTCGCGAATACGGTCTGACATGCAGCATCAATGTCGACTGAGCCAGCGCTTTCGCGAGCAGGCTCGCTCCCACAGGGCTCTAACCAAATTGATTTTATGGAGTAAAAACTATGATTCCGGTGATCTTGTCAGGTGGTAGCGGTTCGCGTCTGTGGCCTCTTTCGCGCAAGCAATTCCCCAAGCAATTCCTCGCCCTGACCGGCGAACACACCCTGTTCCAGCAAACCCTCGAGCGCCTGGTGTTCGAAGGCATGGACACGCCGATCGTGGTCTGCAACAAAGAGCACCGTTTCATCGTCAACGAGCAACTGGCCGCACGCAATCTGGAATGCCAGCGCATCCTGATGGAACCGTTCGGCCGCAACACTTCGCCGGCCGTGGCCCTGACCGCGATGATGCTGGTCAATGAAGGTCGCGACGAACTGATGCTGGTGCTGCCGGCCGACCACGTGCTGGAAGACCAGAAAGCCCTGCAACGCGCACTGGCCCTGGCCACCGTCGCGGCGGAAAACGGCGAAATGGTCCTGTTCGGCGTGCCGGCGACCAAACCGGAAACCGGCTACGGCTACATCAAGTCCACCGCTGATTCGCTGCTGCCCGAAGGCGTCAGCCGTGTCTCGCACTTCGTCGAAAAACCGGACGTGAAGCGCGCCACCGAGTACGTCGAATCCGGCGGTTACTACTGGAACAGCGGCATGTTCCTGTTCCGCGCCAGCCGCTTCCTCGAAGAACTGAAAAAGCACGATCCAGACATCTACGACACCTGCCTGCTGACCCTCGAGCGCAGCCAGCAGGACGCCGACAGCGTCACTTTCGATGAAGCCACCTTCGCTTGCTGCCCGGACAACTCCATCGACTACTCGGTGATGGAAAAGACCCAGCGCGCCTGCGTGGTGCCGCTGACTGCAGGCTGGAGTGATGTCGGTTGCTGGTCGTCGCTGTGGGAAGTCAATGAAAAAGACGCCAACGGCAACGTCAGCAAAGGCGACGTGGTGATTCAGGACAGCAAGAACTGCATGATCCACGGCAACGGCAAACTGGTTTCGGTAATCGGCCTGGAAAACATCGTCGTGGTCGAAACCAAGGACGCGATGATGATCGCCCACAAGGACAAGGTCCAGGGCGTCAAGCAGATGGTCAACACGCTCAACGAGCAGGGCCGCAGCGAAACCCAGAACCATTGCGAAGTGTATCGTCCGTGGGGCTCGTACGACTCGGTGGACATGGGCGGGCGTTTCCAGGTCAAGCACATCTCGGTCAAGCCGGGCGCGTGCCTGTCGCTGCAAATGCACCACCACCGCGCCGAACACTGGATCGTGGTCAGCGGCACCGCCGAAGTGACCTGCGACGAGAACGTGTTCCTGCTCACTGAAAACCAGTCGACCTACATCCCGATCGCCTCGGTGCACCGCCTGCGCAACCCGGGCAAGATCCCGCTGGAAATCATCGAAGTGCAATCGGGCAGCTACCTGGGCGAAGACGATATCGAGCGTTTCGAAGATATCTACGGCCGCTCCACCCCGGTCGAGCGCGGCGTCTCGGTGAAAACCATCGCGCAGTAATCGCTCGCTGAAACAAGAAGCCCTCGTCCAGCCCGTTGCGTCCCCTATCCGCAGCGGGCTGGGCGGGGGCTTTTTTTCCGTTTAGCCGAAGCCATAGTTTCGGCGAGGTCTGTTCATCCACTTGTCTTCGACGGTTGCGCCATCAACCGCATGAACACCCTCCAACGGCGCTGTAAAACCGGCAACCAGCAGTTGTTGCGCCCATGGGCTCGGTGTTTCACCGTGGTTTGCAAGCTGCGCTTGATGCCGTGCAGACGATGCTGGGTTCAACGACTGAAAGTCTACTGCGGGTGTATTCGAAGGTGACAACGGCGCATGGACGGGGGTGGTCAAAACTCTGTGTTGAATACGCGTTTGCGCCTCTGAAATATCCATCACCTTGCCTAGGGCAACACTCGCTGCTCCAACCAGCTGTACGGCAGGATTGGAGGCGTGCATCAATAATTTCCCACCGACCTTGAAGCCCGTGGCTACAGCTCCCCGTCTCGCAGCCAATACGTTGGGATCTTCGACGGGGCTGTTGAACGCGACAGACAAGGGGCCCATTACCCGACTGGTAGCCTCCTCTCCCACCACTCTGTTCATCGCTGATGAAACCAGCTCTCCGGAGTGATAAAGAACAGCACCGGAGGGCGACGCCGTGTTCGTCCGGGCAGCAGCGATAACGTGCGCCTGATGGGTGTTGAGCATGGAGTTGTCCCGGGCACCCAGCTCCGCCAGAACCAAGGGTATTTCACCGCGGTAGGCCTGGACGTCAGGGTTGGGATCATTCTCGAAGTAACGGCGCACGGGCTGCATGCCGGCGGCTTGCGTGGGATTGACCAGTTTTTTGTCGGCAAGATCGTGATACACCCGATCGCCAGCAGGCTTATCGGGCTTGCGCCCGTCGCTGTCCCTGTAAGTCATTGGGTTATTGCGTAGCGCGCGATAGCGATTATGGCCGTCGATCGCTCCGCCAGGATCGCTGTTCAGCCAGCGTTGCAGCCACGGCACGTAATAGCGAAACCCGTAATAGTAAAGTCCCGTGGCGTCACGTTCCTTTGCCGAATACCGCGCGGTCTTGTAGCTGACGTCGGGTTCTTCGGCCCACGCCGTTGCACCGAATGGATAAAAATGCTCCCGGCTGATCAGCTGCGCATCCGCGTCCAGCTCAAGACTGATTGAGCCCAGATGATCATTGAAACTGTATCGGTAGAGATAATTGACGCCGGTCGGCGATGGGCTCTGCCAATGCAGGACGCGTACGATATTGAGTCCGGTCCGCACGATGATCACCTGCAGGCTCTCACCGGTGCCGGTATCGGTGCGTAATTCCAGCGCTGGCAGATAACGCACCTGTGCAAGAAGACTGCGTGCAGAGGCCCGTGACGAACGCGTCTTGCATACCCGCTGACCGGCGCCGTCATAGAGATAGCTTTCACGATCATCGGCATCTGATCGGCGTGAGACGACCACGACCGAGTCCAGCTGGCAACGCAGATTCCACTGCAACCGGCGCCCCTGATCCAGCAACAACAAATTACCCCGCGAATCGAAAGTTGCAGCGATCTCTGCTTCAGAGGGCGGCTTACCGTCGTGCCACGGCAAACACCGATTGCTGTAGCGTGCGGCCTGCAGTTGATGACCTGGACTCCGTTGGCCGACGTGAGTCAGCTCGCGCAAATTGCCGCCGGCGTCGTAATGATAACGCTGGCTGTAGTTGGCGACAGCGGTCGGCCCGCCACCGGCAACGCCGGCCTCCCAGCCAGTGGCATGGGACAACTGATAGAGACTGTCATAGCGATAACGACTGACCGGCTCGATGCGCTGGTTGGCGAACCAGCGCACGGCCAATGCCTGGTCTTCGATACTCGTTACATTGCCCATCGGGTCGTAGGCGTAGATCAGATGCTGCAGCACGTTGCCCAGATTGTCCCGAGCATGGCGAGTAAGCAGGCGACCGTCTTCGGGACGGTAGCTCAGCGTAGTCAGCACGCCGTTGCCTGCCAGTTCATGAGTGACTTGTCCGTAAGCGTCGTAGCGAATATCACTGACGACCGAATGGTCCTGAGTCTGAAGTTTGAGCCGTATTTCAACTGCGCGTAGATGGCCGTGGAGAGTCAGTGCGAAGGCCTGCCGATTGCCACCGGCATCGAACTGCTCGAGCACAGGTCCCAGCGGGGCATAGCGCCATTGTGTGGTTGCCCCTTGGGGTTCGAGCAACTTCTGTCGATCGACGATAGCCTCTGGCCAATCCGCGGCAACCGGCTCAAGCGTGAAGTGACGGATGTTTTCACTGCACTGCCCGGTGATCGCAAACTGCGAGAACTGAACACTGCCACCGGGATCGTCATGACGAATCACTTGACCGAGCTGATTGCGCAGCGGATCGCCCGCGCCGGGGCGGCCATAGGCAAGACGCTCGGAACAACGGCGAGGTACGCCGGTGCCTTCCTCGAACACCGCGACAGGTCGCAACAAGTCATCGTATGCAATTTCGCGGCATGTGCCACGGCTGTCCCAGTTGCACAGCGTCTGGCCGGCCAAACCCGGCAACTGGACCTGGACTCCCGCATCGGTACTGTCCGAGCGCAGCGCGATATCGTTCAAGGCATGGGCAGTGGTGAGGCTGGCGGGCGCTTGTGGATCAATCGCCTGCAACGCCCACAATCGCGCATCCCATTGTTTGACTGCACGGCCGGCGTTGTCGCGCAACGTCCGCTCGATGCGGGGCTCGCTTGCCAGCGCCGCATCGGCGCGCCAGTAGTTGACGCTGAGGATGGCCAACCCGCGCGGATCGTTCACGGCAAGCGTTGGCGTATTGCTGTGGATGCCCATAGTGCGTCAACGTCCCAGTGTGCCCTTGGCTCATGAGAGCAAGCGCGGAACCGCATTCCTACTGTCAGAAATTACAGTCCCGACCAACGGTGCGATCAAACTCGTCCCGAATACCCATTGCGCCAAGCCTTCGGTAGGATGGGGCTCACTCACCCACGGAGCGCTCACGCATGTTCATCGGCATCCTGCTGGTCATCACCTGGTTGATCCTGCTGCTGCGCTATCCGGCCAAGGCCTTGCCGGTTTCGGTGGCGGCGGCGATTGGGCTGGGTTTTGTGGCCATGTGGGTGGTGTGGCTGGACAACCGCGAGATCAAGCAACTCGCGCGCCTGGAACTGCGCATCGCTTACGCTCCCGAACAATGCCCGGCCGACCGTCCGCTGCAATTGAAAATGAACAACGGCAACGACGTGCCGCTGACCGAACTGCGTTGGCGCATCGCTGCCTATGCGCCGGGCGATACGGTCAACCTGGCGGACAATCAATACACAGCCCCGCGTTATCGCGGCCCCGGCGAACTGCAGGCCGGCGCCGCGTGGGAAGACTGCTTGCCACTGCCGCCGCTGCGCCCCGGCTATCGCCCGCAAAGCCTGGAGTTTCGCGCCGAGCATTTGCAGGGCAGTTTCTCCGACTGATCTCCTCCACACCTTATTTTGCACAAGGAATGCGCCATGCCCGTTGCGTTGATTACCGGTTGTTCCAGCGGCATCGGCCGCGCCCTTGCCGATGCGTTCAAAGCCGCCGGCTACGAAGTCTGGGCCAGTGCGCGCAAGACGCAAGACGTCGCCGCGCTCAGCGCCGCCGGTTTCATCGCGATCCAGCTGGACGTCAACGATGGCGCCGCGCTGGAACTACTCGCCGAGCGACTCCACCAGCAACACGGCGGCCTCGATGTATTGATCAACAACGCCGGTTACGGCGCCATGGGGCCGTTGCTCGACGGCGGCGTAGCGGCCATGCAGCGCCAGTTCGAGACCAATGTCTTTTCGATTGTCGGTGTCACCCGCGCGCTGTTTGCGCTGCTGCGTCAGGCCAAAGGTCTGGTGGTGAATATCGGCAGCGTGTCCGGTGTGCTGGTCACGCCATTCGCCGGTGCCTACTGCGCGTCGAAAGCGGCGGTGCATGCGCTGAGCGATGCCCTGCGCATGGAGCTGGCGCCGTTCGGTATCCGCGTGATGGAAGTCCAGCCCGGCGCGATTCAATCGAGTTTTGCCAAAAACGCCGGGCACGAGGCCGAGCAGTTGATCAACGAGCAGTCGCCGTGGTTTCCGCTGCGTGAGGGCATTCGCGCGCGGGCCAAGGCGTCGCAGGACAAGCCGACACCGGCCAATGAGTTTGCCGCCGAGGTGCTCAAGGCTGTGCAGCAGAGCAAACCGCCACGCTTGATCCGCATCGGCAATGGCAGCCGCGCGTTGCCGTTGTTGGCGGCGTTGCTGCCCAAGGGTTTGCTGGAATCGACGTTGATGAAGCGGTTCGGCTTGCGCGCGAAACTCTAGACAGGGCGGCCCGCTCCCACAGGGATCTTCGGTGCGGCCTGGATTCAGTGTGGGAGATTCTATGGTTGTCCTCAAGCGATAACTGCCCCTTTTGGTTGATATT